>CAVRNM010000125.1:0-6791 GCA_963722225.1 uncultured Verrucomicrobiae bacterium
GCCTCCGCTCAGTGCCCCAGCCGCGAGAGCATCGCGTAGACGATGAGCCCGAGCAGGACGAGCCCGGTGCCGAAGAAAAGGAAGCCGAAACCCTTGGCAATCTTCTTGCGGCCTTCCCAATCGTCCTTCACGCGGTAGCTGTCGAGCCGGCCGGCCGCCACCAGGCGTTCGTACCAGCGCTTCCGCTCATGCAGCATCTCCGTCTTCGAGATGCGGCCGGAGAAGATCGCGGTGTCCATCGGGAACTTCTCGATGCGGAAATGGGTGTTGAAGAAATGGAAGGTGAAGATGAAGCCCGCGGCGAGCAAGGCCTCGTCGGAGTGCACCACCAGCGCGATGTTGATGATCCAGCCGGGCAGGAAGCCGGTGAAAAACTTCGGGAACCACATGATCAGGCCGGAGACGCCGATCGCGAAGATGCCCCAGAACACCGCAAAATAGTCGAAGCGTTCCCAGTAGGTCCAGCGGTCGAACTCCGGTCGCGGACCCTTGCCGAAGAACCATTTCTGGTGCGCGATGAAGTCGCGCCAGTCCTGGAATGACGGCACCATCGAGTCAGGCCCAAACACCACCGACCACCCCCGGCGCAGCTCAAGGCGACCGGTGGCGGAGCTGCGCAGGGAGGCGCGCTGTCTCCACAGAGTGATCACCATTTCGCCCAGATGAAGCACGAAATAGGCGAACGTGACGATCGCCCCGAAATGGTGCAGCGAGCGCGCCACTTCCGCGCCTCCCAGCAGACTGAAGATCGTCTTCGCCCAGTCGGTGTAGTAGAATTTCAGCGGCATGCCGGTGATGACGAGCAGCAGGAAGCTCGTGACGACCATGAGATGCAAGAAGCGCTCGAACGGCGTGAAGCGGGTGAACTGTTCGTCATCCGAATGCACCTGGACCTGGGCCTCGCGGAAAGCCTTCGAGTCGTTGAGGAACAGGTAGACCGAACGGAAAAGCCAGAAAAGCGTGTGCAGGCCGAAGAAACCAAACGTGCCGACCAGCAAGGCGGTCATGAACAGGAAGACTTTGTTCAGCAACGGATAGTGCACCTTGTCGAGCGGATCGGCATGCGGCTGGTAAGTGGTGAACCGGCTGCTGACGCCGGGATGGCATTGCTGGCAGGTTCCGAGGATGTGCTCTTTGGACAGACGCGAGCGGGGGTCGCTTACCGGGAACACGTCGTGGTGTCCGTGGCAGTCGTAGCAGGCGGCGACGTCGGAGGCCACGTTCGGCCGCCCGAGGGCCATCGCCTTGCCATGGTAGGTCTCCCGGTAATGGGCGAGCCGGTCCTCGTGGCAGCGGCCGCAGCGCTGGTCGCTGAGGGACTTAAAGTGCGAGCTGGCGGGCTTTTCGATCTCGTGCGCCGAGTGGCAGTCCGAGCAGACCGGGCCGCGCGGGTCGTGTTTCGCCAGCAACTGCCCGTGGACGCTCTGGTTGTAGACCTGCTCGATGCCGACGTGACACTGCCCGCAGGTCTTGGCGATGTTGGCGTGGTTGGTGCGCGAGTCCTCGTCAACGCTGCGCTTGATATCGTGCACGCCGTGGCAGTTGTTGCAGGACGGCGCCACGATCAATCCCATCTGCAGCAAGGCCCGGCCATGGATGCTGTCGCGATATTGCGCGACCGCGTGGGAGTTGGTGATGCGATACTCGTCGGTCAGGCTCTTGTTGCTGTGGCATTTGCCGCAGGTCTCCGGGAGGTTGAGCTTGAACACGGGCGAATCGATCTGCTTGACCGGCACGATCTCATGCGCGCCGTGGCAGCTGGTGCAGGTGGCCGCACCCGAGGCGCCCATGGCGTGACTCATGCCGTGAATGCTGGTGGCGTAGAGCTTGGCCTCCTTCTCGTGGCAGGAACCGCAATCGACGGCCGTCAGGGGCTTCTTGTGCGGCACGCTGTCCCCATCAAAACCATCATGGCAATCGGTGCAGTCGAGCGTCCGGTGCACGGATCTGGCGAACGCCGCCTGATTGACGAACAGCGGCACCATGCGTCCGGCCTTCTTCATCGTCAGCTTCTCGTCGCTGTGGCACTCGAGACAGCCGGCGCTCGCCTTCGCCGCCGGCGCGGCCGGCGTCACCGGACCAGCCCGCAGCGATCCCGCCGCCGCCAGCCCGACGAGTCCCAGCCCAAGCGCTGCGCGCCACCGCACCAGACGAATCCGGTGCGACAGGAACGGGGCAATCAGGCCTGGCGCCATGGGGAACAAGGGTAGAACGCGCGCCATCCTACCGGCAACCATCGAAGCCGGCACCGCATGGGTTGACAGATCATGGGCATATTTTGCGCAGCCATGGGCGTCTTTTGTTATGGTCACGATTAAGTCCCGTTCAATCTGCTGAAGCGGCGGCGGGTTTGCTTTACCGGCAGTCCCGGCCGGCCGTAGCATTCAAGACGATGATACGGTGGAAAGATCCCTTAATGATGGCGGCCCCTCCGAGGCACTCCCCGGGTTCCGGGACCCCGGGCCCGGTCCGGGCGCAACTGGCGCGGCCGCGGCGGCGGGCCGTCCCGCGGCTGCTCATCGTGCTCGGCGGCCTGAGCCTGAGGCTGGCCCTGGCCGCCGACGCGCCGGTGGAAAAAGCCAAAGACTCCGCCGCCGATTCCACCGCCGCCTGCCTCGCCTGCCACACCGATCCAAAGGGCAGCATGAAACAGGACGGCCACAGCGTGTCGCTGTTCGCCGATCCGGCCGTCCTCGGGAAATCCGCCCACCGCTCGCTGGAATGCACCGACTGCCATGAGGGCTTCGATGCCAAAAGCCTCCCGCACCGTCAGCCGCTGACTCCGGTCAATTGCGCCTCGTGTCATGACGACGCCGGCCGCCGCCATGTCTTTCACGCGCGACTGGGCCAGTCGCCGGCGGCCGGCGGCGAGGACACGGCCTGCACGGCCTGCCACGGCACCCACGCCGTCGCGACCGTGAAGTCGCCTGAATTCCCGTTTGCGCGGAACCGGCAGGTCGACTCGTGCGGCCGCTGCCATCGGCCCGCCCGCGACCAGTTCCTGGCCTCGGCTCACGGCCATGCGCTGGCCGGCGGGATGGCCGATGCGCCGGCTTGTCTGGACTGTCACCGCCTGCCGGTGGCCGGCGGTCCGGAAGACAAGCTGCAGATCGGACGCAAGCTGGCCCAGACGAACCTTTGCGAATCGTGCCACGTCAAGAAATCCGAGGTCGGAGCCCGGACCCTCATGGGCGCGAAGTTTGTGTCTTCATTTGACAAGAGCGTGCACGGCGCGGCGCTGCAGCGGGGCCTGGTGGAGGCCGCCAACTGTGTGGATTGTCACGGCAGCCACGAGATGAACCAGGCGATGGTGGCCGGTTCGCACGTCAGCAAGCAGCGGATTCCCGAGACCTGCGCGCGCTGCCACAAGAGCCAGACGGCTGAGTACAACTTCAGCGTCCACGCCGTGGCCTTGCGCCAGGGCAACCTCGATTCGCCGGTGTGCACCGACTGCCATGGGGAGCACGACATTCTCGCCCACACCAACCCGTCATCACCGGTTTACGCGCGCAACATGTCCCTGGAGGTTTGCGCCTCGTGCCACGCCTCGGGCCGGGTGGCGAAGAAATACGGCATGGCCACCGACGCGGTCCAGACCTTCGCCGACAGCTATCACGGCCAGTCGGCGCGCGGCGGCGCCGCCGAGGTGGTCAACTGCGCCAGCTGCCACAGCGCGCACGCGATCAAATCTCCCCTCGATCCGACGTCTTCGGTGTACAAGGCCAATCTCGTGGCGACCTGCGGGCAGTGCCACCCTGGCGCCAACGAGCGGTTCACGGTCGGCCGCGTCCACGTCAGTCCCGACCAGCGCGCGGACAGCCCGCTCCTCTACTGGATCGCCAATTTCTACGTCGCCATGATCTTCCTGGTGATCGGCGCGATGACGTTCCACAACGTCTCCGATTTCATCCGGAAGCTGCTGCGCAAACTTGCGCTGCACAAGGGCGACATCCCCGAGGAACCGCTGCCGCATCGCTTGCATCTCCGCATGACCGCGCACGAACGCCTGCAGCACGCGGCGCTGGCGCTCAGTTTCATCATGCTGGTGCTGACCGGCTTCATGCTGCATTATCCTGATGCCTGGTGGGTGGTCGCGATCCGCAGCGTCAGCAGCCGCGCCTTCAGCGCCCGGGCGCTGCTGCACCGGCTGGCCGGGATGGTGCTCATCGCCGCCGGGCTGTGGCACGCGGGGTACCTCGCGTTGACGCCGAAAGGCCGCCGGCTGTTCCTCGATCTGCTCCCGTGCTGGCGCGATGTGACGGATCCGTGGAAGGTCCTGCGCTATAATCTCGGCTTCACGCCCGACAAGCCGAAGTTCGGCCGCTTCAGCTACGTGGAAAAGGCCGAGTATTGGGCGCTCATCTGGGGCACGATGCTCATGGGCATCACCGGCGTGATCCTCTGGTTCGAGAACACCTCGATGGGACTGCTTACCAAGCTCGGGTTTGATATCTCCCGGACAGTCCATTTTTACGAAGCCATTCTCGCCACCCTGGCCATCATCGTCTGGCACCTCTACTTCGTCATCTTCAACCCCGACGTCTATCCCATGAACCTCGCGTGGCTGACGGGCCGCGTGTCCGAACGGGAGATGCAGGAGGACCACCCGCTCGAACTCGAGCGTCTCAAGAAAGAGGGCGCCCTCCCCGAGGCGAAGCCGCCTTTGGCTCCGCCGCCTCCACCGGGCGATCCCGACGACGGGCCGGCCATTTGAATCCCGTTTGGCAGTCCAACCCCGGTGCGGCCATTGCGCCGCACCCAACCTCCGGAGGCACCATGCATCCGACCATCAAACTCCACCTCGATCGCGAGGAGTTCGCCCCCATTGAACGGCTCGCCCGGGAGTTGCAGGTCACGCCCGAATCGATCGCTTATGCCGGCCTCAACGGCATCATGAGCCGCGCCCGGGACGCGCGAGTCCGCGAGGAGATTGTCGCCCTCCATGCGGGCCGGCGCGCAGGCCTGCCCACCTGGGCCGACGACGCCCGCGGCGTTCATATCTACGAGAGCAAGCAGGACGAATAGGCGGCGCAGACGCACCCGGTCCTCTTGGTCGCAAGCATGCAATTGGACTTGCTGACCGAATGATCGCGCCGTTGCGGAATGGCTGTGGGGCGGGGTCGCCGAACCCCGCCACCCCTCCCATAACGAGGCGGGGTTCGGCGACCCCGCCCTACAGATTCACCTGCATGAGGCCGGCTCGGACCAATGCCCCCAAGGTCACGCTTGAAGCAGAAGGAATCTGGCGCAGGCTCGTCCGCATCTGTCCATGTCCAGCGCACCGCGCAGCTTCCACGACCTCACCCGCGCTGAGCTCACCGCGCAAATCGCGTCGTGGGGCTTCAGCCCGGTGCATGCGGCCCGGCTCTGGAGTGGCGTCTACCACGACGGAACGGAGCAGTTTGCCGCCCTGCCGGAATTGCCGGCCCGGCTGCGCCGCCGGCTGGAACAGGAGTTTTCCCTCGCCCGGCCGGCCGTCGTCTCCGAATTGCACAGCACCGATGGCTTTACCCGCAAATACCTGCTGGCACTGGCCGACGGCCGGCGGATTGAGACCGTCCTGATGCGTTTCACCGGGCGCGTCACCGCCTGCGTCAGCAGCCAGGCCGGCTGCGCCATGGGCTGCGGATTCTGCGCCACCGGGCAGATGGGTTTCGCGCGCCAGCTCACGCCGGGCGAAATCGTGGCCCAGGTGCTGCAGGTCCGCGGGGCGTTGGATTCTGCTGTAGCCGGGGTCGCTGACCCCGGTCCGGCCTCGGCGAGGCCGGCTACAACCCACGCCGGCCCGTCCACGACCGGCCAGGAGCGCCTGCGCAACGTCGTGCTCATGGGGATGGGCGAGCCGCTGCACAATTACGACGCGGTGATGAGGGCGGTGAACATCCTGAGCGACCAACACGGCCCGGCGGTCGGCGTCCGCCGGATCACGCTCAGCACGGTGGGGGTCATCCCGGGCATCATCCGCCTGGCCGACGAGACCAACCCGCCCCACCTCGCGGTCAGCCTGCATGCGGCCACCCAGGCGGAGCGCGCCGCCCTGGTCCCGGTCGCGGCCCGCTGGCCGCTCGACGAGCTGATCGCGGCCTGCCGTTACTACACGGAGAAGCAGCAGCGGCGCATCTTTTTCGAGTGGGCGCTCATCGCCGGCCGCAATGACACGCCGGAGCAGGCGCACGCCGTCGGCCGCCTCCTGCGCGGCCTGCCGGCGCAGGTGAACCTGATTCCACTGAATCCAACCGCTGGATACGAAGGCGCCCCCTCGGACCGGATCGCGGCGCGCTATTTCCAGGACCTTCTCGCCGGATACGGCCTGCCCTGCACGGTGCGCCAGCGGCGCGGGATCGACATCGCCGCCGGCTGTGGCCAGCTGGCGACCGCGGCGGCGGGGCCGCCGCGGTAAAGGCCAAATCCCAAACGCCAAATCCGAAAGATCAGCGGGCCGAGAACCGCAAATCCCAACGGCCGGCACAGCCTCCTGTGGTCGGCCGGTTGTCGATTGTTCACCAATGCCTCCGTCGGCTTGGCGCTCAGAAATGCCAGACGACGGAGCTGGCCAGGTTGATCGGTGCTCCGGGCATCACCGTTTGTCCGGTGTAATCCGTACCCTCTCCTGCGGTGATGAGGTACCGGTGATTGAGAACATTGTTGCAGTTCAGCCGTGCCTCCCACCGGCCCTGGCGGTAAAAGGCCACGGCATTGACCACGGTGAAGGCCGGGAGGGTCACGGAGTCATCGTTTGAGGTAAATCGGCCTCCCAGCCAGCACGAAATCGGTCAAGGTACGCGACAAAA
>CAVRNM010000126.1:0-5075 GCA_963722225.1 uncultured Verrucomicrobiae bacterium
GAGGCTATCCGAAAACCCAGGGGAGAGCCGGATTCGTAGGGGCGCGATCTTGTCGCGCCCTCGAAGATGGGCGCAGCGAGCCTGCGCCCCTACGTTCATTCGCGGGTCTTCGGATAGTCTCTAGGGCGGCGCTGGCGGCCCTCGCCTTGTTGGCGGCGATGCGGCTCGCGGCCGACGAAGTCATGCCGGCCGGACCCACGGTGTCGGTGTCCTGGGAACAGACAGTCGCTACCTCGAGGTCGACTCCGACGCTTCAGGTGGTGGTGAACCCGATGCTCCGACCCGGATCAAGCATGCACGACGGCTCCATCGCCGCCCTGAAGGCGATCCATGCGGACTTCGTGCGCTTTGTCCCCTGGCTGCCCTACCCGCGTCTGGCCGTCGCCGAGCTGGAGCCGCCCACCAGCGCCGGAACCTCGTGGGATTTCTCCCTCATCGACCCCATGGTGAAAGACTTCGTCGAGGCCACCGGGGACGCTCCCACGGTGATGAACTTCAGCACCATCCCCGCCTGGCTCTTCAAGACGGACAAGCCCGTGACCTACCCGGCGGACCCGAACGGACTGGGTTGGGAGTATACGCAGGGGACGGAGCTCAGGGACCCGACCGGCAGGGAACTGGGCGAGTACTACGCGAGGCTGGTCAGCTGGTACACCAACGGGGGCTTCACCGACGAGAACGGAAAGACGCACACCTCCGGGCTGCACTATCATTTTCCAATATGGGAAGTGCTGAACGAGGTTGAGTTCGAGCACCTGATGACCCCAAGGCAGTACACGGAGCGTTACGACGCGATCGTCCAGGCCATTCGCGCCGTGAGCCCCCGGACCCAGTTCATGGGCCTCGCGCTGGAGGCGCCCTCCGAGAACGGCGCCTGGCTCGAACACTTCCTGAATCCCGCCAACCACCGCCCTGGCACCCCGCTGGATTACATCTCCTATCATTTTTACGCGACGCCGGCGCCGAACGAATCCCCGGCGACCTGGCAATTCACCTTCTTCGACCAGGCCGACCGGTTTCTGGTAACGGTGCGCTATATCGAGCTCATCCGGAAGCGGCTGTCCCCGTCGACCAAGACGGACACGAACGAGATCGGCTCCATCCTTCCGGGCGATCCCGGGTCACTGACGGGTCCCCCTCCTGAAATCCCGGACGCGTATTGGAACGTATCGGGGGCGATGTTTGCCTACCTTTACGCCAACCTGGCCAGCCAGGGCATCGACGTCATCGGCGAATCACAGCTGATCGGGTACCCGAGCCAGTTTCCAACCGTCACCATGATCGACTGGAAGAATGCGCGGCCCAATGCGCGGTACTGGGTGCTCCGGCTGCTCGTCGACCATTTCCATCCCGGCGACCGGCTGGTGAAGACGACGATCGACGGGAGCAACGATGTCTTCGCACAGGGATTCATCACCGACGCGGGAAGGATCCTGCTCCTGGTCAACAAACGCAACCGCCCGATTGATCTCACGTTGCCGGCGTCGGCGGCAGGGGGTGACTTGCTGACCGTTGATACCACTACCGGAGAGAACCCGCCGCGCGCGACCCACCTGGCAAACAGGACGCTGACGCTGGCGCCGTTCGCCGTCGCGACCGTCTCCCTGCACTGAAGCGGGCTACTCCCGGATTGCGTCGCCACCGCGTTTTCCGCACGGTGTTGCCATGCGCACCCCTTCCCGCGTCGTTCTCGATGGGCTTCCGCTGGACCCGGCCGTTGTCTGGGCAGTGGCTCATGGCAAGGCCAAAGTCAGCCTTGCCGCCACCACCCGCCGGCGCCTTGCCGTCGCCCGTCAGGCGCTGCTGGCAGCCACTGCCGACGGCCGCCCGCACTACGGGATCAACACCGGCTTTGGAGCGCTCGCCCGAACCCGGATTCCTGAGAGCGGACTGGACCAGCTTCAACGCAACCTCGTGCGGTCCCACGCGGCGGGCGCCGGCGCGCCGCTGCCGGGACCGGTGGTGCGGGCCACCATGCTGCTGCTCGCCGCCTCCCTTGCCCGGGGATATTCCGGCGTGCGGCCCGCGGTGATCGCGCAATTGGCGGCGTTTCTTGATTCCGATCTGACGCCCGTGGTTCCCGAAATCGGTTCAGTGGGCGCCTCCGGCGACCTCGCTCCGCTGGCCCACATTGCGCTTGCCCTCATGGGCGAAGGACGGGTCCTGGTTCGCGGGCGGACCGTCGCGGCGGCCCCTGCCCTGGCCCGCGCCGGCCTGCGTCCGCTCAAGCTCGCCGCCAAGGAGGGATTGGCGCTGATCAACGGCACCCACCTCATGGCCGCGCGCCTGGCCTTGCTGCGCGGCCAGTGGGAGCGCCTGCTGCCGGCCGCCCTCGTCGCCACCGCCATGTCGCTCGACGCGTGCCGCGCCACCGATAGCTTCCTCGATCCCCGGGTTTTCGTGCTGCGGGCCCAGGAGGGCCCCAGCCGGGTGGCGCACGAACTGCGGCGCCTCATCCGCGGAAGCCGGATCGTGCGGTCGCACGTGAAGGACGACCCGCGGGTGCAGGATCCGTACTCGATTCGCTGCGCCGCCATCGTGCTCGGCGCCGTGGTCGATGCGCTTCACGGGGTCTGGCGCGCCCTCGCCGCGGAACTCGGCGCCGTGACCGACAATCCCCTGTTCTTCTCCCGGGCCCGCCCGCCGCAGCCGGCCATCGTCTCGGCGGGCAATTTCCACGGCATGCCCGTTGCGCTGCCGCTCGACCAGCTGGCCATCGGCCTCGCCCACGTGGCGGGCATCTCCGAACGCCGGATCTATCACCTGATCTCCGCATTCGATCCCGAGAGTCACCTCCATCCGTTTCTCGCGCCCAAGCCGGGGCTCCATTCGGGTTTGATGGTCACCCAGTACACCGCCGCGGCCGCCTGCAACGAGCTCATCGGGCTCGCCTCGCCCGCCAGTGTGGCCAACCTCTCCACCTGCGCCGGAATGGAGGACTACAACTCCTTCGGTCCGCGCGCCGCCGCCAAGGCCGAACGCGCCATGGACCTTGCCACCACCGTTGTCGCGATCGAACTGCTGTGCGCCGCGCAGGGCCTCGAGCAACACCGACCCCTCCGCTCCTCCGCGCCGGTGGAGGCTGCGCATGCGCTGGTCCGGCGCCGCGTCCGACGGCTTGCCGCCGACCGGCCGCTCGCCCCCGACATCGAAGCGATCCGCCAGCTCGTCGGCGACGGTGCGTTTGCGCCCCTCGTCCGGCCAATTCTCTAACGTCCATGCCTTCCTCTCGCATTTCCCCTCGCGTCGTGCGCGCTCCCCGCGGCTCGCGGTTGACCTGCCGCACCTGGGTCATTGAGGCCGCGTTGCGGATGTTGATGAACAACCTCGATCCCGAGGTGGCCGAACATCCGGAGAAGCTGATCGTTTATGGCGGCTGCGGCCGGGCCGCCCGCAACTGGGCCGCTTACGACGCCATCGTGGCCGCCCTGCGCGCGCTCGCGCCCGACGAAACGCTGCTCGTCCAATCCGGCAAACCCGTGGGCATTGTCCGCACCCAGGAGGACGCGCCGCGCGTCCTCATCGCCAACAGCAATCTCGTGCCCCACTGGGCGACCCAGGCGCACTTCGACGAACTCGAGCGCCGCGGCCTCACCATGTTCGGACAGATGACGGCCGGCTCGTGGATCTACATCGGCACGCAGGGCATCCTGCAGGGCACGTACGAGACGTTCGCCGAGGCGGGCCGGCAACATTTCGGCGGATCGCTCGCCGGCCGGCTCTGCGTCACGGCGGGTTGCGGCGGCATGGGCGGCGCACAGCCGCTGGCCGTGACCATGGCCGGCGGCACCTGCTTGATAGCAGACGTCGACCGGTCCCGGTTGCTCAAGCGCGTCCGCGATCGCTACCTCGACGAAATCGCGCCCCACCTCGACGGGGCGATCGACCGGGCCGTCCGCGACGCGGCCTCGGCGTCGGCGCGGAGCATTGGGGTCGCGGCCAACGCCGTCGAGCTGCTCGAGCGGCTGCTCGCCCGGCGGATCACCCCCGCGGTGCTGACCGATCAGACGAGCGCCCACGATCCGCTCAACGGCTATGTGCCACCCGGCTGGACCCTGCGCGAGGCGCGCACGCTGCGGCGGCGCGATCCGCGCCGCTACGAGCGGTTGAGCCTGGCCGGGATGCGCCGCCACGTCGAGGCGATGCTCGCCCTGCAACGCCGGGGTTCGGTCGCCTTCGACTACGGCAACAACCTCCGCCAGCGAGCGCTTGACCAGGGCTGCCGGCGCGCCTTCGCCATCCCCGGCTTCGTGCCCGCGTACATCCGGCCGCAGTTCTGTGTCGGCCGCGGCCCGTTCCGCTGGGTGGCGCTCTCGGGCGACCCGGCCGACATCGCCGCCACCGACCGGGCTCTGATCGAACTGTTCCCCGACAACCAGCCCCTCCACCGCTGGCTCAGGCTCGCGGGCGAGCGCGTGGCCTTTCAGGGCCTGCCGGCGCGGATCTGCTGGCTGGGACTCGGCGAGCGCCACCGGGCCGGACTTCTCTTCAATCAGATGGTGGCCGACGGCCGCGTGGGCGCGCCGATCGTGATCGGGCGCGACCATCTCGACTGCGGCTCCGTCGCCAGCCCAAACCGGGAGACCGAGGCGATGCTGGACGGATCCGACGCGATCAGCGACTGGCCGATTCTCAATGCTCTTGTCAACACGGCCAGCGGAGCCTCGTGGGTGAGTTTTCATCACGGGGGCGGCGTCGGCATCGGTTTCAGCCAGCACGCCGGGCAGGTCGTCGTCGCCGATGGCACGCCCGAGGCGGCCCGGCGGATCGAGCGCGTGCTGACCAATGATCCCATGACCGGGGTCTTCCGCCATGTCGACGCGGGTTACGCCCTGGCCCGGGACTGCGCCGACCGTCTGCACGTGAATGTGCCAATGCGGTGGTAACCCGTCGGCCCGCCTTTCCGATGCACCCGATTCCGCAAACCGTGCCTGCCCTCTGGCCGCCGATCACGCCCGGGCGGTTTGCCGCCACCCTCCGGCGCGAGGATCCGGCGGGCTGCCGCGTCGCCCTCCTCGGACTGCCCGACGATGCGGGGATTCGCCTTAACCACGGACGCCCCGGGAGCAATGCGT
>CAVRNM010000127.1:0-11617 GCA_963722225.1 uncultured Verrucomicrobiae bacterium
GAGGCTATCCGAAAACCCAGGGGAGAACCGGATTCGTAGGGGCGCGATCTTGCGCGCCCTCGAAGATGGGCGCAGCGAGCCTGCGCCCCTACGTCTATTCGCGGGTTTTTGGATAACCTCTAGTCTTCGACTGGCGAAATCGCTGGTCACAGACCGGCGCCACTCCCGGCCTTCCGCAGACGCCCTGGCCGCGAGCGGCAGCAGGTGGTTCGCATCGTCACGCGACTCGCGCGACATCGCGGCGAAGTCGCGCGGTGGGGAAAAGCCGCCCTCAGATCTTCGGGCCGCCTTGCGCCGCCAGGCGGCTCGCAGGCGCAGGCCGTTGATCCGGATGAAACCGGTAGCGTCGTTCTGGTTGTAGCTGCTCTTGACGCCTTCCATCGATGCCACGTGCGGATCGTACAGCGAGTATTTCGATTTCCGCCCGCAGGTGATGACGTTGCCCTTGTAAAGTTTGAGCCGGACGGTGCCGGTGACGAACTTCTGGCTCTCGTCCACAAACGCCTGCAGGCACTCGCGCTCGGGGGCAAACCAGAAGCCGTAGTACACGAGCTCGGCGTACTTGGGGATCAACGAGTCGCGCAGGTGCATGACCTCGCGATCCAGCGTGAGGGACTCGACCTGCCGGTGCGCATGCACGAGGATGGTGCCACCCGGCGTTTCGTATACCCCGCGCGATTTCATCCCGACAAACCGGTTCTCGACCAGGTCCACGCGCCCGATGCCATGTTTGCCGCCCAGCGCATTGAGGGCTTGGAGCACGCCGGCGGGCGAAAGCTTGCGCCCGTTCACGGCGACACAGTCGCCTTTGACGAAGTCGAGCTCCACATACTCGGGGCGATCGGGCGCATCCTCCGGCGAAACCGAAAGTTTGAACATGCCCTTGTTGGCCTTGGTCGTCGGGTCGAACCACGGATCCTCGAGGATCCCCGCCTCATACGAGATATGGAGGAGGTTGCGATCCATCGAATAGGGCTTCTTCAGCGACGCCTCGACGGGAATGCGGTGTTTCCGGCAATAGGCGATCATCTCGGCCCGGCCGGGAAACTCCTGCCGGAAGGCATCGATCTTCCACGGCGAAATGATCGCGAGCTCGGGCGCCAGCGCCAGATAGGTGAACTCAAAGCGGCATTGGTCGTTGCCCTTGCCGGTGGCGCCGTGCGCCACGGTGTCGGCGTGCTCCTGTTTCGCGATCGCCACCTGGGCCTTCGCGATCAGCGGGCGGGCGATGGACGTTCCGAGGTAATATTGGCCTTCGTAAATCGCATTGGCGCGCACCATCGGGTAGATGAAGTCGCGCGCAAACTCCTCCACCAGGTCCAGCGTATGGTGACGCGTGGCTCCCGTCTTGCGGGCCTTCTGCGACAGGCCTTTCAGCTCCTCTTCCTGGCCGATGTCCGCGGAGAACGTGATGATCTCCGCGTCATAGGTCTCCTTGAGCCACTTGACGATGACCGAGGTGTCGAGCCCCCCGAATAAGCGAGGACGATTTTCATGGGAGGGCGAGTGTTGGCCAAAGCGTCCGCCGGGCAAAACAAAAACGGCGGTTGGGCAGCTCGGCAGTTGCATCGTAGAGCCAGTCTGTGACTGGCGTCCGGACCGCCTGCGATAGAAGAACGATCCAAAGGGGTCAAACTGAGGTTGCCCTCGGTGCAACCTGCCGGAAGCCTGTAGCTGACGTGATCGCTTGGAAGTTGCTGGAGTACGCGCGGCGAATCGGCAAGTCGTGCATAAGACTGCAAAGTGCAAAGTTTCACCATGTCAGACCCCTCGGAAGGTACCGCCGGTGGCGGGCATGCCTCACGAGTTCCTTCTTCCGTTCACCGGCACGTCGGTCGTCCGTGGCGCTTCCCAGGCCGGTGCTGACAACCACGGCGCGAAGAGGACCGCGAATCCGGGCCGGAGCCCCCAATATTCCGCCTTGTGCCAGGTCGTGAGGGAGGTTCCATTGGGAGCGCGCCTCATTCTGTACGCGCAGCCCGCCATGAGTTCGGATGGTGCCTCCGCCGATTCGCTGTCTGTCCCCTCTGGGTTTCGCCGGAGGGGGGCCTGGTGGTCGGGGCATGCGGGATTCGCGGGAATGATGGCGGCGCTCGCGTTGGTGCTGGCAGCCGACTGCCTGCGGCGGATTGCGCGCGCCGACACTGACTTGCCCCCGCTAGCCGAGATGGCGCGCGACGCCCGTGACGTCTATCTGCCGGCGCTGAGCGGCAAGCTCGGCGTATGGAACGCTCTCCTGCACGATCACGCGCCGGGGCTGCGGGTCTGGAAACTCGGCTGGTTGGCGCTTAACGGGCAGTGGGACGACCGCCTCCTGATCCTCGCCGCGGTCGCCGTCCAGCTGATGGCGCTCGGTGTGCTTTTCCTTGTTCTTGCACGCGTACTGGAGAGACGGATGTTGGCCATGCTGGCCGTCGCCGCGACCGGTCTACTCGCGACGCCAGCATTGACCGCGGCACGCCTCACCACCGACAGCGCGTGGGCGGGCGGGTTCGTCGGACTTTCGCTGCTCCACCTGGGCCTGATGGGCAACTCCCGCGCCCGGTCGCGGGCTTGGTGGCTCGGCTGCGGGTGCGGCGCGTTGAACGTCCTGGGGACATCGGCCGGCATTGCCTCGGCCGCCGCGCTGGCGGTATGGAGCGGCCTCGCCATGGCACGCGACCGTCAGGGCTGGCGCCCCCTGCGGGCGACTTTTGCGAGCAACGGCGCGCTCCTGGCGGCCGGCCTTTGGTTGATCGCCAATCGCTCCGGCGCGACCGGTCCGGCAGCCTCGTTTTCCCCCGCGCTTCTTGCCCTTGCGTCCTCGCAGTTGGCCCACGCCGTGTCGGTGCCGATCGTCTGGGCGCCGGCGATCATCTGCATCGTCCGCTGGCTGCACGCCCGCCCTGCGGCCCCGCCGCCGGCGCTGGCACTCCTCGCGGTCTGGTCGCTG
This sequence comes from uncultured Verrucomicrobiae bacterium, assembly GCA_963722225.1. Lineage (GTDB taxonomy): Bacteria > Verrucomicrobiota > Verrucomicrobiia > Opitutales > Opitutaceae > Fen-1467. The sequence goes on from CAVRNM010000127.1 coordinate 2,933, forward strand.
GCGTTGCTGGCGGCGCTCGCGGCCGTGCCCGCCGTGACCACGCCGGCGGTCGCCACGGTACTCGCGACCGGACTCATCATCAACGGCGCATGCCTTGCTGCCTGGCCCGCGGACGACCGAACCCGGCGCACGCAGCGCTTCGTGGCGGTCGTGCTCTGGACCATTTTGGTGGGCAACGCTCTGTTCAACCCCCGCGACGATGGCGCGCCGGTACTGACCGGCCCCGCCGCGGACTCACCGATCACGGCGGACCTGCGCCGGGCGCTGATTGCCGGCGATGCCTCGACCCTGCGTTCGGCGTTGGCTGCGACGACCGGCGACATCTTGGCCGCGACCGAGATTGCGGCGGATCCGGCGCTGCGCCGGGTGCTGCCCGATTCGATCCGGCCGCCGCTCGCTCTGGCGGCAGAAGCGGGCCCAACGCTGCCGGCGTTCCATCTGGGCGCCGCGCCCGCATTGGGAAACCGCTGTGGATTGCCAGCATATGGTACGTGGACGCCGTCCGGCGTCGCGGCGACCGGTGAATTCGTCAGCACTCAACTCGAAACGGAGTCGCCGTTCCTGCAGATCCGGGTCTGCGGCACGTTGCGACCGCCCTCGACCTCCCTGGTGCTCCGCACCGCCAGCGGCTCAGAAGTTGCGCCGTTCGACGCCGCCTTTGTCGCAAACGACCACTGGAAGCAGGTGAACTTCGCTGTCCCGCGTGGACGTTTTCGAATCGTCGCCCGGTCGACGAATCCGGCGGAGTGGTTCGCGTTCACCGCGCCGGTCGAGGTGGGGCGGCTGTCGCGGCTCGCCCGCAAGCTGCCGGGGTTCTGGCCGTGGGTTTTGGCCACCGGGCTCGTGCTCGGCAGCGGAAGCGCCGTTGTCGGAGCGGTGCGCGCACGTCCGGTGACCGTCGCTGCCTTGGAGTCAGCCATCGCCTGGCGGGTGGTGCCGTGGCTCGGGCTTTTCGCTTACGCGGTGTTTTTCTCTCATCACCTCGACTCGACAGCGGGGCCCAACGATTCCGGCGGCTATCTCAACAGCGCGAAGCTGCTGGTGGCAGGCCGCCTAACCGCGATGCCGCGGACGCTGTTCGGCCCGGGCGGTGGCGCGACGGATCCCGCGCTCTACCGGCCGAGCGCCTTCGTCGTGAACCGGGAGGGGCAAATAGCGCCCGAATATCCGGTTGGCTTCCCGCTGGAAATCTGGGCGGTGGCCTGGTTGACGTCGCTCGAATTCGCCGTGCCGGCGGTCATTCTGCTGCAACTCGTGCTCGGCGTGGTCTTCACGCGGCAACTGGCGCGGGCCTTCGGACTGCCCGATGGTTGGGCGTGGCTCACGGCAGCCCTGGTGGGCTTGAGCCCTTTGTACTTGTTCCAGGCGCTGCAACCGTTGAGCGATGGCCCCGCCCTGGTATGGGTGACAGCGGCGGTGCTCTGGGCGTGGACGAGCCGTGAGAAGCCATGGCACGCACTGCTCGCAGGGCTGGCGACGGCACTGGCGGTCCTCATCCGCCCGGCGAACGTACTCTGCCTGGCGCCGGCGCTCGTCTGCCTCGCGGGTTCGTGGCGGCGAATCGCGTTGTGGATGGTCGCCGGGCTGCCGGGCGCCGTGTTTCTCGCATGGTACAACCACACGCTTTTCGGAAACTGGCATGCAACTGGATACGGTGACATGAGCTCGGCGTTCGGCGCTGGTTTCATTCCGCCGACGTTGCGCTCCTACGCGGTGTGGTTGCCGGAGCTGTTCACGCCACTGGTGGTCCTCGCGATCGTTGCGCCCTTTGTACGGTCGGTACCGGGTCGGGTGCGGCTGGTGCTGACGACCTGGGTCGCGGTGTATGTCGCGTTCTACGCCGCCTATTGGTGCACGTGGGACAACTGGTACAACATGCGTTTCGTCATGCCGGCAGCGCCGGCAATGCTCGTGTTGGCGCTTCTCGTCCTGCAGCGGTGGGTGGAGCGCGGAAGCGCCGCACGGTGGGCAGGCGGTTCCGCGGTTCGGACGGTTGCACCCGCGGTGGTCCTGGTCGCGGCGCTGTTCGGCTGGCTCGGTATGCGCGGCGCCGCCCGAAGGGTGTTGTACTGGACGCACACGAACCGAGAGCACGCTGTTGCCCCGCTCTGGGCGCGCGACCACCTGCCCGCCGACGCCGTGGTGTTTGCGCGCCACGCGACCGGCTCGCTGATGTACTACACAAGCCTGACATTCGTGCGGACCGATCGCCCGGAAGCAAAGGACTCGCCGGTGCTCTTCGAGCGGATCGCCCGCGCCGGACGGCCGGTGTACGCGATCACCTACCATTGGGAAACCCGCGGCTTTCGCTGGGAGAACGCCCCCGGCAGCGGGTATCCCGACCTGCCTGGGACGTGGGATCGCGTGGCTACGCTCTGGGATGGCGACGTCTTTGTATGGAAGCAGCGCCCACTGGCTGAGCCCGCACACAACACCGGAGGCTGATAGAGAAGAACGATCCAAAGGGGTCAAACTTTGCACTTTGCACTCGATGGAACCTGCCGGAAGCCTGTAGCTGACGTGATCGCTTGGAAGTTGCTGGAGTACGCGCGGCGAATCGGCAAGTCGTGCATAAGATCGCAAAGTGCAAAGTTTGACCCCTTCAGACCCCGGTCCCAAAGGCCGCGCGGCCCGACCGGCGCGCGTCAGCCGGTCAATCCTGGCTTGCGCCGACGCCTTCGATCGCGGCCGCGAGCTGCCGATGCCAGTGAGCTTCGCGGCCGGCATCCGGCGCCACCGGCCGGGACGAGGGCACGGGCAGACCGATTCGCTCGTATTTGAAATCACCGGTGGCGTGAAACGGCAGGATCTCGATGCCATTCAGACCGGGCAGCTCCCGCCGGAGCGCGGCCAGGCCGGAAAAATGTCGGGAGTGTCGTTCACGTCCGGGATCATCGGGCAGCGAAGCTGGATCGAGGCTCCGCTGGCATGGAGCCGGCGGAGATTGCCCAGGATCAGGTCCGGACCAACCCCGGTGAGCTCACGGTGCCGGGCATCGCCGGTGGCCTTGTAATCAAAGAGAAACAGGTCGACGAGCGGACGGAACGCATCGAAGGTGCCCGGCGGCGCGAAGCCGCACGTCTCCAGGCAGGTGTGAATCCCCTCGGCGCGGGCCCGGCGCAACAACGCGAGGCTGAATGCGGGCTGCGCCACGGGCTCGCCTCCGCTCAGGGTCAGTCCGCCGCCGGAAACCTCGTAGTAGGTGCGGTCCGCGCGGACCTCCGCCATGATTTCAGCCACGGTTCGCTCGGAGCCGTAGAGTCGCAGGGCGTTCGAGGGACAATCCGTCACGCAGTCCCCTGCGGCGATGCAGGCCGCCCAGTCGATCCGGTGCAGCCGCGCATCATTGCCAGCGGTCGGCGAAGGGAAGGAGTGCACGTGCTGGCGGCACGCGGATTCGCAGGAGCGGCAGGCGGTGCAGCGGGCGGCGTCAAAGCCGAGCTGGGGCCGAGTTGAACGGGACTCAGGGTTGTGGCACCAGGCGCAGCGCAGCGGACAGCCCTTGAGGAATACGGTGGTGCGCAGGCCGGGGCCGTCGTTGAGCGAGGCGCGGTGCACGTCGAGGACGAGCCCGCGGACCGCGAGATCGCTCAGCGCGGCCGTCGTCTGCCGGTCGTCGGGGCTTCCGCTCATTCGTGACAGGTGCGCGCGAGGATTTCCCGCTGGGCGCCGGGCGGCAGATCCACGAAGCGCGCGCTGAAGCCGCCGACGCGGACCATCAGGTGGCCCCAGTTTTCGGGGGCGGCCATGGCCGCCCGAAGATCGTCCTGCGAGACGACGTTGATCATCGCCTGGGTGCCGCCCTGGCGCCAGTAGCCGGCCAGGAGTGCTTCGAGCTTCTCCCGGTGGCGCGTAAAAAACTCGCGCGAGAACTTCATGTTCTGGACAGCTCCGGCATGCACCGCGGGGCTGAGCTTCACGAGCGAGTTGAGGAAGGCGGTGGCACCATGCCGGTCGGCGCCGGGGGCGGGGTTGTTGCCGTTGGCCAGCGGCTCGCCGTCCTTGCGGCCGTCGGGCGTGGCGCCGGTGTTGGCCCCAAAGGTGACGTTCGCCCAGTTGTTGATGATGACCACCAGATAGCTGGCCAGGCCGACCCGGGCGGCCTGCGCGCGCGCGAAGCCGCAGACGTGCTCGTGCAGGCGAACCGCCATGGCGTCCGCGTCCGCCTGGTCGTTGCCGTACTTGGGGACGGTCTGCAGGAGCCGGCGGAGCCGCTCGGGCGCAGGGCCGGCAAAGTTGGCGGCGCACGCGGCGACAACGTCCGGCAGGCTGGCGCGATGCGTCTGGTAAACCACCTCGTTGAGCGCGGTGAGCGAGTCGGCGGCGTTGACGTTGCCGTAAGTCTCGATGGTGCCGCCGAGGTGGCGGACGCCCCCGGCCAGGAGCGGCCGGGCGCGCGCGAGGCAGTCGTCGGTCAGCGCACTGGCGAACAGGAACGAGGCGTCGCGACCCGCGACATCATACTCGAGGCGTTCCTGTTCCGCGAGTGCGGCCAAAGCCGCCTCGACCTGCGTCGTGTAGGCCCGCCAGAGATCGTCAAAGGTGCGCAGCTGGTCGAGAGCGCCGGTGGGCGGGCCGGTGCGCCGGCCCGTGAGGGGCTCGCAGCCGTCGTGCAGGGCGAGTTCGACCGCCTTGGCCAGGTTGATGACGCCGTTCGGCGAGCCGACCGATCGATGTTCCAGCACATATTCCCCGCAGCCGTAGGGCACGTAGTGGACGGCCTCCTCCTCTCGGACCCCGAAGGCGGCGGCGACTGCCGGAACATTGACGTCGTCGTTGTACAGCATGGGGAACGTCACGCCCTCCGCCAGCGCGTCCAGTGCGGCCTTCATCAAGGAGGAGTCCTGACCGCCGTGAAAACGCAGGGTGAGCTGGGGCTGGTTCAAACGGCTGGCGCGGCTGGCCGCGATGGCGATCCGCGCGAAGCGGTCGGCCACGGCCGCGTCGGGTCGCCCCAGGCCCCCGATGATGACGCGGTTGTTGAATTGGTTGTCGTAGGCCTTCATCAGCCGCCACCAGCTCTCGAGCAGGAGCTGCGCGGCGGCCTCCTCGAGCCGGCCGGCGGCCAGGTCCCGAGACAGGAACGGCCCGAGGTAGACGTCGGCCCGGCCGTAGTTCCAAGTGCCGCTGTGCAGAGCGTACAGCCACGTCAACTGGATGGCTTGGGCCAGCGTCTGCGGCGCTGCTTCGACCAGCAGGCGGCAGTTGGCCGCGATGGCGCGGAGCTCCGCGGCGCGTCCGGCATCGGGACAGTCGGCGGCCAGCGCCGCGGCCTGGGCGGCATAGTGCCGGAGAGAATCGGCGAGCACGTTCAAGGCGTCGAGCGTGGCTTCCAGGTAGGCGGCCCCCTCGGCATCCGCGCTCGCCCGGCGGACCGTGACCGCAGCGCAAAGGCCGGGCAGGCCGAGCGCCAGGAGCTTGCCGTAGTCGAGCACGGTGCCGGCAATTCGACAGAGCGGAAAGGCAATGCCCCTTCCCGTCATCCAGGCATCGGAGGGCAAGGCGGCGGCGAGAGCCGGCGGATAGGCGGCACGGACGCGCTCGGCGGTGGTGCGTCCGCGCCAGTAGCCGAGCAGCGCCGCCGCGCGGGCCTGGAGGGCGCCGTCACTGGCATGGCGGGCTGAAAGTGCCTCAATCAGGTCGGCCTGACAGCTGTAGCCGACGCCCATCGGCTCCGGGGAAAAGGAGACGAGGGGATAGCGAATGCGGCCGGCAAACAAGTCAGCGTCCTCGATGGGTTGCAGAATCCGCGGGAAGAGCACGTGGAGGCAGGCGGCCTCGCGGATCGCGGGGTGCGCCTCCGCGTGGCGCCGGTGGGCTTCGGTCACGTCCGTTTCCAACTCCAGCGCCGCGGCTCCGGAGGCCGGATCTTCCAAGGCCGCGTCGCGGCAGGACTCGCTGAGGGTCTTCATATTCATGGCGGGAGTCAGTTTCAGTTCAGATCAGGCAACGTGGGCGCGCATGAAGTCGGACCTCAGTGGGAATTTTTGTAGGTGGTGGACAGGCCGCGCCGGGCGAGCACTTCGGGGTATGCCCGGGTGGGATCAGCGTAGCTGTTGCCCGCGAGGTTGCGGCCCCGGGCCAGATAGACGTTGTGGACGCCTTCCATCCCTGCATGGTCGAACTTCACCGCGGCCGAGCAGAAGCGCATCGTCCAGCCGCAGCGGCGGATCGCGGAGGTGTTGGGCTCGGAGCCATGCTGGAGGCGCGCGTCGTGGAGCGAGCAATGGTTGGGCTGAAGCTCAAGGTAGACGCGCCTGGATTCGTCGCGTTGGCGCGGGGTGATCTCGCTCCCGAAGACGTTTCCCGCCGCGTCCACCGCGTCGTAGTCGGAGAACCCGGCCGCGCCCTGGCGGTGGGTTCGCGGGATCACCATCATGCATCCATTCGCCTTGGTGGAGGGATCGATGGCCAGCCAGACCGTGCAGACCTCCATGGGATCGATCCGGCCCTTCCAATAGGCGGAGTCCTCGTGCCATGGAACGCGTTTGCCGTTGCCCTTGGGCTTGCAGATGAAATGGGTCGAGAAGAGCGCGATGTCCGGGCCGACCACGCCGGCCACGAGGTCGAGGAGGTCATCGTCGAAGGCCCACTCGAGGAGCCGCGGGTGCATGAAATGCGGGACATCCATCGCCTCGGGGCGCCGGCCGGGGGGAAGATCGGCGAGGATCCTTTCGAAGAAGTCCTGGAGCGCGGCAAACTTCGCCGGGGCCAGGACGGGCTGGTCGAAGACGAGGTAGCCTTCGCGCTCGTAGTGCGCGAGCTGCCCGGGGGAGAGGCGGGAAGCGGTGATCGGCGGCACGCCGCCCACGATGCCAGACCCGGGCCAATTTGTCTTGCGCGGTGCTGACCTTCAATTGACTTGTATTGATGCTTAAAATCCGGCTGCACGACTTCCTGCCCCGCCGCGAGCCCTGCCATGTGGCCGTCGCCACGCTGGGCGCCGGTCACCTGAAGCTGGTGGGCCTGCACACCCACGATTTCCACGAGTTCTTCGTCGTGCTGGAGGGGGAGGGGCGGGAGATCGGGCGGGCCGGCACCGTCTGGCCGCTGCGGGCGGGCGACCTGGTGCTGGTGCGGCCGCGCGACGCGCACTGCCTCGAGGCGGTACCGGGAAAAAACCTGCGCTATATTAACATCGCATTTCCCAGCGCGTGGTGGCGGCGCCTGCTGGCGGCCCTGCCGGGAGACGCCGGCGCGCTCGAGCGGGCGGCGCGTTCGCCGCGCACGCGCCTGCGGCCGTCCGAGATGCCGCGCTGGGAGGAGAACGGCGCGGCGCTGCAGCAGGAGGCCTCCCGGCGGCCCTGGCTGCTCACGATCATGGGGACCGAGGCATGCGAGGCGCTGACGCGGCCGACGGAGCCGCCCGGGGTGGTGTTGCCGGCCTGGCTCGATGGCTGGCTGCGCGCCATCGCCCAGCCCGAACAGCACCAGCGCGATCTTGGACACCTGCAGCGACTGGCGGGGCGCACGCCGGAGCACCTGGCGCGCACCTGCCGGCGGCTGCTCGCCGCCTCGCCAACCCAGTTGATCAATCGGGCGCGAATCCGGACGGTGCAGCGGCGCCTGGCGCAAACCTCGGAGAAAATCCTGCCGCTCGCACTCGAAGCAGGTTTCGGCAACGTCAGCCATTTCATTCGGACCTTCCGGAAGGAGGTGGGCTGTTTGCCCAGCGAATGGCGCCGGCGGACCCTCGTGCCGGAGCTCGGGTCGGAGCGGGCGGGGCCGGCTGCGCCGGGGCGGCGCGGAGAGGTGGCGACCGGCTAAGATGATCTATGCTGTCGAGGCGATTCCTGCTCGTAGTTCGATGCGCCGTTCGGAGGGGCGGTGGAGCAGGGCAGGATCGCCTGCCCTGGGCCGTTTCGACAAGCTCAAGGCCCCGAGCATGTCGAGGGACTGGTCGAACAGGCCGCACCCCGCCACTCTCGGCAGATCGGCGGGATGGCGGATGTCGCGCCTCCTTGTGGCGCTCGGTACGGCGATCCCGCCCTGCATCCGACTGGGAAACAGCGCTTGCGTTGTAGCCGTCCTCGCTGAGGCCGGTCCGGGGTCGGCGACCCCGGCTACAAGAGGCCGATTGACCGCAGCGCCGTTCAGTCAGAGAATCTCTCATCCCGTACCCCGCCATGTTTATCGTCGAATCCTACTCCCTCGCGGTCCTGCTCTGCGTCATTACCATGCTTTGCTGGGGGTCTTGGGCCAACACCCAGAAGCTCTCCGGCCAGTCCTGGCCGTTTCAGTTGTTTTATTGGGACTATGCCATCGGCGTGCTGGTGTTGGCTCTCGTCTTCGCCTTCACGCTCGGCAGCCACGGCCCCGGTGGGCGCGGCTTCCTCCAGGATCTCGGACAGGCTGACCTGCCCTGGCTCAAATCGGCCTTCCTCGGCGGCGTGATCTTCAACCTGTCGAATATTCTTTTGGTTGCCGCCATCGACATTGCGGGCATGGCCGTCGCCTTTCCGGTGGGCGTCGGGCTCGCTCTGGTCCTCGGCGTCATCACCACCTACCTTTCGACCGGAGTCGGCAACGTCCCGATGCTGATCGCCGGAGTGTCCGCCATCGCGGTTGCCATCGTGCTTGACGCCCTGGCTTACCAGCGCCTCCCGGACCGCGGCACCAGAACCTCGGCGAAGGGCATTGTCTTGTCGGTGGCGGCGGGCTTGCTCATGGGACTGTTCTACAAAT
>CAVRNM010000128.1:0-4346 GCA_963722225.1 uncultured Verrucomicrobiae bacterium
AGCATCTTGAGGATCTTCTTCCCTCTGGGAGTGAGTCTGAATTCGATCACTTTGGACGGCGCCGGCCGAGGATAACGGGCGACCAGCGCATATCGCAGCATGGCGCGGAGCCGTTGATTCATAATGGCGGGAGAAAGATTGGCTTCATTTTTGGTGATCTCCGCCGGATCGGTCATGCCCTTGTCCAAATAGCGCAGAATGCTGGCTGACCACCTGCGCTTGAGCATGTCCTCGGTAATGGCGGCGGTCCCAACCATGGACGATGGCGGGGGCATTGGATTAAAGATTAAAAGCGGGAACGATTTGGCGAAATTGATCGCTGGCAGATCGTATCCGCGGTTGGTGGCAGCAAGGCAGCAACTTGGTTACGATCGTGAAAACGAATGGCGACGAAAAGAGGTTACGGAACCGTGACGAGACTCCGGCTACCGGGCGTCGCAACCCTGTGACGTGGTCAAATGCCCGATCGCCACCCAACTTTCACCTTGCCCCGATTGACGGGGCGGCAGGACGGAGGATTCTCTTCCCTGCTTTGAAGCCGAGACTTTCGCTCGAGGACTTTTGTCCGGTCCTGACCCAGCAACAGGTCGCCCTGATTATGGGAATCAGCCGGGCGCGCGTGTGTCAGCACGAACGAGCGGCGATGCGAAGACTCCAGGAATGCCTGGATCCATTTCATCCGGGAAACGCTCATGACGTCGTTGTAGTGGCCCCACGGATGCGCCGCTCCCGGGAGCGCGAGGGTGGGCCGGGCGCGGCGCAATGCGGATGGTTGCGGGTCACGAAGCTGACGGGGAACGGGATTTTTTCCCCTGAAACGATTTGCTTTGCCTTCAACGAACTGCGCTTGATTCACAAAAAATGCTACCGCCCTCCGATCGTGGTGGGAGATCAGGTTGGCTATGCCAGCGCCGCAGCGATGGACGAAGGAAACCTGGCGGTGGAAGTGTGGCTGGCTCGGGCAGGGCAGATCCTAAGCCGGATCGGGAGATGCTCGGTGGAGCTGGAGGTGGAGATAATCCACGACATTCCGGTAATCGCGGCAGGCGTGGTGGCAGCTGAGTCCCTGCAGGGTTTCTGAAAAAACCCTGCAGGGGTGAACCTCAGACCAGCGCAGAATGCGGACCTTGCGGCATGCTTCCAGGATGATCGACCGCTCAGCGAGAATCTGGAGCGGTTTCCTTGTCCGTCTTACGTGGCGCCAGTCTGCGACTGGCGCTGCGATTCCTTGCGGCATCAGCCGGGCTGGGGATCAGCCGGTTCCGGCAGGCGGGCTGACCAATGGCTTGGGAGGCGATGGGCGGAGGACGGAATCGATCCACTGGGTCCGCACCGATACTCGCGTGGCGAAGAAACCGCTGGGCACCGGCCAAAACCCCGCAACGTACTTCCAGTCTTTGCCAGCGGTTCGCGCATACAGTCCGCGGATATCGAAGAGCGCGGCGTTGAAACCGTCACCCGTGTTCCTGGTGTTGAACGGCCCATCCACGACGTGGGCGACGCCGGCGAGTTTGTAGCCGCTGCCATCATCGATGAAAATCGGCCCGCTCGAGTCGCCGGAGGCCAGGTGACATTCGTTGACGCCTCCGGTTGACTCGAACCGGGCGTACAGGTGATCACCCCCTCCCATGCGGAGATTGACCACCCGGGCCACCGAATTCTGCCCCCAGCGCAATGTTCCCGCCGCACCCCACTGCCAGCCCTTCAGGACGTTGTCGACCCACACCTCCGCTCCGCGGGCGCTCCCCCGGCCAAAGACGACGAACGTTTTTCCCGCTTCATCGCCGCGGCGATAGAGCGGCGCCCAGGTTGGGAAATCGCCCGCCACCTCAACGATGCGCAAGTCGGTGGTGGGATCGTCAATGAACGCGACCGCGCGGTAGCTGACGCCTTGGAAAACGAAAGGATCGCCCGGCACGCCTCCCACATGTTGGGCGGCGAGGAAATGATGCGGTCCGATCACCGTGCCTTGAAACCCTCCCCAAGAGCCGACCCACTGCCATCCGCTGCCGGCCAGCGATCCGGTGGGCGCCGTCGTGTTGTAGTCCGGGTCGGCCGTGAAGTAAAAGATGATGGCCTGGAGGCGCGGCGGCGGGATTAGCCGGTATTGGGCTGCAATTGCCACCAAGCCGTGTTCGGCGAAGTGCTGTGCGCGTCCGAACGCCCAAGCTGGCTCCCCCGCCACCCATCCTCCACCGTAGAACAACACGATGGCGGCCCGCTGGGCCCCTGCCTTAGCACCTTTCGGCGAAAACACGTAGAGCTTCAGATCAACACTTCCCCGTTTTGCAAAGACCTCACAGTCTGGGCCGGTGGCAGGGCGCTGGTCCCCGCAAGGAGCTGAGTTTCCTGCAGAAAACAGAGCCAGAACTGCGAGAAGCAGAATGGAAGGTTGTTTCACGTTGAACTTTGATTGCGACAGGAACGGACCAAGATCTCAAGAATGGATCCCGCCACATCCCGCAGATACTCTATTTCTCGGGACTCCCCGTTGGCGCACGCCACAAAGGCAGAAATCCCTTCCCGGCGAGAAATGCGTCACCTTTGTTTGTAGTGTCAGCCCATGCTTTTGGGTCCGGGTCGAAACTGCTCATATCAAAAGGCTGCTTACGCGTGAAAAGGTGTCCCACCCCCGGGTAAATATTCAGTTCGCAGTCACCACCGTGCCGCCTAGCGAGTTCACAATAACGCCTGACACCGTCGAGGGGAGTGAGATTGTCGTCCGCGCCATTGAATACCACCGTCGGCGGCGGGGTCTTGTCCATCTGTTCATCGGGAGAATATTCCACGCCTGCCGCACGTTTGCCAAGAAGCCCTTGAAAGTACTCATCCTTGCCCATCGCGACAGCTGGCGAGATCAGCACCAGGGCATTGGGAACCGCGCTGAACGGGTTTTTGTCGCGGGAGTCAATGAATACCAACGAAGCTGCCAGATGTCCTCCCGCTGAAATTCCATAGGCCGCGATATGATCGGGATCGACTCCCAGTCTCGACGCATTCTGTCGCATCCAGCGCATGACGTCGCGCGCGTCCTCGATCGCCTCAATCGGAGTAATCCGTGTGCCGTTGTCAGAAAGGCGATATTCCGCGGCTACCGCAATAGACCCCAATGAGGCATATCTCTTCGCTGCGTCGTAAACCCATTCGGGGGAGCCCGCAACCCAGCCACCGCCGTGGAACAAGACTATCGCCGGTCGGAGGTCAGCCTTGCCAGTCCAGGCGGGACGAAAGACGTGTGCCGTCAATTTAATGTCGCCCACGGTCTTGTAGGCCATGATCTCAGGACCGGACACGGGTTGTTGTGCCCGCAACGCGGCGACATGAGCGGCAAAGAAGATCCAAAGAAACAGCCAGAAACGGCCGAATCCTGTCGCGAACTGCGAAGCATCAAAAGTCGGTCTTTTGGGGGCACCTTTTGTCACAATCTTTCTCATTTCCTAGTTAACCTCGCCAGCCGCTAATCGTTACAAACAATCCTGATTCATCGGCGGTTGCGATATGCGTTCTTTCTTTGTACTTAGCGGCCCGAAGAGTCGGCTGCATCGTTCGGGAAGTTGCCGTCTACGAAGAGTAGATCAGGCGGGACCCAACCGGGATTCGAACCGTGTAGGCTGTTTTCGCGGCACTGCCGTGAAAACGCCGGTAGTCACTTTAGGTGATTAATTTAGGAGATTCCCGGCAAAAAGATCGGAGCTGAATAAAAGCAGCAAAATGTACCCGTTTGGTCAATAGTTGGGCAATATTCCGCGCAACGCCGGCAAGGAGACACGTTTAGCGCAATAGTACGATGGTCCGAGCAATCTCCCGTTAGACGCGCGGGTCCCGCAGTGATAGACTCGCTGCGACAAACCACTCGATTGCCCATCAAGATGAACAAGATCACTCTTACGCGGAACGCGGTAGAAAACCACGAGGAGCTTTTCCCAGGCCATGAATCCAAGCTCCAAAAGACCGACCCAGAATTGATCGGGCTCTTTGACAATTGGGCTTTTGATGAAGTGATTCGGCAGAGCAAGTTGGAGACAAAGACCCGTGTGATGATGATCCTGGCCTCGACGATCGCCAGCCAGGCACTGGGCGAATATCAGGTGATGCTTGGAGCTGCGCTGAACGTCGGGATGACCCCGATCGAAATCAAAGAGATCCTCTACCAGTCGGTTCCCTACGTCGGGATGGCGAAGGTCTTCGACTTCTTGCACGCGACCAACGATGTGTTCCAGGAGAAAGGGATCAGCCTGCCCTTGGAAGGTCAGTCCACGACTACGCCCGAGACACGCCATGAAAAGGGCCTGGCGATACAAAAGGCGATCTTCGGAGAGTTTATCGAGCGGATGTACCAGCAGTCC
>CAVRNM010000129.1:0-7352 GCA_963722225.1 uncultured Verrucomicrobiae bacterium
CGAGGGCCGGCGGCAACCGCCCCAGGCGCCGCCGCGGCGACCCCGGCTAAAACTCTCGTGGCCGCGGCCCCAACGTATTCTGAGCAGCAGATCCTCGAGTCATTTGGCTGGTTCGTCGGCAAGCGTCTCGGCCTGGCCGACCTCAACTTCAACAAGGAGCAGGTCGACGCCGTGGTGCAGGGCCTGCTGATTTCCGCGGCGGGGAAGGAACCGCCCTACGATCTGGAGAAGATCGGGCCGCAAATGGACGCGTTCATGCAAAAGAAACAGGAGGTTTTTCTCGCCAAGCTCCGCGGTCAGAACCTCGGCGAAGCGAAGGCATTCTTTGAGAAGCTGAAGGAAGACAAGAACGTCGTCGAGCTGCCGAGCGGGCTGCGGTATGAAATTGTGCTGCCGGGCAAGGGGGCTTACCCGGGCCCGACCGATACCGTGAAGGTCAATTACACTGGCAAACTGATCAATGGTACCGTCTTTGACAGTTCCGTGCAGAGCGGCAAACCGGCCGAAATCCAGCTCAACCAAGTGATCCCCGGCTGGACCGAGGGCCTCCAAAAGATCAATGTGGGCGGCAAGATCCGCCTCTACATCCCGCCCAGTCTTGCCTATGGCGACAGCGGCCAGCAGGGCATTCCTCCCGCATCGACGCTGATCTTTGACGTCGAACTGCTCGAGGCGAGGCCCACGCCGCCCGCGCCCGTTACACCGGCTGCGCCGAAAAACTGAACCGGCTGTTGACTTCCCCTTCCAAGCCCCGCCGTGCTGGCGGGGTTTTTTTGCGGCCGGCGGACGCCCTTAGCAGCCGTATCTATGCGAATTGTAGGAAGCGAGCTTGCTCGCGATTCAGAGGTAAAAATCGCGTGCGAGCGGGCTTCCTACACCGATCACCTGACGACATCCTGCTCCAGAGCGACGCCGTAAAATATTGAATAGCCACGCCCTTAATTCGTCCCGTGAGTGGGCGTGTTGGGATCCTGCTTCTTTGCTTCCGTCGGCTTGGTGGCGTCGGCGTCCGCCGGCTTGACGTCGTCATCTTCGCGGGACGCCTTCTTGAATTCCTTGATCGACTGGCCAAGCCCGCGGGCGAGCGATGGTAGCTTGCTGCCCCCGAACAGCAGCAAGACGATCAGGAAGACGATCAGCAGTTCACTGCCACTAAAACCGAATATTGCCAGCGGAAGCGAAGGAGCGCACATGGGGGCGGAATGTATCTGCCGGACCGGGAGTGTAAAGAGGGAAAGCCGGCGTCAGAGCTGCTCGGCACCGGCCGGGCGCACAGATTTCTTTAGGAGATTCTGGGCGCTGTCCGGCTGTTCCGCATCGAAGAAGCCGGTGAGCTGCCGGATGCGCGTCGGATGCCGCATCTTCCGCAGGGCCTTGGCCTCGATCTGGCGGATCCGCTCGCGGGTGACCTTGAACTGCTTGCCCACTTCCTCCAGCGTCCGGCTGTAGCCATCGATCAAGCCGAAGCGCAGGGAGAGGACCCGGCGTTCGCGTTCCGTGAGCGAATCAAGGACGTCGACGATCTTCTCCCTGAGGAGTGAGAAGGCGGTCATGTCATAGGGATTCTCCGCGCTCTTGTCCTCGATAAAGTCGCCAAAGCTGGTGTCGTCGCCGTCGCCAACGGGGGACTGCAGGGAGATGGGCTGTTGGGCCATCTTCAGACTGCTGCACGCGTTCGACCGGCATCTGCATCTCTTCGGCGACTTCCTCGGGCGTGGGCTCGTGTCCATACTCCTGGAGGAGCTGCTTCTGGACCTGCATGACCTTGTTGAGGGTCTCGATCATGTGCACCGGGATCCGGATGGTACGCGCCTGGTCGGCGATGGACCGGGTGATGGCCTGGCGGATCCACCACGTGGCATAAGTGGAAAACTTGTAGCCGCGGCGGTATTCGAATTTCTCCACGGCCTTCATCAGCCCCATGTTGCCCTCCTGAATGAGGTCGAGAAAGGAAAGGCCGCGATTGGTGTACTTCTTGGCGATGGAGATCACGAGGCGGAGATTGGCCTCCACCATCTCGGTCTTGGCCCGGTGCGCCTCGCGGACATGGCTGCGGGTCTTGGCCACCAAGGCCAGCAGCTCGGTGGGCGCGATCCGCATCTCCAGCTCAATCTGCTTGAGGCGCTGATGCAGGACGCGGGTGTCGATGCTGGCATCCTTCTTGGTTTTCGGATGCTTCGCCCGTTCGAAGGATTCGTTGATTTTCTGCAGATCGCCGAGCACATGGCCCAGGCTTTCCAGATAGTCCTCATAGACCTTGAGCTTGAAATAGAACTTCGGGAAATTCGCGCGCAAGGCATTCTCCCGTTTGCGAAATTTCGACAATATCTTCTTGCGGTCCGCTTCTGACCGGGCCTTCTGCGCCTCCTGCCAGGCCTCCTCCACGCCCAGTTCGTTTCGCTGGATGACTTCCACTAGTTTGGGGAGCGACTTGAAGTAGGCCTCCCGGCTGTCGATCTTCTTGTCGATGACGACCCGGTCAAAGCGCTCCTCGCGGTTGAGGAGCTTTTGCCCCAGCGCGCTGATATACCGGCCCACAATGCCGGCGTGAAACAGCGCTTCCTGCGCGTGCAACTCGGCGTTCTCGATCCGCTTGGAGATCTCCACCTCCTGCTCCCGGGTCAGCAGCGGCACCTGGCCCATCTGCTTGAGGTACATGCGGACCGGATCATCGAGAATGTCGTGCTGCGAAGATCGCGACTCCTCTTCCTCCGCCTCCTCCTGGCGCTGCTTGTAGCTGTCAACCTCGTCCGGGTCGAGAATGTCGATCTCGAGATTCTGGAGGATGGAAATGACGTTCTCAATGTCCTCGGGATTATCAACGCTCTCCGGCAGGGCGTCATTGATATCGTCAAACGTCAGATAACCCTGCTCCTTGGAGAGACGGATGAGATAGCGGATCTTCTCATTGATATTGGAGCTGCCGGCAGGGATCTCGATGACGGCGGCCGCGGCGACCCCGGCCGGCACGGGGGCGGCGGGCCCCTCGTCGGCAACCGGCACAATAGGTGCTTCTGCTTTCGAAACGTGATTGGCAGGCTTGGCTTTACGCGACATGGATGAGAAAAACGGAAATACCTACCCCTCAGCCGGCAAGACAGGAGGCTGGCGGAGCAGGCGTTGGTACTCGGAGCGCTCTTTCCAGAGCAGCGAGAGGACAGAAGGGTCACCATCCGTCTGTTTGGCGGCTATTTCAAGTTCTATCTGGCGCAACCGGGGTTCAAGGCTGCGCGTCTGCAGCCGGCGCAATCCCTCATTGGCGGCCTTGCGGGGATCATCGATGTCCGGGGCTTCGAACAGCAGCGACGCCACGAGGGCCTTTTCCTCAGGAGTTTCCAGCAGTTCATCGAGATGGTCGCTGCCGGGCCACCCGCCGTGCTCGAATTCGGTGAGAAACCGCCACAAAATGCGTCCCGACAGCAGCGTTGCGTCGATCCAGCTGCCGCCGAGCAACGCCTGCGCCAGCGGCTTGCCCAGCGGCTCGAAATGGAGGCAGAGCAGCAGCAAATCATCCTCGGGCGGCCGATTGGCCCGGACCGGGGAGGGCACCGCGGGACCCACCGGCGCGCCCATCGCCCCGACCCGGGACTGCCGTTGGGTAAAGGACGCAAAATCGCGTTGCAGGGAGGCGACCGGCAGGCGCATGTAGCCGGCGCATTCGGCCAGAAACCCGGTGCGCGCCACCTCGAACCCGCTTTGACTCACCATCTCAAAGACGGACTGCGCGGCGCGGGACTTCTGTTCCGGGGAGGCGGTGCTCGGTCCCGGGAGCAGAGCGTGGCAGGCGAACGCCATCGCGGACAGCGCGTGCCCGCGGATTTCCTCGTACGCGGGGAGGCCCCGGTCGCGGAACAGCGAATCGGGGTCCTCGCCGGGCTGGAGCACGAGGAACTTCACCTCGAGTCCGGCCCGCAGCGCCATCGGCAACAGGCGCATCGCGGCCTTCTGGCCCGCACTGTCGCCGTCGAGGAAGCATTCGATCTGGGGATGATAGCGGCGGAGCAGCCCGAGCTGGGTGTCGGTGATGGCCGTGCCTTGGGGTGCGAGCGTGGTGGTGAGGCCGACCTGCCAGCAGCGCATCGCGTCGAGCTGGCCTTCGACCATGATGAACGGACGCCCCTCGCCCACGTGCGACCGGGCCCGGTCGAGGTTGAACAGGAGGTTTCCCTTCGTGAAGATCGGCGTCTCGGGCGAGTTGACGTACTTGGCCTCCCGGGCGGGATCGTCGGCGGGCGTGAGGTCCGTCTTTCGCGCGGTGAAGGCCACGACGCGCCCCTGGTGATCGCGGATGGGAATCATAAGCCGGCCGCGAAAGCGATGCCGGAGCGAACCGAGCATGAGCGGACCGTCTTCCCGCGGCGCGAAGAAGAGCCCGCACTGCCGCAACGCATCCTCGGAGAACTTCCGCTTCAGCAGCACGGCGGCCAGTTCGCTGCCGCGCTCATCGGTGGCGCCGACCTTGAATTCATCCGCCAATTCCAAGGGGAACCGCCGCTTCCCGGTCCAGTAGGCGCGCATGAATTCGCCCGTCGCGCCCGGGCCCCGGAACACCTCGTGGAAATGCTCGGCGGCGAGCTCGTGCAGATCGAACAGTTCCTGGCGGAGCGACCGCTCCTCCCGGCTGGGTCCCGTCCCGGCCTCATATTCGAGCGTCACGCCGAAACGCTTCGCCAGCGTCTCTACCGCCTCGACAAAGGTGAGGCCCTCGGTCTCGCGGACGAACGTGATGGCATCGCCCGCCTTGCCGCAGCCAAAGCACTTGTAGAAGCCATTGTCCGGATTCACATAAAAGGAGGGGGTCTTCTCCTGGTGAAAGGGGCACAAACCGCGAAACCGCGCACCCACCTTGCGCACGGTCACCACCCGGGAGACCACCTCGAGGAGGTTCACCCGGGTTTTAAGGTCGCGCAGGCAGGAGGGCTTGAGGGTGGACATGGCGGGGACGTAAGGCAGCACGAACGGAAACACCCTGCGGGCAACGGGCGCAAATCAGATTTCGCCCCGCCCCGGATCCGCTGCCGGAATCCGCGGCCAAACCGCCCTGCCGCAAGGCGCCGCTGGGCCCGCGGCCGGGATGAAATCGCGGCCCAAAGGCTAAGGAAAGCGAAGAATGCACTTTCAACTGGTAACCAGTGGTGCCACGTTCACCGTCTTTCAGGTGGAACCCTGCGAGCGTCTTAGCGATATAAAAAGCATGCATCCAAGGAGCGGTTGGACAAAAAAACTCTGTGGCGCGGCCCTGGCGCTGGTGGTCGTGGGCCGGGTCGGGCTGGGTCCGGCTCGCGGGGCCGAGCCATCCCCGGCGAAGACCGGGGCCGACACGATCCCGGCGAAGGCCGCCCCCGCTCCCGTCTTGGAGAGCCCGCTGGGCAGTTTCAGCGAAAAGGAATACACCGCGGCAGCGGAGGCGCTGTTCACGCGCTTCGAGCAGTTGACGGGCCGGCGGCTGGGCCCGGGACCCAAAGGCAAGGTCGGGCTGAAGATCTACAGCGACTCCGGGCCGGGCCTGGCGACGCCGATTCCGCTGGTGAAGGCAGTGATCGCGGCGCTCGAACGGCGGGGCTTCAAGAGCCGCAACATCTTCATTGTCGGGCTGAGTCAGCTGCGGATGCGGTTCACGAGCTATCTGCCGTCACTGGCGACCGGCGAGACCCCGTTCAAGGACCACCCGATCTACGTGCTGGAGTCGGGCAAGTTCTATGATTCGACGTGGTTCTACGAGAGCCCGCTCCCGACACGGTTTGACCCGATCCTTAACGAGCGGGCGGCGGAAGAGGCTGCGGGGGGCAAGGTGCAGACGACGGTCGAAGAGGATCGCAAGAGCTTCCTGGATACACCGCTGTTCCTCGACACCGATTTCTGGATCAACCTGCCGGTCTACACCGACCACCCGGTGCTCGGCATCAATGGCGCCCTGGTCAACGCCACGCTTTGGAACGCCTCCAACACCCTGCGGTTCTTCCGCAGCCCTGCCAACGCTCCGGCGGCCGTGGCCGAAATGGCGGCCATCCCCGAGTTGCGCTCCACCTGGATGTTTTCCATCGTGAGCCTCGAGCGCTACCAGTTCATCGGCGGACCCTATTTCAATTCCCTGTACACGCTGACCGAGCCGAGGCTGTGGCTGAGCTCCGACCCGGTGATGCTCGACGCGCTGATGCTGCAGCGCATCAACACCGGCCGCCTCCAAGCCGGATTCAAGGAGATCGATTCCGACGGGTTGCGCATGCTCGAGTTCGCCGAGCAGCTCGGCGTCGGATCGCAAAAGGCCGACGGGGTGCAGTGGGTGAGGGTGGTGCCGGCCGGCCCGGCGGGAGGCTGACCCGCCGGATTCGCCGGCGCGGCCTGCGCGCCTCCGCCGCCCGCGGTGGCGACACCGGACCGCCCGGCAAAGTTTTTCAAGTTTCCCCTTGAGTCATCCGCCTGCTTGCGGGCAATTTGGTCACGATGTCATCCGCCGCCTATCTGCCCTTTGCCTATCAAATCCTCCTGGCGGCCGGCATCGCGGCCGCGGTGATCGGGGCGAGCCATTTTTTCGGCCAGCGCGCCCCGAAGAACCGGATCCAGGACACGGCCTACGAATGCGGCATCGAGGGCGGCGGCCTGGCCCACGCCCGGTTCTCGGTCAAATTCTATGTCATCGCGCTGCTGTTTGTCCTCTTCGACATCGAAGTGATTTTCCTGGTCCCGTGGACTTTCGTCTACCGGGAATTCCTGGCGCAACACGTCCCCATCCTGGCTCCCATTCTGGTTTTCCTGGGCCTGCTGGCGCTCGGCCTCGGCTATGAAATGAGGAAAGGCGCGCTTGACTGGGAGAAATAAACGCCCGCCCGGATAGGTTCCCCGCATGCGGATCGAGAAATTCATCACGCGGCATCGCATCATCGACCTCGTCAGCAACGACCTGAAGGGGGCGCTGGCGGAGTTGCTGGAGGTCTCGGCCAGCCGTTTCCCCGACCTGAATCGCGACGTGCTGCTGCGCGGGTTGCTGCAGCGCGAGAACACGATGACCACCTACCTCGGCCTCGGGGTGGCCCTGCCGCACGTGCGGGTGAAGATGAATCGCCGCTATGTGCTGGCCATTGGCCGGAGTCAGGCGGGCATCCGCTACGACGGTCTCAAGGACAACGAGCGGATCCACCTCATCATCGTCTTGCTCGCCGACGAGGTCGCGCGGGATTACCTGCAGGTTCTCGCCTCGCTGGCCCGGTTGGTGAAGGAGCCGGAGTTTGTGAACGGGCTGATCCAGGCTCCGGACCTCGAGCTGTTCTATGACCGCCTGCTGACCGGCCTCGGCGGGATTGCGGCCCGGCCGGCGCAGCTGCAGCAGAATCGCATCAACCGCATCATGTTTC
>CAVRNM010000130.1:0-11658 GCA_963722225.1 uncultured Verrucomicrobiae bacterium
TGCTGTTGGTCAGTACCGATCCTGCTTCAAATTTGGATGAGGTACTCGGCCAGAAGCTCAACGGCGCTCCGACTCCGATTCCCGGAGTGGCTTGGCTGCAGGCCTTGAACATAGATCCAGAGGTCGCCGCGCAAGCTTATCGTGACCGCATGGTGGGTCCCTATCGCGGCAAGCTGCCGGAGGCTATCCTGCGCAGCATGGAGGAGCAGTTGTCAGGCGCCTGCACGCTGGAGATCGCGGCTTTTGACGAATTCGCCCGGCTGATCGGCGAACCGGCTGCCACGGCAGATTTCGACCATGTGATTTTCGACACTGCTCCTACCGGGCACACGCTTCGGCTCATGACTCTCCCTACCGCATGGTCCGGGTTTTTGTCAGACAACACTTCGGGTACCTCCTGCCTCGGGCCGCTCGCGGGTTTGCAGAAGCAGCGGGCGGTTTATGAAAGTTCGGTTGCTGCACTTGCCGACGGTGCTCGTACTACCCTGATCTTGGTCAGCCGCCCCCAAAAAGCCGCGTTGGACGAAGCGGAACGCACCAGTGGGGAACTTGCTGAGCTGGGCGTGCTTAATCAGCGCCTGATCCTCAACGGTGTATTCCGCGCATCCAATTCGGACCTGCTCGGATTGGCGCTAGAGCGCCGGGGCATGAATGCCGTGGTGGCAAAACAGGGCTTCCTAAAGCGAATGTCCGTTGTGGAAGTCCCGTTGCGTGCCAACAATCTCGTGGGACTCCCCGCACTGCGTAGTCTGCTGGGAGTTGATGATCTTGCGCCCGTCGATGCGGGCGGCGAGCTACCAACGCTCGATTCGTTATCTGCGTTGGTCGATGATCTGGCGCAAGGGGGGCCGGGCGTTATCATGACCATGGGCAAAGGCGGTGTTGGCAAGACGACTGTCGCTGCCGCCATCGCGACAGAATTAGCCCGGCGGGGATTGCCCGTGCATCTGAGCACCACTGACCCGGCTGCACATGTGGCTGCGGCGGCAGGTGCAGCCAGAGGAATGCAGGTCAGCCGCATTGATCCGCAGGCAGAGACCAAAGCTTACGTCAATCAGGTCATGGCCACGGCCGGCCAGGGCCTCGACGCCAGCGGGCGCGCCTTGCTGGAGGAGGATTTGCGTTCGCCCTGCACGGAGGAAGTAGCGGTTTTCCGGACCTTCGCCCGAATCGTGGCGCAAGGACAGGATCGGTTCGTGGTGCTGGATACTGCTCCGACCGGGCACACCCTGCTGTTGCTGGACGCGACCGAGGCGTACCACCGCGAAATCGCGCGCAAGGCCAGCAATTTGCCTGAGGAAGTGCTCCAGCTCATGCCCCGGCTCCGCGACCCACGCTTCACGCGTGTCCTCATTGTCACGCTCCCGGAAGCGACCCCCGTGCATGAAGCGGCTGCGTTGCAGACCGACCTGCGCCGGGCGCAGATCGAGCCGTTCGCCTGGGTGATCAACCAGAGCTTTGCCCGCTCCGATACCCGCGATCCGCTACTCCGCGCGCGGGGCGCGGCCGAACAGTCGTTCATCCAGGAAGTCACCCGTGACCTGGCCCGGCGCACGGCGATAGTGCCGTGGGTGCCGGAGGAACCGGTCGGCCCCGCAAAGTTGCAGCAGCTTTTCCAAGCATCCGAGAAGAACTGAGACCATACCGAACATGACAACCTACGTTTACGAAACTATCCCCCAGAAGGCCGGCGAAAAGCCCGAATACTTCGAGATAAAGCAGGGCATGAAAGACGCGCCACTCACAAAGCATCCAGAGAGTGGCAAACCGATCCGCCGCACTGTGCTTGGAGGGTATGGTGTACTCAAGTCTAGTGGAAGCGCCGAAAAGCCAAAGAGGGGGAAGGGTGACTGCGGCTGCGGGCCGGAAGGTTGCTGCGGCTGATCTACCCCACTCCTGGAGTCCTTTCACAGCACCCTGTATTTTCTCCCACCATGTCTGACGCTGTTGCCAAGAACATGTCCTTTCTGGACCGCTACCTGACGGTCTGGATCTTTGCCGCCATGGGCCTGGGAGTGTTTCTCGGCCATTTCGTGATCTCCATTCCAGCTGGGTTCTTCGCGCCGATGACGGTTGGTACGACGAACCTGCCGATCGCAATTGGGCTCATCCTCATGATGTACCCGCCGCTCGCGAAGGTGAGATACTCGCAGCTGCCAAAGGTGTTTGCGGACACGCGCGTGCTCACGTTGTCGCTCGTGCAGAACTGGATCGTTGGGCCGGTGTTGATGTTTCTGCTCGCCGTACTGTTCCTGCGTGACCACCCGGACTACATGGTAGGGCTCATCCTGGTCGGGATCGCCCGCTGCATTGCCATGGTATTGGTTTGGAATGAACTCGCGCAGGGCAGCCGCGAGTACGCGGCCGGCCTGGTGGCCCTTAATAGCATCGCACAGATCCTTTTCTACAGCTTCTTCGCCTGGCTCTTTATCACGGTGTTGCCGCCGTATTTCGGCCTGGCAGGAGCGGTCGTGAAGGTCCGCATGGCCGACATCTTCTGGAGTGTGATGATTTACCTCGGTATCCCGTTCGCCGCCGGGGTACTGAGCCGGGTTATCCTCGTTCCGCTGAAGGGTGAGGACTGGTACGAGCAGGTTTTCATTCCCCGGATATCGCCCATTACGCTCACGGCCTTGCTCTTCACCATTGTCGTGATGTTCACCTTCAAGGGCGACACGATCGTGCAACTGCCGTACGATGTGCTCCGCATCGCGATCCCCTTGGTGCTGTACTTTGCGATCATGTTCTTCGTCAGCTTCATCATGGCGAATCGCCTCGGCGCGGATTATCCACGCTCTGCTTCTGTCGCGTTCACTTCAGCCGGCAACAATTTCGAATTGGCCATCGCGGTGGCCATCGCCGTCTTCGGGCTGAAATCGGGTGTGGCCTTCGCGGCTGTGGTGGGGCCGCTTATTGAGGTGCCCGCACTCATCGGTTTGGTCCACGTCGCGTTCTGGTTCAGGCGCCGGTTTTTTGAAGGGACACCAGCCACCGCTTGATCTCATTCCGATATGGAAATCAGCGCTGCCATGCTCGTCGTGCTCGCCATCCTGGTGATGCTGCTTGCGATGCCAAGCGGCGCGTTGGGGCTTGGCGTGGCGGTGGTTGCGGCGCCCATTCTCTCGTTTTTCTGGTTTCACAACACCGCCGTAGTGATACCGGCGAGTTTGGTGCTGAACGCAGTCGCATGCGCAGTTGTCAGCGGGATTTTCGCAAGGCGAGGCCTGGTCGCGTGGAAGCATGCGCTCGCCCTTGGGGCAATCGCCGCTGTTCTGGCACCATTCGGATCGATGGCTGCCCGCGCAGTGCCAGCTTACCTGACCTGGTATGTCTACCTTGGCGCGATTCTTTTCCTTGTGGGGCATTTGCTCCGGCCGCCGCGGGGTCACGCGCTGCCTCATGTGAACTGGACCATACTTTACCTTGGTAGTTTCCCGGCGGGCTTGGTGGGTGGGATGACAGGGATCGGCCCCGCCTTTGCGCTAATGCCAGGTCTGGTTGTCGCCGGCATGGACGTACGACATGCTGCGGGCACGGCCGCGCTCGCAAGCATCCTGCCGTCCTTGACGGCCCTCGTGCCCTATTGGCCTGAGGCGGTGGGACTGCCGCTGAAACCGGTGCTCATCCTTTTCATCGCCACGGCGGCCGGTTCCGCCGTTGGAGCCACCTATGCATCGCGGTCCTCTGTGCCCCTGGGATGGCAGAAGGTTTTGCGGGGTTTGTAACAGCGTTGGCTGTCGCGCACTTCTGCACACTGCCTTGACTGGCCTTCCAAACTTTCCATGAGCGACAAGCCCAACGTCCTGATCCTCTGCACCGGAAATTCCTGCCGCAGCCAAATGGCTGAAGGCATTCTGCGCGCCGCTGCTGGCGACATGATCGATGTTCACAGCGCCGGATCGAAGCCGGCCGGCGGTGTGAATCCGAAGGCCATTCTGGTGCTCAGGGAGATTGGTATCGACATCTCCGGGCACCGGTCGAAGCACATGGACGAGTTTCTGAACCGCAAAATCACCACGGTGATCACGGTCTGCGGCAACGCTGATCAAGCCTGCCCGATGTTTCCCGGTCAGGTGAACCGCCACCACTGGGGCTTCGACGACCCAGCCCATGCAAAGGGGACGGAGGAGGAGATTCTCGCGGAGTTTCGGCGAGTGAGGGACCAGATCCAACTGGTGTTCGAAGCCTTTGCTGCCGGGCTCAAAGAGGGGAAAGCCCTGGGTTGACGATCAGCGGTGTGCTGGCCCTTTTTTTCTGAGATTATTCGCCGGCCGGCACCAAAAGTCGGGGTGGGCAACCAAAGGTGATCGAGCGTTGAAGGAAGAGCCCTAACCCCGTTAGGCTGACGCCGGCTTTCGGATTGATTCAGCGATGTGGCCTTTGGGAAAAGGAACTCGACATTCGACGCCTAACTTTCGCCCGTGGAGAGGCGGCCACAATGGATAGCTGTGCGTCTTGGGCAAAGCTCAGCGATGCCCACAACGCCTTCGCTGCATCGGGATCGAGATTGGCCAGCTTCGCGGTGAGGCCTGCGACCATCTGCCGAATGGCGATCGAGTCGGCGATCGGGTGATCGCGGATTCGATCGTCGGCGTCAGGCGACTCTAGCTGGATGCACAGACGGTCGGCCGCGTCGAATTCTGGATCGGCAAGCAAGTACAGGTTGTAAGTCATCGCTGCGAGGAGCACCTCGTGTTCGCACGGATCAAAAGCCTCGGCGGCGGCGAAATCGCCCGGGTAAATGCGGGCCAAATCCCGAACGATGAAGGCGGGACGAAACCGTGTGATCAGACCAATGATGATGTCGAAAACCCTAAGCCCCACTGCACACCAGGAGGGAAGGGACTACATACGTGCCTTGGCATGCCGAGCCGTAGTTATACGATGAACCGCGCGCTTCTGAGAGGATCATATGGTAATGCGTTGGCTGTTTTGTGCAGTGATCTGGATAAAATACTGCTGCCGCCGGAGACGCTCGAAGTGGGACGTGGCGTCTCCGATTCGGATCGATCCCTCGACAGCCTCCCGAGCCACAGACGTTTCCGTGCTAGCGTTCAGATCCATGGCGAGGTCGCGGTCGCCGTTGCGCGCAATGTTCGCCCTTAGCTCTGCCTTGCTTTCCGTGAACACCGTCACCCGTTTCCGACCCCGGGATATGGCGACATACCACTGGTTGCCGTTGGTCGCCGCCTGGCAGGCGGAGTCAGCCACAAGCACGGTATCGACGGTTTTGCCCTGCGAGGCGTACGAGGTTACGGCATAACCGCGCCGAAAAAGCCGTTGGTCCGGCGCGAGCATTTTGGTCATACCAGTATCGGTTTCGACTTCGAGTGAGCCGTCGCCGTTCACCCGCCGCACAGTGACCAGCTCCCCGTTGGCGATTCGCTGCCCGTCTTGCGTCCGGCCGTTGAACTTCAGCTGCAGCCGGTCTCCGGCAGCGACCTCCATTTCGCTTTCCGTGGCGATGCTCACGCAGTCGGCTCGTCGGTAGCTGAGCGTGGAGCGCCGGCCGTTTTTCAGCAGTATCAATCCGCGGTCGTTCGCCTCGACGATGGAGCACACGTCACCGCGTTTGAACCGACCGTAACCCTTCCGGAAGACGGCTTGCGCTCCCGTTGGAATGAACCGGGCATCGCGTTTCTGGGCTTCGGACAGATCTACCGTCTGCAGGATCTTGAGCGCAATTCCCTCGCCGATTTTGCCCCGCGACCGCAGCGCCTCGCGAATCGCTTCATTTGCGCGGTTCACTTCTTCCCACGTCTGGGCAACGACCAAAGTCTTCTCACCACGTTCCACGCTGGCCAGATATCTACCGAGAGGCTGGATGATCTCGCTGCGGCAGGCGATCAGATTTCAGTTTCGGCATTTGCCCAGACTGGCCGACGACGCACCGGGCCACTGAGTTTAGTGCGTCGTCCCCGGAGCCGCCTCCCTGGCAGCGCGGTGGCGCCCCCCCGGCATTAAGATTGCCTGGCGTGAAAGGAACGGCGTTCGAATCTCAGTGGAAAGACCGTTCTTCTTAGAAGCTGACCTTTGCCGCTGCGGCTGCCGCGTGCTCCGGGCGAACGTGGCCGTAAGTCTTCAAAACCAGGACGCCCCCATCCGCGTGGCCCAGCCAGTCGGCCACGGTTTTCGGGTCAACACCGCATTCGAGGCATCTCGTCGCGAAGAGGTGGCGGAAATCGTGGTGCGTGAGCCGTGGAAGTTTCAATGTGCGGCAGGCGCGGTCGAGGGACTTCTGGCCCTCACGTACCTTTAGCAATAGTTCGCCGGGTCCGGGCGGCGGTTTATTTATCCAGCGCGCCTCTTCCGTCCGGCGCTCCATGATACGGTCGAGAAGGCCGCGCAGCGCAGCGTTCATCGGCAGCGATCGGTCGCGCGACGTTTTGGTCTTGGTCCCGTGCAGGATCAAGTAGGTGTCGCGATCATCGCCGATAACGGCCTTCCCTGCTTCGGCCTGGCGGGCGCCCGAATAGGCCATGAACCGGACTAGCTCTGAGACATCCAGGCGATGGGCCCGCTGGGCCTCAGCGACGCGGGGGTCGGCATCGGTGTCGGGCCGTTCCAGTTCATCGAAAAGCGCTTGCATCTGGTCATGCGGCGGCAGGTGCACCGGCTTTGAATCGCTCTTCTTGCGCAGGCGACCGAACCCGGCCGGCGGCTTTTGCCGTGCTGCATTCCCGTGGACGGCGCCAACCTCCACCGCGATATCCAGGAGTTGCTGCAATGCCGTGACGGAGCGATTCACCGAGGTACCGCTGGCTCCAATCCGGGCGGGTTTCCTGGCCCCTCGGGGACGGAAACCGGAAAATTCGAAATGACCGTTTTTAAGAAATTGCCCCACCTGACCTTACGCGATCAAATCGCTGATAAGTAGCGTCTTCTGGGACAAGGCGCTTTTCTCATAAAACCCCAATTTTGCCCATTTTTGGGCCTTGTGGGTATAACGGTGGGTATAACGAATTCCCATCGGGAGAGCAGAGGACATCGTTTCCTTCCGTGGCCAAAAAATCGGGAAACGCGATGGGGATGGGAGACAGCGGGTATAACAGTGGATATAACAGAATCCGCATTGGGAGAGCAGAAGTCGTCGCATCTTTCATGGGACGGAAAACGGAATGTTTCTGCAGAATTGCTCCGCCAGTGGCCTGCGTGCCGCCAGCGGAAATCCAGGTTTAGGTTTCGGCCTCGCCAGCCCCAATCACCTTTTCAGTTGACGATAACCGCTTATCGTGAGACCGTCGGCCCTACTCGATGCTCCCAAAGTGCCCGCATTGCCAAGAACCGCTGACCAAAAGGCAGGTCGCCCGATTGCTCGCCTCATTATCCGCCGGTAGACCCAAGAACTACACGGACGAAGAACGGACCCTCCGCCGGGAACGCATGCGTGCAATCAACGCCCGTCGAAATGGTTCCGGCTCCCACACCGCCATGCAACACCGCCATCTCACGCATCAAGATTTCACCCTGGCCGCGATCGATGACGTTATCGCGCGTGGCCGGCGTGACGCTTGGGAATCACTCCAGGCCGCCTTTGGCCGGGATCGCGAAATCCGCGCCAAGGTGCTGCGCGTTTGCGCCGCCCACGTCGCCGACCCGTACGCCCAACGCTACCACTTTTGGAACAACTATGCCCACCTCCAAACCGCTTCCTGATTGGGACCGCGTCCTCTCGTCCGCCGTCCATCTCCAAGAGATCTTTCCCGATGCGGTCTTGGTTGGCGGCACCGCCACGGCCATCCACGCCCGGCATCGGGTTTCCGTCGACGCCGATCACGTTCTGCCAGACTTGCGCACCCATTTCGACGAGATCCTCGCCCAGCTCGAATCGGTCGCCGGGTGGAAGACTGCCCGCGTCCGCCGCCCGGTACAGATTCTCGGTAGTCTGGACGGAATTGAAACCGGCATCCGTCAGTTGATTCGCGATGAGCCGCTGGAAACCAAGCAGGTCACTCACCAAGGCCATGCCATCACCGTGCCCACCGAGGCCGAGATGTTGCGCATCAAGGCCGTCTTGATCCTCAAGCGCAACGCCACCCGCGACTACCTCGACTTCGTGGCCGTGCAGGACCGCCTGGGCGAGGCGGGAACCCTCGCGGCCATGCGTTCATTTGACCGGCTGTACCCCCAGCCCAACGGCGAATCGCCCACGCAACAACTGCTGGTGCAGCTGGCCAAGCCGATGCCGTATGACTTAGAGGAAACCCGGCTGAGTGAATACAAGCTGCTCGCCCCCCGGTGGCACGACTGGAAAACGGTCAGCGAAGCCTGCGCCCACTGCTCCGCCCGCCTGTTTGCCGACCTCGCCAAACCGGCTCCCAAACGACCCGGGACAACGGCCGCAAATACAGCTTCCCTCCCGGACCATCCCCCGAAGAAGGCCGGAGCCGGGGCGTCTGAATAGGCGGAGAGTCCGCCCGGAGCGGGGTCTACTCTGATCGGAAAGCGAAACAGCGAAAGCCCGCCGCCGGTGGTCGAACGAAAGGAATTCCACCGCACCGTGCCAGAATGCTGCGCAGAGCCGGACACAACGGGTTTGCATTTCGCGCAACACTCGGACGCTCTTGTGCACACGCGCTCATGCAACGAAAACGCCACCGCAGTACGATAGCAGCGAAGCAAACCAATCCCCGCATCCCGCAGGCAAAGCTGGCGGCGATGGTCGAGGAAACCGGATCTTTAAGCTCCGCCTGCCGTCCCGACTTCTCCTCGCCGACGCAACGCAGCTTTACTGCGCTGGCGACTGCTTTGTGGCCCGCCACAAAGGCGACCATGTCGTGCTCACGTATAATCTGGAGGAAGAGCCGGGCGACGATTGGGAGGAGGGGGCCGGGCAACTGGCGGCACTCGTGCCGGTCCGTGCCGAGCTTGCTCGCGGCGACCGCCGCGCGCTGTACCTCGGCTGGCTGCTCGCCGCCCAACACGAGGCCCACTCCACCAACACATCGGAGCCGCCGGTACCTCCTGGACTCGGCCAGCTCAGC
This sequence comes from uncultured Verrucomicrobiae bacterium, assembly GCA_963722225.1. Taxonomy (GTDB): domain Bacteria; phylum Verrucomicrobiota; class Verrucomicrobiia; order Opitutales; family Opitutaceae; genus Fen-1467. The sequence continues at coordinate 8,985 of CAVRNM010000130.1, forward strand.
GCTTCGCTGGACAGTCTGGTCGAATTCCTGCACATCGACCGCGATTTGGTGGCGGTCGCCGCAGAGGCCAGCGGATCATCTTCCGCGGTGCAGCCAGCCGCCGCCGACATTGTCGCATGGTTCGCCATGCAGCCAGTCCGCGACAAAGACAAGTGGCTCGCCCGCCTCGTACTCGGCGGCGATCCGACCCTGCCGGCCGAGTTGTTGCAACGCTATCTCGCGGAACGAGTACCGTCCGCACGGTCAACCTTCGGTTCGGCTCCGCGTCGGACCGCTGGCGAACTGCTCCGTGCGGCAGAAGTACGGCGCAACGAGCGCTCGCGGATCGCGGCTGAGAAGGCCGCAGTGGAGAAGGCCCGGCGCGAGCGCGAGGCCGCCGCCGCCCGCGCCCGGCACCTCGATTCGCTTGCCGGGCGCGAACCACAGCTCTGGCGCGAGATCGAAGAACTTGCGGTGACCAAATTGCCGAAGAACTACGATCACGCGGTGCAGTTATTCGCCCGAGGAGAAAGGTGCCCCGGCGAAGCCGTTTCTCGGCCTTCTTCACTGCGCCGAGTGCGGCGGGGCCATCACTGGCGAAATCCAAAAGGGCCATACCTACTATCGCTGCACCAAGAAGAGCGGGGCCTGCAAATGCACCCACCATCCGCTGCAGGAGCCATACCTCGGTGCGGACGCGCCGGAGCCCAATCAAACGAACCAGAAGCCGATTTTCGAGGACATGGTGGCCAAGGCCCAGCGATCAGTCGTGCTGATTTTGTGTTATTAAATCCACGCCGGAAGAGGCGCGGCAACGTCACGGCTGTGCAGCACGGGTGAGTCAAACAGTCCATCGGGTCCCATTAGTTGTAATCGAAGCGGACGGTTGGGCGACTGGTGCATCAAAACCAGTTGTTTGGCCAGTTCATCGATTTCGTCCAAGCAGGATGCTGGATCTTCGCCCAATCCGGCTTGGTAGCACAGGAGCTGGATCTGCACGCCGATCTCGACCTCACGCTGTTCCTCCGGGCTGTTCGCCGTTTCGAGATATTCACCGATCAATTGCTGGAGTACCCGAGCCGCCTTCATGCCCTAAATACGCGGACAATTAGTCACGCCGGCTTTCATGGAGATTGCCACCTACTGCTACCAGCATCATCTACCGGTTAGTAAGGCACTTCTGTTTTTTGGGTGGTGCCGCGACTATTCGCTCCGTAGGCTCTAGTTAATGGAAAAGCTTAGAGTGCGAAAGGAGCGGAGGTACTCGGCGCACCACATGTTCATGCGCGTCGCGAGGCGAGCGCTGTTCACCGCTGAGTCGAAACAGGAGAACCGGCTGGAACAGGTGTTAATCTCGATAACATTTTCAGCGCTCGCTCTCGAGGCCTACTTGAATGCAGCCGGGAAGATCATGAAGGGGAATGATCACGAATTTGAGCATCTGGATTTCGCTGAGAAAGCCAAAAGTCTGTGCTCAATGCTGACCATTCCTTGGGCGAGAACAATAGAACCGTGGGCTACCGTGGTCTGGCTACACAACTTCAGAAACAAGATCGCCCATGCGAAGCCGGAGTCTATCATTGAGGAAAAGACCATGACCGCAGCAGCTTTCGATAACACACGTCATGAATGGCCGAAATCAGCTCTCGAGAAAACGCTGACGTTGGGTAACGCCCGACGGTGTGTGGAGCAAGTTTATCTGGCTGAAACCCGAGTTCGGGAGAGAATTGACCCTGCGATAGGTGGCCCACTTTACGGTGACAGTATGTCAGCTCGCGCTTCAGTGCACGAGCCTGATGGGCACCCCCGCTCCGCTGCGGGCGCACCCGTCACGCCGCCGCCAGTTGGCACACCGGTCACGCCAGCCGTCGGCCGCGGTTCGTCTTAGGCGTTGAACCAATTCGTATGTCAAGACCACGTCTTCCCTCAGCCACTCGCCTTTGGCTCGCGGCGAACGGTTTCTTAGACGCCGCCGATGCCTCTCTCAAGAAACTGAGATCCCCGGGGTATGTCGGCTGGATCGTGACGCCGGTGGTTTTTCTTTATGCCCGGAGCATCGAGCTAGCACTGAAAGCCTGCATCCGGCAGCACTCGAACAATCCCGTGCTATTCGAAAGAGACCTTGGGCATCGTTTGGATAAGATCCTCGATGAATCCGATCGCCTCGGTATTTCGGCTTCGCTCGGTCTCACCCCAGAACACAGGCTGACTATCGTTGAGATCGCACGCGATTATTCGGACAAATGGTACGAATATCCGGAAGAATTCTGGAGAAAACGGCCACCCGTTGAGAAGCTGCAGGCTGCAGCGAGATTTCTGTCCCCGCTCGTCGGAGGTTATGTTAATGACAAGAACAAGAAGGTCGCCTAACTGGCGGAGCCATCGGCCTTGGCTGGTCCTGAAGGTTTCGGCATGAAATACCCCCAAACTACGCCGAACACTTTCCCCGTCGGCCAGCGTGGACACCCGCCGCGGAGCCGCCGCCGCCTTATGCTTTCACAACGCAGGTGTTGCTTCAAGACGGTGGCACCATGAGCGCTGTGTGGACTGGCGAAATGTGGTGGGGGGCAGGCGCAGAGCTGAGGCCAGTAGGGTGGCGATGGGTAGAGAACAGCTCAATGTCACACGCACCGAAAGAGCTGCCTGCTACGCGATGGCTCTTCCAGTTGCCGGCTGGGACTTCCGGACCATTTGG
>CAVRNM010000131.1:0-10877 GCA_963722225.1 uncultured Verrucomicrobiae bacterium
TATTATATTCTCTTATCCCATTTTATATTATATTATGTTATATTAGATTATATTATATTCTGTTATATTATCTTATGTTATCTTATATTATATTATATTATGTAATATTATATTGTATTATATTATATTATATTATATTATATTATATTATATTATATTATATTATATTATATTATATTATATTCTATTATATTATTCTATGATTTTATAATCTATTCTATTCTATTCTATTCTATTCGATTATATTATATTATATTATATTATATTATATTATATTATATTATATTATATTATATTATATTATATTATATTTTATTATATTATATTATATTATATTATATTATATTATATTATATTATATTATATTATATTATATTATATTATATTATATAGATTATATTATATTCTATTATGTTATCTTATCCTATCTTATCTTATCTTATCTTATCTTATATTATATTATCTTATATTATATTATATTATATTATATTATATTATATTATATTATAAAGGTCGTGCCCGGTGAGTCCTGCGAACAGGGCGTTGATGAAATGGAGCCGGCAAAGATCCTCGCGGCAGGTCATTTCTTGGGCTTTCCGAGATTGTTGATCTCGTCCATGATGTCGGAGACGTCGCGGAATTCCTTGTACACGCTCGCGAAGCGCACGTAGGCGACCTGGTCGATGCGCCGCAGGTGCCGCATGACCTCCTCGCCGATGACGCGGCTGGGAATCTCGCGCTCGTACTGGGCCTCCAGGGCGTCGATGACATCGTCGACGATCATGGTGATCTGCTCGAGATCGACCGGCCGCTTGTGGCAGGCCGCGCGGATCGCGTGCAGGAGCTTTTCCCGGTCGAATTCCTCGCGCCGCTCATCCCGTTTGATCACCACGATGCCGTCGCGCACGAGATTCTCGATCGTGGTGAAACGGTGACCGCATTCGAGGCATTCGCGGCGCCGGCGGATCGTATTGCCTTCCTTGCTGATGCGGGAGTCGATCACCTTGTCCTCAATCGAAGTGCATTTCGGGCAGCGCATGGTGGAGGATCGGCGCGGTCGGGGCCGTCAGTTGAGCGACAGGAAATTCTGCAGAAGGTTCATCCCGTGCTCGGTGGCAATGGATTCGGGGTGAAATTGCACGCCCCAGACGGGAAGGGTCTTGTGCCGCAGTCCCATGATCTCACCCTCGGCCGTCTCGGCGGTGATTTCCAGACAGTCCGGCAGAGAGGCCCGCTCGACCAGCAGCGAATGATAGCGCGTGCCCCGGAACGGCGAGGGCAGGCCCCGGAACACGTCGGTGCCCCGGTGCAGGATGGGCGAAATCTTGCCATGCATGAGCCGCCCGGCCCGGACCACCTGACCGCCGAAATAGTGTCCGATCGACTGGTGCCCGAGACAGACGCCGAGAATCGGCTTGTGCCCGGCAAAGGCCTTGATGATGTCGAGGGACACGCCCGCTTCACGAGGCGAACATGGTCCCGGCGAGAGCAGGATGCGATCGGGATTCAGGGCGAGCGCCTGCTGCGGGGTGATCTCGTTGTTGCGATAGACGCGCTGCTCCACGCCCAGCTGGCCGAAGTACTGGACCAAGTTGAAGGTGAACGAATCGAAGTTGTCGATGACCAGCAGCACGCGGCAATCTACCCACAGGAACGGGGAAGGGTCAAGCGCCTGGGCTTGCCAGTCGTGGCCCGGCCTGCAAGTGATGCCGTCGCGTGACCTCAGCTGACTCCATTCGTTGGCCGGCCTGGCAAAGTCCGCACGGTCGTCCGCTGCCGGCCCCGGGCGGTCGCACGCTCGTCATGGGCGTGTTGAATGTCACGCCGGATTCATTTTCCGACGGGGGGGAGTTGCCGTCGCCCCAGGCGGTCGTGGACCGGGCCGGCGCCCTGCTGGCGGCCGGGGCCGACGTGCTGGATGTCGGCGGCGAGTCGACCCGCCCCGGCGCGACTCCGGTGGATGCGGCGGAGGAATGCGATCGCGTGCTGCCTGCGCTGATGGCACTGCGCCGGGCATTTCCGAGCACGCCGGTTTCCATCGACACCTACAAGGCGGCGGTGGCGGCGGCGGCCGCGGAGGCGGGGGCGGACATAGTGAACGACATCTGGGGGGCGCTGCACGGGTGGACCGCCGGGGAGCGGCGGCACGTCGCGGCGGGCTTGCAGCACGGCGAATTGCCAGCCCTCAGGCCGCGCTCACCGATCGCGGAGACCGTGGCGGCGCGGCGCTGCCCGGTCATTCTGATGCACAACCGGCCGGATCGCGATTACGGCGATTTCTGGTCCGATCTGCTGCTGGACCTGCAGCTGAGCCTGGCGGTGGCGCGGGCGGCAGGGGTGCCCGACCAGCAGATCTGGCTCGACCCGGGATTCGGCTTCGCGAAGAACCCACCGCACAATCTTGAAGTGCTCAAGCATCTGGAGCGGATCGTGGCGCTCGGGTATCCGGTCCTGCTTGGCACCTCGCGCAAGTCGACCGTCGGCCTGGTGCTGGATGCCCCGGCGAACGATCGGCTGGAGGGGACCGCGGCCACGCTGGTGTGGGGGATCCAGCAGGGCTGCCACATGGTGCGGGTCCACGACGTGGCCGCGTTGTTGCGTTTCGTGCGAATGGCCGATGCGATCAGGGCCGGACTCGCCTGGAAACCATGACCTCAGATACGCTCACGCTCACCCGGCTGCATTTCTTCGCCCACCACGGCATCCTGCCGGAGGAAACGGCGCGCGGCCAGGATTTCGAAGTCACCGTGCACCTGGAATTGCCGCTGGCCGAGGCCGGCCGTTCCGATGATCTCAGCCGGACGGTGGATTACCGGGCGGTTCGCGAAGTCGTCCGCAGCGTCATGGAAGGACCGCCGCGAAAACTGGTGGAGGCGCTCGCCGAGGCGGTGGCGGCGGAGATCCTGCGGGCATTCCCCTTGGTGCAGGCGGTTGGGGTTGAAGTGGTGAAGCCCAGGCCGCCGGTCGATTTTATCAGCGCCGGATTGGTGGTGCGGATCCGCCGCGTCCAGGCCGGCGCGGCATGAGATTTTCCGTCCATTACGTCGTGGGGGCCCATGATGTTTCCTCGTTATTTGCGGAAGCGGGTTCTCTCGTGGCGCCAGTCTGCGACTGGCGAATTTGCCGGTCCGAGACCGGCGGCACGTTCGTCCTCGGTAGCAGCAGCGGAAGGTAACATCCGGGTTGATCCATGGCTGAAATCGTGCGGCAGGCGTTCATCGGAGTCGGAGCCAACCTCGGGGATCGTTGGGCGGCGATTTCCGGGGCTTTGGAAGCGCTCGCGCGGACGGCGGGCGTTTTGGCCGTGGAGTCGTCGGCGGTCTACGAGACGACTCCGGTCGGCATGTTGAACCAGCCGAAGTTCCTCAATCTCGTCTCGGGCGTCGATACGATCCTCGCTCCCGAGCAGCTGCTTTTGGTCATGCACGCGCTTGAAGACGCGGCGGGTCGACGGCGCTCCCGCGAAATCCGCTGGGGGCCGCGCGTGTTGGATTTCGATCTGTTGCTTTATGAGGGAGAGCAGCGGGCGGGCCCGGACTTGATCCTGCCGCACCCGCGCCTGTGGGAGCGGGCGTTCGTGCTCGTGCCCCTGCGCGAGCTGCTCGGCCGATCAAGGCGGTTCAACCGCCCGGTTTGGGCGGAGGTGAGCGCGCGGGTCGCGGCGGCCTGCCCGGCGGACGCAGGCGTGGCGCGCTGGGTTCCGTAAGGCAGGCTTGGCTGACGAATGTAGGGCGGGGTCGACCCCGCCACATTGGGGAAATGGCGGGGTTCGGCGACCCCGCCCTACAATGCCGCGCCGAGTGGCCCTCGCCGGCCAGGCGGGATCCGCCAAAACCGATTGCCTTCGGGGGCAGCGGAGCCGAATCTGCGGCGCTCCATGTCCGCGCATTTCACTCTCCTGGGAACCGATCCGGCGACCGCCGCGCGCCGCGGTCGGCTGGTCACGCGCCACGGGGTGGTGGAGACACCGATCTTCATGCCGGTGGGAACCCAGGGGACCGTCAAGGCCGTCACCCCGGTTCAGCTGCGCGAGATCGGCGCCCAGATTATTCTCGGCAACACGTACCACCTCAATTTGCGGCCGGGCTCCGATCTGATCCGCGACCTGGGCGGGTTGCATGCGTTCATGGGCTGGGACGGCCCGATCCTCACCGACAGCGGCGGGTTCCAGGTTTTCAGCCTGGCCAAGTTGCGCCGGGTACGCGATGAGGGGATTACCTTTCAATCGCACCTGGACGGCGCGACCCTCTTCCTCGGCCCGCGCGAGGTCATGGCCATCCAGCGGAATCTGGATTCCGACGTGGCGATGGTTCTGGATGAATGCCCGCCGTGGCCCTGCGAACGGGAGGCCTGCCTCCGCGCGATCGAGCGCAGCCGGCGATGGGCGGCGGCGTGCCGTGGCGCCGCCGTGGAAAGCGGCTTTCTGGCGGCCGGGCATCACGTGTTTGCCATCGTCCAAGGGTCGACTTTCGACGATCTCCGGCGCGAGGCCGCGCAATCCCTGGCGACACTTGATTTTCCGGGCTACGCGATCGGCGGCGTGAGCGTGGGCGAACCTGAACCGGAGATGCTGAAGCAAGTCGCGGCCACGGCGCCCTTCCTGCCGGCCGACAAGCCACGGTACACGATGGGACTCGGCACCCCGCCGCAGGTGCTGCGGATGATCGCGCTCGGCATCGACATGTTCGATTGCGTGCTGCCGACCCGCGTCGCCCGAAACGGCCTGGCGTTCACCCCCGATGGTCCCATGAACCTTCGAAACGAGCGGTACCGCACGGATGCGCGCCCGATCGTCGAGGGGCTCGACAACTATACCTGCCGGAATTTCTCCCGGGCCTACGTGCGGCATCTCACCGTCGCCGGCGAGATGCTGGCCGGCACGCTCCTCACGATCCACAATCTCCACTTCTATCTCGACCTGGTCGCCCAGGCGCGGGCGCATCTCGAGGCCGGAGACTTCGATTCCTGGCACCGGGCATGGATCAGCCGCTATGAGGCGGGTGTGGCGGCGCGGAGATGAGCAGTTCGGTTTTAGAAGAAGAACACCAGCCCGACGTCGTAAACGGTCGAGTTCTTGGCGTGGAACGCCACGTCCACCTGGGCGGCGATGCCATCGGCGATGTTTTGGTCAACCTTGGCGAGGTAAACCCATTCATGCATTGAACCTTTGCGGAGCGAATTTTCATAGGCGGCGCTGCCGGTCAAAACGGTGGAACTGGTGACGGGAAGCTCCAAGCCGGCGCCACCGCCGTATATGCCGCGGTCGTTTGAGCTGGCGACGCCATCCAACTTCGACTTCTGCCAGGCATAGCCCAGATCGAGATCGGCAAAAGGCTTTACGCTGCCGGCGGCGAAATAGCCGGTGAATGAGGTTCCCACCGTATTGTCGGTGAGCCGGGGGTCGCCGCTGGGCACGCGTTCGAACGCGTAGTTGACACCGATGTCAAAGTTGTCGGCGGCGGGCAGGTTCAGATCGAGGCCGGTTCCATAGCCGCTCTTTGAGCCCGTGTTGCGGAAGTCCTCCGTGAAAAATCCGGCTTCGAAATAATTCTTTCCCAAGAGTCCCACTGAACTCTTCTCGTCGGTTTGCGCCGCCGGCTGATCTTGTTCCTGCGCCCAAGCATGAAAGGCGACGATTGAAAGCAAGCTTATGCCTATGAATGATTTAATATTATTTGTTGTCATTGAATATGGTGGGACTCTCGAAGTATCGTTGGAGTAAGACGATGCGCATGGAAAATGGTTTCACCACGTCCCGCGCCTCACCGACTGGTCTGGTGTGGGATTGTGGGTGGAGGGCGCTGCGCCGTCAGCGCCGCCCAGGTATTTCGGCGGCGGCAGCGCGCCGCCCTCCAGATCCCTTTTGTTCCCGCTCAGGTCGGATTCCAATCACGCACCCGCGCGGCGGCAGCGCATCAGAGCAGACTCGCAAACGGGTCTTTTGGCCTTCAATCTTTGGCTCATGCGTATACTCGTGACCGGCGGCGCCGGTTTTCTTGGCAGCCACCTTTGTGACCGGCTGATCAGCGACGGCCAAGAGGTCATCTGTCTCGACAATCTCTTCACCGGGCGAAAGGAGAATATTGTCCATTTGTTGTCCAATTCGCGGTTTGAATTCTTCCGGCACGACGTGGTCGATCCTTTCAAGGTGGAGGTCGATCAAATCTACAATCTCGCCTGTCCGGCCTCCCCCCCGCACTACCAGTACAACCCGATCAAAACAGTAAAGACCTCGGTCATGGGCGCGATCAACTGCCTGGGACTCGCCAAGCGCGTGAAAGCGCGGGTGTTGCAGGCGTCGACTTCCGAGGTGTACGGCGACCCCCAGGTGAATCCCCAACCGGAGACCTACTGGGGGCACGTCAACCCGGTCGGCCGTCGTTCGTGTTATGATGAAGGCAAACGGTGCGCGGAGACCCTCTTTTTCGACTACCACCAGGAGAACCGGGTCGATATCCGGGTCGCCCGCATCTTCAACACCTATGGGCCGCGGATGCTGCCCAACGACGGTCGGGTGGTCTCCAATTTCATTGTCCAGGCGCTGCGCGGGGAGGATCTCACGGTTTATGGCGATGGCACGCAGACGCGTTCCTTCTGCTTTGTCGGCGACTTGATTGAAGCTCTCTGCCGCTTCATGAAGCAGACGGATACGGTGGGTCCGCTCAATCTGGGCAACCCCGACGAATTCACGATGCTGCAGCTCGCGGAGCTGACCGTGAAGCTCATCGGCGGCAAATCGAAGATCGTGCACAAGCCGCTGCCCTCCGACGATCCGAAACAGCGCCGCCCGGACATCACCCTGGCCCGCCGCATCATCAAATGGAAGCCGGTCGTCGCGCTCGAAGACGGTTTGAAGCGGACCATCGCGTATTTTCGCGGGCGGGTGTGAAGGGGTGCGGCGACCGCCTGTCCGGAACTCCGGTGGGGGCGGGCCCTGGATTTCGGTTGCGGGGTGGGGCGTCTTTCAGTCGCCCTGGCGGCAAGGTTTCGCGAGGTGGCGGGAGTCGGCATTTCCGCCGAGATGATCGCGGCGGGGACTGGCCCGGTCGTCCCGTCAAGTGGAAGCCGGTGGTTGCGCCAGGGGAAGGCCTGAAGCGGGCCATCGCCCGTTTTCGCGGGTGGGTGCGAGCGGCGGCGCGGGATCCACGGCCTGATCGGCGTCCAGCCGGGTGACGAGCACCTCGACGCTGAGCTTTCGCTTGGCCGTGCCGCGGTAGGTCCCGCGGAGCGGTGACACGTCGGCATAGTCGCGGCCGATGGCGACCTTTACGTAGCGCTGGTTGACCGGTTGCTGGTTGGTGGGGTCGACCCCGCGCCAGCCGACGCCGGGCAGGAAGACTTCGACCCAGGCGTGCGTGGCCTGCGTGCCTTTGAGCTGGTCGGCCGGGCCATTGTAGAGGTAGCCGCTCACGTAGCGCGCGGGAATCTTCAGCGCGCGGCAGAGCCCGATCATCACGTGCGCGAAGTCCTGGCAGACGCCCTGGCGCAGCCGGAACGCCTCCTCCATCGACGTGTGGGCGTTGGTCACGGCGGGAATATACCGAAACTCGCTGCCGAGGTGGCGCATGATGGCCAGCACGATCTGCCAGACATCGGTATGTCCGGAGCCCAGGTCGAGCGCGAGTCGCCAGACCTCGGGAGTGGAATTGACGTAGGTGCTGGGCTGGAGAAAATCGTAACACTCTCCCATCCGCTCGCAGGCGGGCAGGGCGGCGACTGGCGCCGGGGCGGCATCCCCGGGCAGCGGCGGGAGGTCGCGGGTGACGACGACCGAGGTGGCTTCGACGGTCAGTTCCTCGTGCGGCGAGGTGAGGTCGATGACGTGGACGCAGTTGTGGTAAAAGTCGTGGAAATGCGAAAGCCGGGTGGAGGGCAGAACTTTGAGCAGGAAGCTCTGCCGGGTCTGCTGGGCGGACTCGACCGGCTGGAGGCGGGCTTCGTTGAAGCTATCGCGCACCGGGGCCGCGTAAGCGTGGTGCGTGCGGTGGTAGACTTGCAGCTTCATCACCGGAGCTGCTGCTGCTGTTCTTCCTGCTGGCGCAATTCGTCGTCGGACTGCAGCCGGAAGGCCTGGAGGATGTAGGTCTGGAACAGGGCCTCGCCGATGGCGTTGAGTTTGGTCTGGAGCTGGTCGATGTAGGCATGCAGGCCGCAGTCAAAGATGTCGGCGGCCGTGCTGAACTGCAACTCCGCGAGCAGCCGGCCGCAGAGTCTTTCCGCCTCGTTGCTAAACCGGTTCTCGGCGCTGCCCGAGATGCCGCGCAGGGCGAGGTTGAGCTGTTGCACGCAGAAACGGACGGAGCGGGGAAAGCCCTCGGACAGCAGCAGAAACTCGGCGACCAGGGCGGGCTGCACCTCGGCTCCGTGAAGCGCCTTGTAGGCGTCCCAGGCGCTGCAGGAGCGCAGCACGGCGGACCAGCCGAGGGCGTCGGCCTGGCTGGGCTCGGCGGCCGCCGGGGCGCCCCGCGCGGGCACAGAGGCATGGCGCAGGTCGAGCAGCCGCGAGGTCTTGTCCGCGCGCTCGAGGTAGCGCGCGACCTGGACGAAGAACCAGCCCTCGTTGCGCACGACAGTGGCGTCGGTCAGCCCCTGGAGGTGGAGCGAACTGGACTTGATTTCGTCGAAGAACTCCTGCGGGCTGTCGCGCCAAAGCTCCCGCGCGCGGGGCGAGTGGAGCAGCAGGTAGAGGCGGTTGAGCGCCTCCCAGACCTCGAGCGTGAGCTGGTCGCGCACGGTGCGCGCGTTCTCGCGGGCCTGGGCGATGCAGGAGACGATCGAGTTGGGGTTGAGCGCCTGGAAGACGAGAAACTCGGTCACCGTCTGCCCGGTGGCCTTGGGATGGAGCTGCTGGAAAAGCGGCTCATCGCCCGTGCTCTGCACCACCGGCTGCCAGTAGGCGGCGAGCGTGCGGTCGTTCAGGTTGTGCACATCGAGGAGCAGCTGGAGGTTGACATCGACCAGGCGCGCCGTGTTCTCGGCCCGCTCGATGTGGCGGCTCATCCAGAAGAGATTGTGGGCGACGCGGCTGAGCATGGGAGGATCATTCGTTGCCGTAGAGCACCCAGGTGTCCTTGCTGCCGCCGCCCTGGGAGGAGTTGACGACCAGGGAACCCGACCGGAGCGCGACGCGGGTGAGTCCGCCGGGGACCACCACGGTCTTTTCGCCGTAGAGAATGAACGGCCGCAGGTCGACGTGGCGCCCTGCGAAGCCGCCCTCGTGGCCCGTCGGATGGCGCGAAAGGCGGACGACCGGCTGGGCGATGTAGTTGCGTGGCTCGGCCTCGATGCGGCGGCGGAATTCCTCGCGCTCGGCGGCGCTGGCCTGCGGCCCCATCAGCATGCCGTAACCGCCCGCCTCGTTGGCCGCCTTGACGACGAGCTCCGCGGAGGTGCTCGAGGATGTGACTGCGGTCGGCGTCCTCGCTGGCCAGGTAGGTCGGCACGTTGGGCAAAATCGGCTCCTGATCGAGGTAGTACTGGATCATTCGCGGCACAAAGCGGTACATCGACCTTGTCGTCGGCCACGCCGGTGCCCACGGAATTGGCCAGGGAGACGTGGCCGGCCCGGTAGGCGTTGATCAGCCCGGGCACGCCGAGCGCCGAGTCGCGGCGGAAGACGAGCGGATCGAGAAAATCGTCGTCGATGCGGCGGTAGATGACATGGACCGGCTGCAGCCCCTTGGTCGTGCGCATGTACACGTGCTGGTCGCGCACGAGGAGGTCCCGGCCCTCGACAATCTCGATGCCCATCTGCCGCGCGAGGTAGGTGTGCTCAAAATAGGCCGAGTTGAAGGCGCCGGGCGTGAGCAGCACGACCGTCGGGCTCGGCGACGCCCGCCGGGGCGATATGCTGCAGGAGCTTCAACAGCTCGGCCGGGTAGTGCTCCACCGGGCGCACGCCATTTTCCTCAAAACTCTCGGGAAAGGTCCGTTTGATCGCCCGCCGGTTTTCCAGGACATAGCTCACGCCGGAGGGGCAGCGACCATTGTCCTCGAGCACCAGATAGCGGCCGTCAACGTCCCGGATGATGTCGGTGCCGCAGACGTGGATATAGATGTCCTTCGGCACCGGGAAGTTGACGAACTCGCGCCGGAAGTGCCGCGCGGAAAAAACATACTCGGCGGGAATGGTGCCGTCCCGGATGATATGCTGCTCGTGATAAATGTCGTGGAGGAAGAGGTTGAGCGCGGTGATGCGCTGCACGAGGCCGGTCTCGAGGTAATTCCACTCTGGCGCCGGGATGATCCGCGGGACGAGGTCGAAGGGAAAGATCCGCTCGGTGCCCTGCGAATCGCCGTAGACGTTGAAGGTGATGCCCTGGCGCATGAACGCGAGGTCGACCGCCCGGCGCTTCGCCTCGAATTCGGTCCGGCTCATGCCATTCAGCCGCTGCGCGAAGCGCGCGTAGTGCGGACGCGGCCCGCCTTCGGGATCCAGCATCTCGTCAAAATAGCCCTGCGTATCATAGGTGCGGAACGGGCTGGCGGGCGTGGCGGCGGGGGCCGGGCCGGAGTCGTAGGCGGCGGTGCTGGCGCCGGTGGAATCGATGGCGGTGGTCATGGGAACGCCTGCTGGACAAGCAAGTCGCGTGCGAGCCGGGCGGTTTCGCGTCAGAAATCTGGCGGCGCCGGCTTTCCCGCTCCTTGGATTTGCCATTTGCCAAGCCTCTCCAGGCCGACTTAGCTGGACCCTCTTTTCATGATTTCCTGGCTCCTTAAGAAATTCTCCGGCCGCCATTATCGCAAATTTCTTAAGGAGCCAGGAAAATAGTGAAAAGAGGGTCCAGCTAAGTCGGCCTGGAGGCTTGGCAAATGGCAAATCCAAGGAGCGGAAGACCAGGCGCCGCCAGATTAGACGCGAAACGGCCCTTGCTTGT
>CAVRNM010000132.1:0-7506 GCA_963722225.1 uncultured Verrucomicrobiae bacterium
AGCCCTACTTCGAGAGCAGAAGGTGTTTTCTGTGGTTTTTGGGCGAATAATCCTATGGTCTTCCCTTGGAGAGGCCGGGCGTTTTGCCGATTTTGGCGATGTAGTGGAGACCGCGCTGTTGCGGGTTGGCGGGTAAAGGCGAAGATCGGGGCCGAAGTTTTGCGCCGTAATCGCCGCCAGAAGAACGGAGAGCTCTACGAGTATTGGACCCTAGTCGAATCGATCCGCACGGCGCGTGGTCCGCGGCAACGCGTGGTCGCAACGCTGGGCAAGCTGCCTGGTCTGGATGAAGACGAGCGGGCAGGGTGGGAGGAGATTGCTCGTTTGCTGGACGGAACGCCGCGACCGCCGCTGCAAGGCGATCTATTCGTTAGTCCGCCGGCGTCACCGCGTTGGACGAAGTGGCCCTGACGGGCGTGCGGGTGGAGCGCGTGCGCGAGTTCGGACAAGTCTATCTGGCCCTGGCCCTGTGGCGGCGTCTGGGGCTGCATCAGTTCTTTGCGGAGCACGGGAGGGGGGGCGCGAGCGCATCGATTGGGCGAGCGTGGCCGCGATCCTGACGATCGGTCGGTTTTGCGATCAGGCTTCGGAACTGGCGTTGAGTGAGCGCTGGTATGCGCGTACGGCCCTGGATGACTTGTTGGGGGTGAGTCCGGGGGCCGTCCACGACTACCGGCTCTATCGCGGTTTGGACGAGATGCTGCCGCTGCGGGACCGCTTGTTCGGCCATCTCAAGGAGCGTTACCAGAACTGGTTTGGCGCGCGGTTTGAGTTCCTGTTGTACGATATCACCAGCACGTACTTCGAGGGCCAGTGCGCCCGCAATCCGCAGGCCCAGCGCGGGTACAGTCGCGATCAACGCCCGGACTGCAAGCAGGTGTGTATCGGACTGGTAGTTACGCCCGAAGGTCTCCCGCTGGCCTACGAAGTGTTCGCGGGCAATCGCGCCGATGTCACCACCGTCGAGGACATCGTCGAACTGATGGAGCAAAAATACGGCGTCGCCGAGCGGATCTGGGCGATGGACCGGGGCATGGTCAGCGAGGACAACCTCGACTACCTGCGGGAAAAACGCGCCCTCTACATCGTCGGCACCCCCAAGGCTCGGCTCAAACGCTTTGAGCGGGAACTGCTCGAAACGGCGCACTGGCACGAGGTCGAACCGGGCGTGGAAGTCAAACTTCTCGACCACCCCGACGGGGACGGGACGGAACGCTACGTGCTGTGTCGCAGTCGCGCGCGCCACGAAAAGGAAGCCGCGATGCTGGGCGCCCAGCAGGCCCGCCTGCGCCGCAAGCTCGTGCAGATCGATACCGCCTTGAAGAAGAAGCCGGCCCGTCATCCCTCAATCATTGAGCGACGGATTGGTAAATGGTTGGGGCGAAACACGGCCGTCGAGAAGCTCTTCAGCGTCGAGGTTTTGGTGGAACAGGCGCAGGCCGTCGGATTACGCGTCAGCGAAGATCCCAGCCGGTTGCCGTGGGCGCAGGCCGCCCACGGCGCTTACCTGCTGCGCACCAACTGCACGGAACAAGACCCGTGCAAATTGTGGCGCTGGTACATCCAGCTGACGGAGGTCGAGGACGCCTTTCGCACCGGCAAGGGCGACCTGGGCTTGCGCCCGGTCTATCACCAAAAAGAAGACCGCGTACAGGCCCATATCTTCGTTTGCTTCCTGGCCCTGGCGATGTGGCGGAGCCTGGAAATGTGGCTGCACGCCAAGGGACTGGGCGATACCGCCCGGCAAGTCGTCGCGGAACTCAAAACCATCCACTCCATGGACGTGGTGCTGCCCGTGCGCGATCACCGGGAGACTCGCCTGCGCTTGGTCGGAAGACCGGAGAAACTCGCCGCCGATCTCTTGACCCGCCTGGGCCTCAAGTTGCCCGTCCGTCCCAAAACCATCGAAAATGTAGTGGAGAAAAACGGCCTCTAGAAAAGGCAAACCGTTGAAAACCAACGCCACTTCTTCTCAAACTCTCGAACTTGGGTTAGCCACTTTTTTTATCTTCCTCAATAATTCTCATACCTTCAGTCCAGTCGCAGTAGACCCGCCATAGCTTCACCTTACGGCCGCGCCGGCCGGAGGACCAAGGGGATCTCGATGACCGGAGCTCAAGCGGCAGAGTCAATGGCCCGATGGATTCTCGTCCGCCACGGGCCAGCCATCGTCGGACCATCGCATCGGTCGGATGGCGAGAGTGGGCTGGCCCTTCTGTGTGCCGTCGTAGAAATGCACGCTCACCCAGTAGCGCCCGTTGTCCCTCAGAATGCCCACCTGACCCGGGCCGATGAAAGGCCGATCGGTCGCCAGGAACACGCTGCCGCCGTCGTGAAGGAGATCCTTTCCCTCGCGGTCGAGATACGGTCCGGTGACGGCCCGGCTGCGCCCGACGCGGACTTCGTAGGTGCTGGCCACGCCGCGGCAGCAGATGCCCCAATTCACGAAAAGGTAGTAGAAATCGCCCTGCCGGTAGAGGTACGCCGCTTCGATTGACTGGTGCCAGGCGAGCGCCACCAGAGGCGAATCGGGGGAGATCCGTTTGCCCGTGGTAGGATTGAGCTCGATCAACTTAATGCCGCTCCAAAACGAGCCCAGGGCAAGCCAGAGGCGGCCGTCGTCGTCACGGAGGACGCTGGGGTCAATGGCGTTATAGTCGCTGTTCTCCGTGGTCTGGACGACGACGCCCTCATCGGTCCAGTGATACGCCGGATCCGCCGGATCGAGAGTCGGGTTGGTGGCCAGGGCGATGGCGGAGGTCCGTTTGCCAAACTTCGAGACCGCGTAGTAAACGCAATACCGGCCGTTCTGAAGGATGACATCGGGCGCCCAGAAATGGCCTTTTTGGTCCGGCACGACTTCCTTGACCCAAGCCGGCGGAGCCGTGAATACGTGGGGTCCCCGCTCCCAGTGGACGAGGTTGCGCGATCGCCAGGAATCGAGGCCCATGCCCGTGGCGAACAGCCAGTACTCGTCCTTGCACTTCACGATGGTCGACGGGTCGTGGACGAGCGCATCGCATTTCCCGAGCCGGGCCAGCCGGGCGTCGGCATCCTCGGCCAAGCCGGTCGCCGCCGAAAGTCCGGCCACGGCCGGGATGAGGAGCCAGACGAAGGCTTCCCACCGGATTCTTCCCGGCCTCCATGCCGTCACGCGATAGGATTGGCGGGCTGCTGCCAGGAGAGCTAGGGCGGAGAGAAACCAAATGCTGGTGGCGCCTCCGCCTCCGCCACCTCCGCCCCCAGACGGACCCGGGTTGCTCGAAGTCACCGTCAGTGTCGCCTGCGCGCTGGTCACGCTGCCCGAGCTGTTTGCGACCGTGACAGTGTAATCTCCGGCGTTCCCGGCCTGGACGCCGGCCAGGCTGTAGGTGCTGGCGGTGGCGCCGCTGATCGCGGTGCCGTTGAAATTCCATTGATAGGTCGGCGCCGGGCGGCCGGATGTGGTCACGGAAAACTGCACCGTGGCGCCGGCCGCCACCGTCTGGCTTTGCGGCTGCATCGTGATGGCGGGCGCGACGGGAAGCTGCACGACGCGAATGGCCTGATTGTTGGTGTCGGCTACATAGACATTGCCCGAGCTGTCTGCCGCGATGCCGGTGGGAAAATCGAACCGGGTGGCGCCATCGGTGCCATCGGCGCTGCCGGCGGATCCGGTCTGTCCGGCGAGGGTGACGACCGCGCCCGCGGGCGTGATCTCGCGAATCGTGTGGTTCTCCGTGTCCGCGACGAAAATGTTGCCCGAGCCGTCGACGGCCGCCCCGGAAGGGAACGTAAAAAGGGCCTGGCTGCCTACGCCGTCGGCGCTGCCGCTTACGCCGGCCTGTCCGGCCAGGGTGGTGACAGTGCCGCTGGCGAGAACGATCTTGCGGATCGTGTCGTTGTTAGTGTCGGCAACGTAGAGGTTGGCCGAGCCGTCGACGGCCAAGCCTTGCGGACCGTAGAAACGCGCGGCGGATCCGGTGCCGTCGGCTGCGCCGCTGGCGCCGACCACGCCGGCTACGATGCCCACGATGCCGGCGGGGGTGATGCTCCGAATGACGTGATTCAGGGTGTCAGCGACGTAGACATTGCCTGCGGCATCGACGGCGATGCCCGACGGCCCATTGAAGCCGGATGCAAGGATGGTAACCGCGCCGGCGGCGCTGACTCCTCGCACAAGGTTGTTGTCGGTATCAGCGACGTAGAGATCGCCGGACGCGTCGGCCGCGATGCCGGCGGGATGATTCAGCCCGGTTGCCACCGTGGTGACGGCGCCCGCCGCCGTAACTTTGCGAATGGCGTTGTTCCCGGTGTCGGCCACATAAAGATCACCCGCGAGGTCGGCCGCGACGTCGGCCGGAAGATTGAACCGGGCAGCGGAACCGGTGCCATCTGCACTGCCGGAACTGCCGGCCTGGCCGGCCAGCGTGGTAACGGCCACGCCCGGACCGGCCAAGGTGGGCCAGCTGTTGGAATCCCAGTACAGGTCGTTGATGAGCAGCGTGGGGTTGCCGTTGTTGTCGGCATCGTAGGCATGATAGGCGATAATCCATGCGCCGCCGTTTTGCACGACACTCTGTCCGCCGGGCCCTTTCCATCGAGTGTCTCCTGCCGTCAGCACCGTAGCGCCGCCACTCAGCATCGCCGTATTGGCCTGGTCGGTGTAAGGCCCGGTGACGTTCCCCGACCGGCCAAACGCAATCTTATAGGTGCTATTGACGCCCTCGCAGCACTGGTCGATCGAAACGAACAGATAGTAGTAGCCGTTCGCAAATACGATATTGGCACCTTCGATGCCATTGGCTCTTTGGGCGATGGAATAGGTAGTGCCCGTCGGTTTCATGGTGCCCGGGTCCAGTTGCACCACATGGATGCCGTCGAACCAGGAGCCGTACACCAGCCAGGGATTGCCGGCGGCATCCGTGACCAGGCTGGGATCGATCGCATTGAAGGCGTCGACGCCGCTTTGCGAGCTGATGACAACGCCATCGTCCCGCCAATCGCCGGCGGCGATGCTGGTGCAGGAGGTCAGGCCGATCGCCGAGTTGTTCTGGCCGAACACCGATACGCAGTAGTAACACCAGACCCGGCCGCCGAACACATGAACGTCGGGAGCCCACACGTCGAGTGCTCCCATGTTGGGGGCATAAGTCCGCCACCACGGAAGCTCAGCGGCAAACAGGGGCGTGCCCTGCTGCCAGTTTAAGCCGTCAGTCGAGGACTTCACCGGCAAACCGGCGCCGGTGCTGAAGCACCACCAGCTGCTGCCTTCGCGGATGATGCTCGGGTCGTGCGCGCCAAGGGAACCGCTCAGCGGCCAACTGGCCGCCAGGGCGGTCGTCGCCGCGGCCGCCAAAAGGCACGCCCCGCCCGCGTGGCGCGCGGCCCTCGCAGCCCGCTTGATCGCGTGAATGACGGCCGGGGTTGAGGGGATCCATCCCACAGGGGGAGGTTCGTTGGTTCGCGCGGCAGATTTCATGTTTCGTTGGGCTTGGGCGCCCGCCGGCCGATCGCGGAGGCGATTCCGCACCCGGGAGGGCGAAGGAGCGGTTGGATTGGATGTTCGCGGGCTCGCAAGGTTACCTGTCCGCGGCAGGGGCCCCCGACTTAGTCGACCGCCGACGGACGTCCGAAAACGGGCATGCCAGCAGTGTCCCATCGCAGCGGCTTCACGAAGGTGTGACGGTTGGGATCCCACAGGGGGTCGCCCACGATCTCCGTGTAGGTGCGGGCGTGGTAGACGAGCAGGTCCGTCTTCCCGTCCTCAGCCACTGTGAAGCTGTTGTGTCCCGGCCCGTAGATCTTGTGCGTGTAGTCGGTCCGGAAAACGGGCTGCGGGGATTTCGTCCAGCTACCTGGATCAAGCAGGTTTGCATCGTCCCGCGCGTGCAGCAGGCCCATGCAGTAGTTCTCGTCCGTGGCGCTGGCGGAATAGCTGATGAACACGCGGCCGTGACGGACCAGCACCGACGGGCCTTCGTTGACCCAAAAACCGCGGATCTCCCAGTCGAGCCCGGGGACCGACAGACGGGCGGGCTTGGTCGCGAGGGTGGTCGGCGACGCCATTTCCGCGATGTAGAGGTTGGAGTTGCCGCGGATGCCCGGTTCCTTCTGCGCCCACACATAGTAGGTGACCCCGCGGTGGGTGAAGGCGGTGGCGTCGAGGCAGAAGGTGTCGAGGCCGCTGTCGACGCGGACCGGGGCCGTCCACGGGGCGTTGAGTGGATTCGGCGCCGTCGTGGTGATGGCCCACATGCGATGTTGGAACAGCTCGCCCTTGATCTCGCGCGAGGGTGCGGCGGCGAAAAAGATCACCCACGTATCGAAAATGCGGTGCAGTTCGGGCGCCCAGATCAGTTCGCTGCACGGTCCGGTATCCGGCTTCTTCCAAACGTCGACCGTAGGAACGGTCGGCAGCTCGGCGATCGTGCGCGCGCGCCGCAGTTCCACGCGATCGTAGGCCGGAACCGACGCCGTGAAGTAGTACCAACCGTCGGCAAAACTGCGGATGCACGGGTCGGCGCGCTGGAGGATGATGGGCTGGAGGACGTCGGTCATGGGGAGGCCATCAAGGCGTTGTCGCGTCGCTGGAGCCGGCGAAGTTCAGCTTTCCCTGCGCAGCCAGTTTCTCTTCGATCTCCTTATAGAACTTGTCGGTGATGCGGTACTTGTACATTAGCAGGCCCATGCCGAGGTGGAAGACGCCGGGGATGACGGTAAGCATCAGCGCGATGCCGTTCAGCGTGAATGCGCTCTGCACCTTGTCGGGCTCGTACTGGAAGTAGGTCAAAAGCCAGCCCACCATGCCTGCGGCCAGGCTCATGCCCATCTTTTGGGCAAACGAGATCCCGCCGAACGCCATGCCGGCCACGCGCTTCCCACTCTCGACCTGGCCGTAGTCGACGGCCTCTGAAATGATGGACCAAAACACCGGCCCCTGCAGATCGACGATCAAGTTGATGAAGAAGTACAAAATGAACGCTGTGACAATGCTGCTGGGGGCTACCGCCAGGAACATGCCCACGCTCAACGCGAAAGTGATCAATTGCGACCAGCGGAAGAGCTGGATCTTGCAGAATTTCTTTGTAATCCACGTCGAGGCGATCATGGCGAGGATATTGCCGATGATGCCGGTGGTGACGAAGGCGGCCTGCATCTTGGCTTCTCCGCCGAGGTAGTATTTGGCGTAGTAGAGCGCCGCCGACCCGCGGATCACGTAACCGATCGTGCCGATCAGGCACACCCAGAAAAGGACCATCCATTGATCGTTCTTCATGAGCAGGCCCATTTGCTGGCCCAGCGGCTTGCGGTCGCTCTTGTGCACCACGCGTTCGGTCGTGGTGAAGAAACAGAAGACGAACAGCAGCGTGGCCATGCCCGCCATCACCGCCATCGAGATCTGATAGCCCTTCGCGAGGTGCTCCTGCCCCCAACGGGCCGCAAAGACCGGAACAAACGTGTTGACCAGCAACGAGGCCCCTAGCAAGACCAACGGTCAAGCGGTCACAGGAACAATGTATTGCT
>CAVRNM010000133.1:0-3336 GCA_963722225.1 uncultured Verrucomicrobiae bacterium
TAGCAGCCTGTCGGGCTTCGAGCCCTTCAGGCTGCTAAAAGCAAAACCGCCCCCAGAACGCTCCGCAAGAAAACGGGCAAGACTCAAAGGCTTTCCTGAGCCAGCCGATTCTCCCCAGCAATGCACGGTCGCATGGTCTCTCTTCGGAGGGGCGGTTTTGCATAAGCCCGCATATCCTTTGATTGTCGCCAGCAGAGGAACCGCCAGAAGAAGAACGATCGTGGCGACGGCAAAGACTATGAAATATGCGGGCTAGGGCGCAGTCCGGACAACCGCCGGTGCCTTGGCGGAGGTGACTTTGCTGGGACGGCCGTTGCCGTCGACCAGATGCTGGAGGGTGGCGACGGCGTCCTTGAGCGTGAGGGACTGCGCGCTGAGCTCCTCGGCCGCCGCCGCGCTCTCCTCGGAACTGGCGGCGCTGGACTGAGTGACCTTGTCCATCTGCGCAACTGCCGTGGTCACCTGGCCGATGCCCTGGCTTTGTTCATTCGAGGCTGTGGCGATCTCCGCGACGAGCAAATCGAGCCGGTGGACCTGCTCCTGGATGGTGACAAAGCTCTTCGCGACCTCGGCGCTGATATCCGCGCCCTGCTGGCTCTTGGTCACGGAATCATCGATCTTGACCGCGGTTTCTTTCGCCGCAGTTGCGCAGCGTTGCGCCAGCGCACGCACTTCGTCAGCCACGACCGCAAAGCCGGCTCCCGCCTCGCCGGCTCGGGCGGCCTCGACGGCGGCGTTGAGCGCGAGAATGTTGGTCTGAAAGGCGATCTCGTCGATCGTCTTCAGGATCTTGGAGATGTCGGTGCTGGCGTTCCTGATGGCGTCCATCGCCGCGACCATCGTTTGCATCTGTTCCGCGCCGGTATCGGCGGAGAGGCGGGCTTCGCTGGCGGCGGACTTCGCCTGCTGAGCACTCTCGGCATTGCGTTTGGTCATTGCGCTGAGTTCCTCCAGCGACGCGGACGTCTCCTCCAGTGAAGCGGCTTGTTCGCTGGAGCCTTCAGCCAGCGACTGACTGGAGGCAGAGATCTGTCCGGCCGCGGCCGTGATCTGGTCCGAACCTGAACTCAGGTCGGAGATGACCCGGACGATGGGCCGGCTGATCCGGCTTGAAAAGACCAGGCTGATGAGAGCGGCCAGCACCACGGTCGCGCTCGCCGCCGTCACCACCCAAAGCAACAGGTTATTCTCGGCCTGTTCCAGGTTGTCACGCACGTCGGAGAAATCGTCTTCATAGGAGCCGGCGCCGATGACCCAGTCCCATTGCGGGAAATAGGTGACGGCGGCAAATTTGGCGCGTGGTTGGGGTTCCCCGGGATTTTGCCAGCTATAGAGCTCATACTCCGTCTCTCCGTTTCGGGTCTGGAGGGCTTTGTTCACCAGGGACTGAATAAAACTGCGACCTGTGGCGTCCTTGGCCTCCCAGACGTTTTCGCCATCGCGCTTGCCCCCGGCCGAAACAATATATTTGCCGCGCATGTCGCCCTGGCCACCGATCACAAACACATAACCGGTCTTGCCCACCACCATTCGCAGGATCGCCTCGTGGATTTCCTTGTTGATCGTGCCCATGCCGATGCCGACGTAGAGCATGCCGATGACGCGAGTGTGCTCAGCGTCCCAGACGGGTTCATAAGCGGTGGCGTGCCAGTCGTTCACGACGTAGGCCCGGCCACGATAGGTTTCTCCGCGGAGAACGACCGCGATGACCGGATTGGTGGCGTTGTCGACGTTTCTCGCCGGAATGAAAGTTCCAAGAGCCCGGGTGCCGTCGGTCTTGAGCACACATGTGCTGACGCGCAGCATGTCGCCAGCGTCGTTCATCCGCTGAAAGACGGTGCAAAAATTACCCGTGAGGCGGCGGACGTCGTCGACGACCAAAGCGGTGTCGGCAGCATTGGCAATCTGGCCAAGCCAGCTGCTGCCGATCATCAACTTGGGCAGCGTAACCGGAATCGCCTCCTTGGTCAGCTGATTGACCGCCTGCCAGGAAACAGTGTCGGGGGCAACGTGCAGCCCGCCCGCCTGCTCGATCAAACCGTGGGCAACGCTGAGGCTGTGCGTCAGATCCTTCTGGTTGCGCGCCTCGCTGCTCGCGCAGACCAGAAAGACGTTTTGGGCGACCTTCGCTGCTTCGCTGAATGCCTGCTGGCGGATGCTCGCCGAGACTTTCTGCCTCAGCATCTGTTTCTGGATGGTCAGCGTTGCCACGCAGACTGCCAACACCGTGAGGGCCGGACAGATTGCCAGTAGGGTAATCCTTGTTCCAAGGCTGGAGCCGAAGCGCATCCCGAGCATCTTCATAGGTAGGTCTATCAGTCGCGCGCAGATCCCAAACCACACTTTACGCCGGATATCTTGAACCCGCGGCAACGAACGTCACTCGGCCATGGATCCATGGTGCCGGCTTAAATCCACTCCAACCTACATCAAGAACGGTCTTATCACAACTTCAGCGGGACTTGTCCCCGGATCGCGTGCCGCCGGGCCGTGCTCCCGGAGAGTGACGTGGAAAGTGGCTAGATCGGCCAAGTCAAGGGTCACTTTCCGCTTGGCGCGTTGATCATGGGTTGGCGCGAGAATGAACGATAAGTTGGCAGGGTGACGCACAAGGCTGTCGTATTGCTCGGACCGATCGTTGGGACGGCTGTTGCCGCTTTCGGGACGGAGATTGCCGAGGCGCGTGGCCGCGGAGATGTCTATAATGCTTTGCCTCCCCTATGCACCCGGCGCATCATCCGGCCTAATCTGCTCTATCCGCTTTTCGATGAAAGGGAGCCGCCTCACTGGGCCGATCATTTTCGGGAGTTGGTTTCGGGTGCTCCTTTTACCAATCCTGTGCGCTCTCGCAAGCGCCGCGGATTCCCCGTCCTCCGATGTGGTCATGATGAAGCAGTTTGTCGTCGAGGCCACCCGGATCGACGAGCACCCTTGGCTCTATGTGGCGCTTCCCGACTATGAGATCCTGTCCCGCTGCGATTCCGGGCAAACGGAAGCGGTCGCCCGGCACATCTATGAATCCATTGACTTGGAAAAAAGGCTCGTTCCCGGAGTTGATCTTGCGCCGCTGGCAACGCCGATGACTCTGATCATGTTTGATCATCAACCGAGCCAAACCGTCGCCGGATTTCTGCCCGAACGCATCAAGCCCGAAGCGGATTTGCCGAACTTCGGCGACGTAATTCAGCCTGGTCGGTGGATGACCGGAGGGATCGACACCTGCGATTCTGACACTCACTGTGTCGTTCAGAATCGCTGGAAGATGAAATGGGACTGGGCGGGCGGAGGCTTGGGCAGAGGTCCCATTCCAACTGGATTGCTGTTCCAACTCGATCA
>CAVRNM010000134.1:0-4126 GCA_963722225.1 uncultured Verrucomicrobiae bacterium
CATTTCTAAATTTTGTTCTGCTCTCGCTAATTGCGCCGATCTTTGCGCTCGTGGGCGCCGGATCGCGTTGGACAGGTTCTCCCTCGTTTGGGCCCGTTTTGGCGGAATTTTGTGGGCGCCGGAGTGAACAGGCGGGGAGGGGAGCCTGGCCACCTCATTAAACAGCAGCCGGAGTGTGGCGTCAGTAAAGGTGCTTTGCGCGAGCCTCATGTCGCGGTGCCGGATCAGCTCCATGGCGACGCGAGGCGGAATGCGTGCTCATGCGAGCATGCTGCCGAAGGTGTGGCGCAGGGCGTGGAAATCCGCGACGCGGCCCAGATCATCGCAGAGGGCGCTGCGCTGGTTTCGCACCATCCAATTGAGGAAGGCGAAGGCAAGGCCCAGGTATTCGTGCAGGATTTCGTAAGGAATACCGACAATTCATAGGGTCGGACTGCTGTTGTTACGTTATCTGCGCCACCAAGTATTTACCCATATTGAACCAATCCAGCCCTAGTCTCTGTGCGGAAAAGCGTCGAAATTCCTGACAAACCCTGGGAATTGCTCCGGCGTTCCTGGACCACTAGCTAGGGTTTCTTATATGACCTAGTAGCATGCCTATTAATGCTTTGCCGCATGCGTTCTGGGCGCCAGAGGAGTGGGGGCAGGTTTTGGAACGGGAAATGCATGACAGTGAATGGGTTCATTTGATAATTCTTATGGAATTTCGACAAAATAGTCGGACCATTGTTTGCCATCTTCGAGCCCGGGCCTTGTTCCCGTTGCTGCTGGTTTGTGCTGCCATCTCGGATCACGCCCAGACAACGACCTGGACCGCGACCGGTGTCGGGGATTTTACCATTCCTGGAAACTGGACCGGCGGCGTGCCTTCGAGCACGACTAGCGCAGTCATTGCGAATGGCACATCGGGAACCCCAACCTTTGTAACCATAAATTCGGGGGAGATCGAAAGCGTCTTCAACCTGCAGGTCAGCCCGGTTGATTACAATCCCAACAATATCCTCGAGATCAATTCCGGGGGCCAACTTTCCGTATTTGGAACGACGATCGCCGATGAGGGCAGCATCATTTTGGCCGCTGGCCCCAGCAATGCGACCTTGATGCTGAACAGTAATGTTACGTTGACCGGACCACTTGCCTATGTCGTTACGCTTTCCACCACCGGCGCTGGAAGCGCGGTTATCGAGTCCAGCAACGGCTCGACGCTCACCAATCTTACCGACATTCAGGGAGCAGGCATTATCGGCAACAGCGGATTGGCGGTGATTAATGGCGGCAGTATCAATGCCAACGTTACCGGCCAGACGCTGACCCTCAACGGTACCGGATTGATCACCAATTACGCTGTCCTGTGGGCAACCAACGGGGGCACGCTGCGGCTAACCAACGGTGCAGTGGTGGCCAACTACGGCATCAGCGAAGCCGAATTCTCGGGCTCAGCCATTACGCTGTCCGGCGGAGCAGTCTTCGAGGGCGGAAGTTTGCGGGCGCTCTACGGCGCGACCATGGGAACTGTGGGCACCGCGACGCTGGATGGGAGCACGATCGGGGCGCTGACCCTGACAGGCAACTATACGACCGGCGGGGGCAGCACGACGAACCTCCTGGGGACGATCGCCTTCAACAATGGCAATATGCTGGTGGACGGCACGGCGGGTACGGCAGCGCTGTCGCTCAACGGCAATACGACCCTGCAGGGCAGCGGCGCGGTGACCCTGAACGCCGTCATTGGCGGAGGAAACGCCATCATCGAGCAAACGGGTACCACGGGTTCGACCTTGACCAATAAAGCAACCATCCTAGGAGCAGGAGATATCGGAGATGGCGGACTGGCCCTGGTCAATTCGGGGACAATCGACGCGAATTCGGCGGGTCTGGTGCTGAGGCTCAATGGCACGGGAGGGGTCGCGAATACCGGTTTGATCGAGGCGGCAAACAGCGGCGTACTTCAGATTTCCGGCACGACCATCAACAATTCCGGAGGGAACATCACGTCCGCGGGAAGTGGCTCCATCGTGGATCTCACGGACAATGGGACCATCCAGGGCGGGACGCTGAATAACACGGCCGGCGGGACCATGTACACGATTGGCGCCGGAACTCTCGATGGGAGCACACATGGGGCTTTGACCATCAATGGCACCTATACGACCGGCGACGGCGCCACGACTGGCGTTGTGGGGACAATCGTCAACAATGGCACTATGCTGGTGAACGGCGCGACCCTGTCGCTCAACGGCAACACGACGCTGCAGGGCACGGGCACAGTCTCATTGCAGAACGGCCTCATCCAGCAAACGAGCACCGCTTTCGTGACGGTTGCGACCTTGACCAACCAAAGCACCATCCAGGGAGCGGGAATAATCGGAAATCAGGGGGGGGACTACTTGGCGGTAACGAATTCAGGCACGATCAATGCCAATTCCGCGGGTCAAATCCTGTATCTCGACGGCTCGGGAGGGATCACCAACACCGGCTTATTGGAGGCCAGTAACGGCGGTACGATGGAATTCGATTTCAATGCGATCAACAACGTCGGCGGCAACATAACGGCCATCGGCCCGTCGGGCACGGTGGTGTTCAATAGTACGTATATTGAAGGCGGAACGCTGAATAACGTGGGCGGCGGGACTTTGGAGGTATTTGACGAGGCGACGTTCGATGGAAAAACGAACGGAGCATTGACCCTTAACGGTACACTATGGATCGCGGAGTCTGGGAACCAAGCCTTTGGCACGATCATCAATAACGGCGACTTGAGGCTCCAAGGGGACTCAGGAGACGTAGGCGAACTGTATCTTGGTAATACAGTGCTGCAGGGAGCGGGCACGGTGACATTAGCGATAGGCGCCCCCGGAGGGGATAGCAGTGTCCCTGCGCGATCTTCTTATCTCCTCGGAACTCAGCTTGAAAATGTCAGCAACACCATCCAGGGGACTGGCGAGATCAGTTTCACTGCCTTGATCAACGATGCTGGCGGAACCATCAATGCGAATTCTTCGGGTCAATCGTTGCTTCTTAACTGCACTGGGATCACCAACACCGGCTTATCGGAGGCCAGTAATGGCGGTACGCTGGTAATCCAAGACACAATCGTCAACAATGCTGGCGGCAACATCACGGCCAGCGGCCCGTCGAGCACGGTCCAGTTCCAGAACACCACGATCCAGGGCGGGACGCTCAATAACACGGGCGGCGGGACCATCGAAACCCTCGGCGCCGCCACCCTGGATGGGAGCACGAGCGGAGCGCTCACCCTCAACGGCACCTATTTGACTGGCGCGGGCAGCACCACGAACCTCCTGGGGACGATCGTCAATAACGGCAATTTGGTGGTGGATGGAACGGGAAACCCCGCCCTCTACGCGACCTTGTCGTTCAACACCAATACGACGCTGGAGGGCACGGGCACAGTGTCGCTGTTGGTAACGGGCAACAACTACAACGCCGCGTTGGCTGAGAATAGCCTCTGATCCGACCACGGCCCTTAACAATGTCAGCAACACGATCCAGGGAGCGGGCTCCATCGTGGCCAACGTCCTGAACAACGAGGCTGGCGGAACGATCAATGCCAATTCGTCCGTTGCCGGTCAGGAGCTGGCTATTTACGCCATCAGCTCAAATCCAGCGGTGTATCCGCTGACAATCAATAACGACGGGATGCTGGAGGCCAGCAACGTCGGCACGTTGTTCCTTGGTGCAGGCACCGGCGGCAAGAGCATTACCAACAACGGCACCATTGAAGCCCGTGACAGCGGCACGGTGGTTAGTCAAGGTTTCGGGGTTGCACCGACAACGGGACGATCGCAGCCCTTAACAACGGTACGGGGGACATTGACAACGGGACCTTCACTAACAGCGGTGCGATAGGAGCCGTTAACAACGGCACGGTCAACATTGTTGTCAGCACACTCTTCAACAGCGGCACGATCGAATCGGCCAACAACTCGGCCCCGCAAATCTCAAAACCACTACGGAGGCGACCCCACCACCGTTTTCACCGTTACCAATTCGGGGCCTATCCAGGAAATCACAGCAGCACACCGCTGATCGGCCAGCCGGCTGGTCAAGGCACAACGCGATCGAACAAGGACCGTACCGGTTTAGTAGAAATACGACATAACAT
>CAVRNM010000135.1:0-14188 GCA_963722225.1 uncultured Verrucomicrobiae bacterium
AAGATCGCCTGGCCCTGGTCGTCGTAGGCGATCGTGTCGAAGGTGGCGGCGTTGGCGGCCACCGCCTGGAACATCTCCTTCAGCTTCACGGCCGGCACGGCGTGGTCCTGGTCCACCACGCCGACCCGGAGGTTCTTGATCTTGCCGCCGAAGGCGTAGCCGAGCACCACCAGCTGCACCAGCGGCATGACCATCGAGACGACGATCAGCGTCGGGCTGCGCCGGAACCGGCGGAGATCGCGCTCAATCAGGGCCCAGACACGGTGCATGGTGGTCCCGGGATTTTATTTTCGTTCCAGCAGATGCGCCGGCGTGTAGACCGGCGCACTCTGGAGCGCATCGCGCAACTGATGACCGGTATAGCGCACGAAGACGTCGTCCAGCGTCGTGCTCTGCACCGAGAGCGAGGCCACCGTGAGGCCGGCCCGGCGGGCGGCCTCCATGACCTCCACGGTCGTGCGGGGCCCGTTGTTCGAGGAAAGGCGGAAGACGTGGTCGTCGGCCTTCACGTCGGCGACCTCGGGCAGGGCCTGCAGCGTCTCCCGCCACCCGGCGGGGACGGCCGAAAAACTGACCTCGATCACGTTCCGGCCCGGAATCGAGGCCTTGAGTTTCAGCGGAGAATCGAGCGCCACCAGGCGGCCATGGTCGACGATGGCGATCCGATCGCACAGTTTGTCCGCCTCGTCCATGTAATGCGTCGTCATGAGGATGGTCAGGTCGCGCTCGCGCTTCAGGCGCGACAGCATCTCCCAGACGGCCACGCGCGACACCGGGTCCAGGCCGGTCGTCGGTTCGTCGAGGAAGAAGATCTTCGGCTCGTGCACCAGCCCGCGGGCGATCTCCAGCCGGCGCCGCATGCCGCCCGAGAACATCTTCACCGGCTTGTCCCGCCAGGGTCCGAGGTCGACCGCCTCGATCAGCTCCCGGGTGATCCGCCGGCGCTTCTCCCGGGGTATGCCGTACAGTTTGGCGAAAATGCTCATGTTCTCCTCCGCGCTCAGATCCAGGTCGGAGGTCATCGCCTGCGGGATCACGCCGATCACCTGCCGGACGTCGTTGGGCGACCGGACGATGTCATACCCGCTGACCCGGGCGGTTCCGGAGGTCGGCAGGACCAGCGTCGTCAGCATGCGGATCAAGGTCGACTTGCCCGCGCCGTTGGGTCCGAGCAGACCGAACACCTCGCCGTGATTCACCGTGAAGCTCAGCGCATCCACGGCGCAGAAGTCACCAAAGCACTTCCTCAGCTGGTCTACCTCAACGTCTGGCATGGGCCGGTCACGGGTTGGCCAGGGGCAGGGTGACGTAGGCCGTCAGGCCGACGGCCAGCGCCCGGTCGCGATTATCACAACGCAGGCGGACTTCAAACGTCTTGATGTCGCGCTTGGTCCGGCTCACGTCCCGCTGGGTCGCGTAATCGGCGTCGATGCCGCGAAAGAACACCGTGCCGTCGCGTTCCGCGCCGGACGGCAGCCGCACCTTCACCGTCTCCCCCAGATGGATGCTTTCGATGAAGCTCTCCTCAACGTCGACCCGGACCCAGAGGTTGTCCGGATCGACCAGGCTCAGGATCGCCTGCCCCGGGTTCACCACCTCGCCCGCCCGCGCCGCCCAGAGATCCACGGTTCCCGCCATCGGGGCGTGAATCTCCGTGTAGCCGAATTGCACCTGGGCTTTCTGCGCCTGGGCCTGGGCCGCCGCCAGCTGATGGCGGCCGGCCTCCACGGCCGCCCGGCGGACCGCGATCAGTTCCGCGCCGGCCCGGGCCAGCGCCACCGCCGCCCGCGCCGCCTCCGCCTGTTTGCGGAGCGCCTCCACCCGGGCTTTCGCGCTGGCGTCCGTGGTCCGCGCCAGATCGTAGGCCTGGGGCGACTCGGCGCCCTTCTGGCTCAGCTCGGTTTCCCGCTCAAACGTCAGCCGGGCGTTCTCCAGATCGGCCTCGCCCTGGGCCACTTGCGCCGTGGCCGCGGCCAGGTTGGCCTCGGCCTGCTTGATCTGGCTGTCCGCCTGCGCCTCTTCGTAGCGCAAGTCGGCCTCCGCCTCGGTCACCTGGGCCGCCGACTGCCGGGCGCTGTTCTCGAAAAATGCCAGATCGGCCTTCCACTCCTCGGGCCGGATCACGCCCAGAAGCTGGTCCGGCACCACCGGGTCCCCCTGCCGAACCAGCAGCTTCTGCAACCGCCCCTGGATCTCGGAACTCACGATCACCTCATCCGTGGTCACGATGCCGGTGAGCACCAGGCGGCGCGGCCGCCACGCCGTGGCAATAACGGCGGCAACCACCGCCAGCGCCGCCAGGGGAATCAACCAGCGCAGCCGGCGTTTCATGCGATCATCTCCTCCGGGTTGGCAAACAGACCGTGACGGACAAAATCAAGCACCTGGGCCTTGCGCCGCGCCAGATCGGCCGCGGAATAGGCGTCCGCGTGGCCGAGCATCCGGACCATCGGCGAGACCGAGAAGTAAAACACGATGAGGGCAATGATCGACACGGCGGTATGCCGGACATCGGCCCGGCGGAATTCCCCCTCGCGCATGCCCCGTTCCAGCAACCGTCCCAGCGCCGCGCTGCGCGGAATCGCGTATTTGCGCACCAACGCGGCCGCCGCCTTGCCACCCGCCATCAGGAGCTGCTGGTGCAATGGCGCAAAGCGGCCCCGCTGACTGATCGTGTCGAAATGCAGGCCCACATACCGCAGCAAGATGGCCCGGGCCGAGCCCGCCCCGGTCAGCAGCTCCACCGCCTCCCGGTTGAACTCGCGGAACTGCTCCTCCAGCACGGTAATGTAAAGTCGTTCCTTGCTCGCGAAGTAGTAGTAGAGCAGCGCCTTGTTGACGCCGGCCGCGGCGGCGATGGCGTCGATGCGGGCTCCGGCCAGGCCGGCGGCGGCAAAAACGCGCTCGGCCGCGGCGAGGATCGCGGCGCGCGTGGCGCCGCGGGGCTCCGGCACGCGGGCGCGCTGGCTTCGTTTGGACGGGACGGACATGATTGATTAACTGTTTAGTCAAACTGAGGCGGCGGAGCCGCGGCAAGTCAAGTTCCGAGCCACGACCGCCGCGGCCAGGTCTCATCCTGGGGTTGCACCGCCCCTCTCCCTGCGCCAACGTCTCCCGAAATTCACTTATGCACCCTCCCCTGCGCGTCAACCGCCGCCTGGCCGGCAAGCACCCGGTCTATTTCATCTTCGGCCCGAGCGCCTTCTCCGTGGCGACGGAAGACCTTTTGACCGATAACGGCATCCGCAGCCAGGGATCGCCCGGTTACCTGACGGTCTGGAACCGCCGGGCGGCTCCCTGAAAAACCCTCGGCCTCCTTTGTCCGGGCGGAAACACCATCCAGTCGCGCTCGGAAGCCCGCTTAAAGACCAACTGGTTGCGGCGCCAAGACCCAAGGCCCTGGCCCTCTTTGCGAGAAACCTACCGTCGCCAGCATCATGAACCCTCTCGATTCGAGCTATTCCAAGACCCTTCGCCCACTGACGGGTGTTGTGCTGCTCTTCTTTTCGTGCCTTGCGGGCGGCGCGGCCGCCGCGCCGGATGAATCAGGCGTCAACGCCCTGCGCATGACGGCGGAAGCGGGCGACCCAAGGGCGCAAATCGAACTCGGTCTGATGTATGCCAATGGCGCCGGCGTGTCTCAGAATGGAGAGGAAGCGGTCAAATGGGTCCGCAAGGCCGCTGACCAAGGCAACACGCTCGCCCAAGCCTACCTTGGCGTGATGTATGCCAACGGTGTCGGCGTGGTCAAAGACCCAGCGGAAGCCGTGAAGTGGTACCGCCGGGCGGCCGAGCAAGGCGACGCCGACGCCCAATGCAACCTCGGTGTCAGCTATTCCCTCGGCCAGGGCGTCGCCCAGGATCGGAAGGAGGCCGAACGGTGGTTGCGCCAGGCGGCCGGGCAGGGCAACGCCACGGCCCTGTACAATCTCGGCGACATTTATTACAGCGGCACGGGCGTCGGAAAAAACCTGGCGGAAGCCGTGAAGTGGTACCGCCAGGCGGCCGAGCAGGGAGATGTCGTCGCCCAATTCAACCTCGGCGTGATGTATTCCGATGGCGAAGGCGTGCGGAAGAACGAACTCGAAGCCCTGGCCTGGTTCAACCTTAGCGCCCTTTCGGGGGACCAGGTTGCCGTGAAGTATTGCGCCACGCTTGAGCACCGCCTGGGCCAGGAAAAAGCCCTGGCGGCGCGGCGGCGCAGCGCGGAACTGCTCAAGCAAATCGGGCTCAACAAATCCGCGCGCGCCAAAAAAGAGGCGGCCGCTTTCGGGGCGGCGCCGGCCCACAAGTCGGAACCCCCGGGCACCTCGCCACCACCAGATTCACCAGGACCGCTCCCGACCCCCGCTGCGTCCAACCCCGCGGGAGGCAGCACTCCGCCAACGCCGTCAAAATGACTCTGCCGGGATTCATCGGGAGGCCCCGACGGCGTTATTTTGCCAGCCCGGCAAATCGCGGTGGACAAGTTTCAACCCGATCTGTCAACGTTCGCCGGCCTGAAACACTCAATTCCGACACCCGCCATGAAATGCTTCCCTTTGATCCCGGCCGGTCTGCTCTGCCTCGGCCTGGTTGCGACGATTTCCGCCCAGGAGGTCCAGTTAAAGACGCTGGCGCAGCCCAACGCTCCGCAAGCTTCCGCCCCGGGCCCGACCGCACCCGCTGCAACTCCGGCGGTTGTGCCACCGAGGTTTTCTGATGACCAGATCGTCGAGTTCCTGGGATGGTTCGCTGGCAAGCGCCTGGGCCTGCTCGAGCTCGAATTAAACCCGGCCCAGATTGATCTGCTGGCCAAGGGCCTGCAGGAGTTCGCGAACGGAAAGCAACTTCCCTTCGATCCGCAAAAGATCGCGCCGCAAGCGAATGTCTTCATTCAGAAAAAACAGGCGGCCTTTCGCGCCAAGGTTCGCGACGAGAATCTCGCGGTGGCGAAGGCATTTTCTGAGAAGCTCAAGAACAACCCGCGTGTCGTCGAACTGCCCAGCGGCCTGCGCTACGAAATCCTGAAGCCGGGTCAGGGAGCTTACCCGACGGCGACCGATGTGGTGAATGTTTACTACACTGGCAAGCTGCTCAACGATACGATCTTCGACCATAGGGTGCGACCCGGCCGGCCGATGGAAACCCGGCTGAATCGGGTGATCCCTGGATGGACCGAGGGTCTGCAGAAGATCAACCAAGGGGGTGAGATCCGCCTCTACGTTCCGTCACATCTTGCCTATGGCGACAACGGCACGCCGACCATTCCTCCCGGCGCAATGCTGGTTTTCGACATCGAATTGGTTGGCGCGAAGCCGCCACCACCAGCGCCGGTTTTGCCGGCGGCGCCGAAACACTGACCGGCAGGCTCCTGAACTCCAACCAAGCCGGCTCAGGCTTCGAGGTACTGAAGCCGAGCGGCTCAACCAGTTGCCGCCGTTCCGGCAAGGGTGTGTGACTGGAATCTGGCCTGGGAGGAAACGATGCGGTCGGGGCAATTCTCGCACCCAGTTTCACAGAATGGTCCAGTGCGGGATTGTAGGGCGGGGTCGCCGCACCCCGCCGAATGAGGAATGTAATGATCGGAAGGCGCGGTTCGGCGACCGCGCCCTACATTCGCCCGCATCGTTCCGGCTGTTTAGGCCAGATTCCAGTCGCCGCCGCTCTGGAAAGCTGCCGCTGGTTACGCCTTGCCGAATCGGCTGGCACCGGCTAAACGGCTTTCATGTTCAAAATCCTCGGAGCGGACGGCAAGGAGTATGGTCCCGTTGCGAATGACCAGATTAGAAAGTGGATCGCGGAGGGTCGCGCCAATCGCGACACCATGGCGAAGCAGACCGACGATGTGAGCTGGAAGCCGCTGGGCCAGTTTGCCGAGTTTGCCGACGTGTTGGGCGTGGCACCTCCCGTGGTGAGTGGCCCGCCGCCGCCCGTTGGTCCGGCCGCAACGGTCGCGCCTGCCATTGTTGCCCCCGGCGGCACTGATCCTAACGCTCGCATCCGGGCGCAGCAACTTGTCGCCGGACCGGCCATCGCGCTGATGGTGACGGCCGGACTGGGACTCTTGATTCATCTGTTTGGGCTGGTCCAAATCCTTTTCGGCATGGGCGGCACGCCGGACCTTCCGGGATTGGATCCCGATGTTGTCCGCATGATCCGGATGTTTACCCACGGACCCATCGCCGTCGCCAGCAACGGCCTCGGCATCGCGGTCAGCATCTTCATTCTGTTGGGCGCAATCCGAATGCAGAAACTGACCAGCCATGGCCTGGCCTTGGCAGTGGCGATCGTCGCGATGATCCCCTGCTTCTCCCCGTGTTGTTTTCTGGGCCTCCCGTTCGGCATCTGGGCGCTGGTCGTTCTGAGCAAGCCTGAAGTCAAGTCGCAGTTTCACTGAGCGCATCGCCTTTGAACACCGCCGCGACCGCGACGCCATCGAAAATGCGGGCCGTTCCGCGCCCGGCGCCGTGGAGCTTGGTCATGGCCGGCGCGGCGCTGGC
The DNA here is from genome assembly GCA_963722225.1 of uncultured Verrucomicrobiae bacterium. GTDB lineage: Bacteria > Verrucomicrobiota > Verrucomicrobiia > Opitutales > Opitutaceae > Fen-1467. The sequence goes on from CAVRNM010000135.1 coordinate 6,483, forward strand.
GGGCGTGGGTGCCCTGTATCTGATCGATCCGGCGCGCCATGAGATCTACCCCTGCCTGTTGCGGGCGACGACGGGCCTGCAGTGTCCCGGCTGCGGCGGATTGCGCGCCACGCATCAGTTGCTTCATGGGCATCTCGCCGCCGCCTGGAGCTTGAATCCCCTGGCCGTGCTGCTGGTGCCATTCTACGCCTTGCTCGCCTGCCACATCGGGCTGGGGCTGATCCGCGGACACGGCTTCCGGTGGCCCGCGCCGCGCCCGGCCGTCATCTGGCTGGGACTGGGGGGGACCCTCTTGTTTGGGATCTTGCGCAATCTGCCGTGGTTTTGAGGACCGACATGAACTTGCACGAACAATATCACCTGGCTGGTTCCGGTTGGTCTTCCGGCTGTGACTCCGGGGTGGAGCGCTTGGTCCAACCCACGCCTGAACCGCTCGGGGACCGGCGGTGCCACCACAGCTCCCTTCCAGGCGTTAGTCTCCCCCTGAAGGTGGCACGGATTCACTGCGGATTTTGGTCTGGATCTTGGCGTCTTCCCGTCGTGGCGGCGGCCTGGCTCGTGCTGGCGTCCGGCCTGTCAGCGGCGCCCCTGCCGCTCAGGGTCGTCGGCAATCAGGTGCTCGACCGCGCGGAGCGCCCCGTCCGCCTGCGCGGCGTCAACTGTGCCAGTCTGGAGTGGTCTGACGACGGCGACGGCCACATGCTCAAGACGATCGAGGTGGCGGTGACGGAGTGGCGGGCCAATCTCATCCGCCTGCCGCTCTCGCAGGACCGGTGGTTTGGCCGAGCGCCCAAACAGCGCGATGGAGGCACGGGGTACCGCGCGCTCGTCCGGCAGGTGGTTGATTTTTGTGCGACTCACAACGCTTATGTCATCCTTGATCTGCACTGGTCCGATGCCGGCGAGTGGGGCCAGAATATCGGCCAGCACGATCTCCCCGACCACAACAGCGTCCTGTTCTGGAAGGATCTCGCCGCGGTCTATCGGAACCATCCGGCCGTGCTCTTCGATCTCTACAACGAGCCCTCGAACATCAGTTGGGACCAGTGGTTCAAGGGCGGCCCGCTGACCGAGACCACCGGGCAGTTGCACGTCACCTTGACGTACGAGTCCGTCGGCCTGCCGGCGCTGGTGGCCGCAATCCGTTCCACCGGCGCGAAGAATGTCATTGTCGCTGGCGGCATCAACTGGGCCTACGAGGTCAGCGGCATCTCCAACGGTCGCGGGCTGTCCGACCCCACGGGCCATGGCGTGGTCTATGCCGTTCACCCGTATCCGCACGAATACTCCGGGCTCGGACGCGAAACGATCGCCCAGTGGACCGCCCGCATGGAGGCCTTCGCCCGGAAGTTCCCGATCATCGTGACGGAGTTCGGCTCCCACGAAGCCGATTGGCCTTTGCCCAAGGAATGGAACAGCAACGACGAAAAATGGAACCGGGAGATGATCCGCGTGCTGGAAGAGCACCGCTGGAACTGGACGGCCTGGGATTTCCATCCCACCGCCGCGCCTTGTTTGATTTCCGGCTGGAGCTACGCCCCCACGCCGGAGTTCGGCGTCTGGGTCAGACAGGCGTTGCAGAAGAATGCCGGCCCGTGACTTTTTTGCCTGCCATGGTCGGCGCTGCCAGACTGGCTTTCGACGTGACTCGTTCGTCCGGCGAGATTCTCCTATCGGCAGCACCCTGATGAGCGAGCCCATCCCCACCTCTTCCTGGTCGCGCGACCTTCTGCTACTGGCGCTGGTGCTCGGCGCAGTCTATGGATTTCGGCTGGGCAGCTATCCGCTGGCCAATCCCGATGAGGGACGTAACGCCGAGATCGCCCGCGAAATGGCGGCGAGCGGCGACTGGGTGACGCCCCGTCTCAATGGCGTGAACTACTTTGAGAAACCGCCGCTGGTCTACTGGACGGTGGCGGGAAGTCTCCGGCTCTTCGGTCCGGACGCATGGGCGGTGCGCGCTACGCCCCTGCTTTTTGCCCTCGGCGGCGTGTTGTTGACGTACGCGGCGACCCGCCGAATCTGGGGCCGCGCCGCCGCCCTGGCGGCGGCGCTCGTCCTGGGCACGTCCCTGCTCTATTGCGCCCTCGCGCGCTTCCTGATCCTGGACATGGCCGTCTCGGTCCTGATGAGCGCGACCCTCTTCTGTTTCATCCTGGGGGTGCGCGCCCCACCGCCCGCGCCCGGCGCCAACGCGTGGGTGGCGCCGCGGCGAGGGTGGTTCTACGGATTGTATGCGAGCGCCGCCCTGGCCACCTTGGCGAAAGGCCTGATGGGCTTTCTCGTGACCGGAGCGGTGATGTTCCTCTGGCTGCTGCTCTTCCGCCAATGGAAGCGCCTGCGCCCCTTCTACCTGCCCACCGGCGCCCTCCTTTTCCTCGCCCTCGCGGCGCCCTGGCATCTCCTCGTGGCCGCGCACAATCCCACCTGGTTCCATCGTTACGTGATCTACGAGCATGTGGAACGTTTCCTGACGCCGGCGGCCAGCCGGGCGGGGCCCTGGTGGTATTTCATCCCGATCGTCTTGCTCGGCCTGTTTCCCTGGAGCGGGTTCCTTTGGGCGGCCGGGCGGCACGCGGTCCGCGGCGGCTGGACCGCCTGTAACGCAAATGCTGATACCTGGTTCTTTGTCCTCTGGGCGGCTTTCATCTTCCTGTTCTTCTCGGCCTCCCACTCCAAGCTGCCGCCCTACATCCTGCCGGTGTTTCCGGCTCTCGCCGTCCTGATCGGCCGGTGGCTGGCCACCACCCTGCCCGGGGGCTGGCCCCGTCTGCGCGGCGGACTTCGGGTTTTCGGCTTCGCGGCGGGACTGCTGGCCGTCGCCCTGGCCGCGGTCGTGCTCCGGCCGGCGCTGGTCCACGGCCTGACCGTCGGCCAGGCGCAGGCGCTGCGCCCCGCCGCCTGGGCCCTGGTCGCGGTGCTTTTGGGCGGCGGCATCGTCGCGCCCGCGCTCGCCCGGACCGGCCGGGCGCTGGCGGCGCTGGGCGCCATGGCGGCGACGATTGTCCTGTTCTGCAGCATCCTCACTTTTGCCGCGGGGAGCATCCAGCGGCCGGGCACGAAGGATCTCGCGCTTTTCGTGCAGGCCCACGCCGGGCCGGCGGATCACGTCCTGCATTATCATGAGTTCTTTCACGACTTTCCGTTCTATGCCGGGCGGGTCGTGGAGGTCGTCGGCTTCAAGGGCGAACTGGAGCTGGAGGAGGATGCCACCGCCCGCGCGAGCGGGCGCTTCCTCGACGAGGCCGCGTTTCGCCGGCTCTGGCGGCAGCCAGGGCGGGTCTTCGCCGTCGCCCGCAAGATCGACACCCGGCCGCTCTTCGGCGATCCGACGTTCACTTATCATTTGCTCGCGCAGAGCGAGGACCATTATCTCTTTTCCAACGAGCCCTGACATGACCGCTCCCGCCGCGCCGAAGGATTTCCTGCCGTTCACCCGTCCGACCATCGACGACGAGACCATCGCCGGCGTGTCCGAGGTGCTGCGCTCCGGTTGGATCACCTCCGGCCCGCAGGTGAAGGCCTTCGAGGCGCGGCTGTCCGAGTACGCAGGCGGGCGCCCGGTGCGGGCTTTCAATTCGGGCACGGCCACGCTGGAAATCGGGTTGCGCATCGCCGGGGCCGGACCCGGACACGAGGTGATCACCACGCCGCTGACCTGGGTCGCGACCAGCAATGTCGTCCTCGAAGTCGGCGCCCGGCCCGTGTTCGTCGACATTGACCCGGTCACCCGGAACATTGACCTGGACCGCGTCGGCGCGGCGATCACCCCCGCGACCCGCGCGATCATCCCGGTTGACCTGGCCGGCCTGCCGGTCGATCGCGACCGCCTCTACGCTCTCGCGAAAGAGCATCACCTCCGGGTGGTGGAGGACGCCGCGCAGTCATTCGGCAGCGAATGGAGGGGGCAGCGCATCGGCGCCACCGGGGATCTCGTCTCGTTCAGCTTTCACGCCAACAAGAACATCACCACCGCAGAGGGCGGCTGCCTCGTGCTCAACGACGAGCGCGAGGCGAACCTGGCCGAGCAATATCGCCTCCAGGGCGTGGTCAAATCCGGCTACGACGGGATGGAAGTCGAGGTGGTCGGCGGCAAGTTTAACCTCACGGATGTCGCCGCCCGCATCGGCCTGGGGCAGCTTCCGCACCTCGCCGGATTCACCGCCCGCCGCCGCGCGTTGGCGCAGAACTATTTTGCGGCATTTGCCGCGTCGTCCGCGGCCGCGCTCGGCCTGCGACTGCCGGTCGCCGACTTCACCCATAGTAACTGGCACATGTTTCAGGTCGTCCTGCCCGAGGAGCGGCTGACCATCAAGCGGGCGGAGATCATGGCGCTGATGCATGCCGCCGGCATCGGCACCGGCGTGCATTACCCGGCGATCCATCTGTTCGCGCTTTACCGGCGCCTAGGCTGGAAAGCCGGCGATTTCCCCTATGCGGAATACGCCGGCCGCAATCTCCTGACACTACCGTTGTTTCCGGCCATGCACTCGGCCGATGTGACGCGAGTGGTCTCGGCCCTGGTCGGGATTCTGCAAACCCATCAGCGGCACACGGCGCGCTGACGCCGGAGCCCTTTCTCGAAAACCCAATATATGGAAATCAGGAACTCAGGAGCTGCTCCAAGTATTAGCAGCCTGTCGGGCTTCGAGCCCTTCCGGCTGCTAAAGGCCCGTTCCAGCCTTCCTGATTTCCCCATTTAAATTCATCTGCGTTCCCGCTAGTCCCGTCTGGCATCCCGCCGTGTCCTCCCTCTCCCCAGTTTTCCTGTCCGTCGTCATCCCGGTCTTCAACGAGGAGGCCAACCTGCCCCTGCTCTTCGGCCGCCTCTATCCCGTGCTCGACGCCCTCGGCCGGACCTACGAGGTTATCTTCACCAATGATGGCAGCGCCGACCGCTCCTTCGAGTTGTTGCGCACCCAGCACGCGGCGCGTCCGGACGTCACGCGGGTCATCGATTTCAACGCGAACTATGGCCAGCACATGGCGGTGATGGCGGCGTTCGAGCGGGTCCGCGGCGAAGTGATCGTGACCCTGGATGCCGATCTGCAGAACCCGCCGGAGGAGATTCCGAAACTTTTGGAGAAGATCGACGCGGGCCACGATTACGTCGGCGGTTATCGGTTGAACCGGCGGGACTCGGTCTTCCGCACGTGGGCTTCGAAACTCATGAATTTCGTACGCCGCAAGACGACGAACATCGAAATGACCGACCAGGGCTGCATGCTGCGCGCCTATCGCCGGCCCGTGATCGACGCGATTGTGCGCAGCGGCGCGATCAACACCTTCATCCCGGCGCTGGCGTACAGCTTTTCCAGCCATCCGGCGGAGGTGGGGGTCAGGCACGAGGAGCGGCATGCCGGCGTGTCCAACTACTCCTTTTATTTACTCGTCCGGCTCAATTTCGACCTCATCACCGGGTTTTCGCTTGCACCCCTGCAGATGTTCACGCTGTTCGCGATGGCCTGCTCGGCGGGCAGCTTGGGCCTGGTCGCGGTGCTGTTCTTCCGGCGGTTCGTGCTCAATCTTGACCGCCGAGACTTTCGGCGTGTTCACGCTGTTCGGCATCCTGTTTTTCCTCCTCAGTGTGGCCATGGTCGGCATCGGGCTGATCGGCGAATACGTGGGCCGCACCTATCAGGTCGTCCGCGCCCGCCAGCGCTATTTTGTCCGGGAGATCCTGGAGAGGATACAGCTTGCTGATGAATGACATGCGTGAAGCGGCTGGTCCTCCGGACGCTCGAAGTGGCCGGACCGCCGGAACCCGTCGTTTCACCGGGGGAGGCGGGGCGTGGGGACCCCGCCGCCGCCCGCATCCTGTTCTTCGGCTATAGCGAGGTGGGCCATGCCTGCCTCGAACTGCTGTGCGCCCGCGGCGACAACGTCGTTGCGCTTATCACGCACGAGGACAATCCGCACGAGAAGATCTGGTTCCAGACCCCCGCGGTGGCGGCCCGGGCCGCCGGCATCCCGATTTACACCCCGGAGAAGGTCAACACGCCCGAGTGGGTCGGGCGGATTGCCGCGCTGCAGCCCGACCTGATCCTGTCGGTTTACTATCGGAACATGATCAGTCCGAGGATCCTCGCCCTGCCGCGGCTCGGCGCGTTCAACCTGCACGGTTCCCTGCTGCCGAAATATCGCGGTCGCGCGCCGATCAACTGGGCGGTGCTCCACGGCGAGCCCCGCATCGGCATGACGCTCCATCGGATGGTCAAGGCGCCGGACGCGGGGGCCATCGTCGACCAGGAAGGCGTCCCGATCGGCCCGCGCGACACCGCGGAACAGGCTTTTCGGAAAGTGCTGCCGTGCGGCCGGCGCGTGCTCGAACGTCAGATTGGCGCCCTCCTCTGCGGCACCGCGAAGGAGACTCCGCAAGACGAATCGCTGGCGACCTACTTCGGCGGACGCACCCCGGAGGACGGCCGGATCGTCTGGACCCAAACCACCCGGCGAATCTTCAATCTGATCCGCGCCGTCACCGATCCCTATCCCGGCGCGTTTGCTGACGTCGGCCCCGCCCGGCTCATGGTGTGGTGGGCCGAGCCGGACTCTCCGGCGACGCTGGGGCGCCGTGGACAGCCCGGCCAGGTCCTGTCGGTGGATCCGCTTGTCATCGCCACCGGCGACGGCGCGCTGGAGCTCACCCGAGTTGACTGGCGGAATGCGCCGAACCCGCCAGCCCTCCAGGCCGGCGGAATGCTGTGAGGGCGCCCTGACTTCGAACAGCAACGCGGGCGATGGTCGGTCGCGCGGCGTGCCGGCTCGCCTCCCCGGCGCACGAAAGCCACGAAAAAGACTGCCCTTTTGCGATTGAAGTGGCACGGGCGTCCGGCCCGGTCCGGCCTATGTCAGACTCATTGGATCGACATCCAACGTCTGGATCACTCCTTCGGGCCAGGGAAAGTCCGCCCGGAGCTGGGCCAGCACCGGCACGACCTTGGTCACGGCGGAGGTGAAATACCACAGCTGGTAGCGATATTCGTCCTTGATCTTTTCGATCGGCGACGGCGACGGCCCGCGCAGCTCAGCCGCGGAGCCGAGGCGCGCCTCCGCCTGTTTGGCCCAGGCCTCCGCCACAAACTTGAGTTTCTCGGGGTTGGTCCCGCGAAAGACGTGGTGCACCAGGTGCCGGTACGGTGGATAGTTGTACCGCTCCCGGATTTTCAGTTCGGCGTCGGCAAAGCCGTCGAAATCCGCGTGGCGGGCGAACTGGATCGCATCGGCCTGCGGCGTAAACGTCTGCACCACGACCTCGCCGGCCCGGTCGCCCCGGCCTGATCGCCCCGCCACCTGAACCAACAGCTGAAACGTCCGTTCGTTGGCCCGAAAATCCGGCACGTGCATCGACAGGTCGGCGTCGATCAGCCCGACCAGCGTCACATTGGGAAAATCGAGGCCCTTGCCGATCATCTGGGTGCCGACCAGGATATCGAGGCGCCCCAGCCGGAAATCCGTGAGCACCTGGCGAAACCGGTTCTTTTTCGTCATGGTGTCGCTGTCCATGCGCTCGACGCGCGCGTGGGGCAGCACCCGGTGCACGGCTTCCTCCACCTTCTGCGTGCCGAGTCCCCGCCACCGAATTTTCGGAGACCGGCATTGCGGGCAGGCGTAAGGCGCCGGCCGCTGGTCGCCGCACAGGTGGCACCGCAGCGTCTCATCGGTACGGTGATAGGTCATCGCGATGCTGCAGTGCGCGCAGGTCT
>CAVRNM010000136.1:0-8924 GCA_963722225.1 uncultured Verrucomicrobiae bacterium
CGAGAACCGCACGCTGACCAATCGCAACGGCCGACGCCGGGTCCAGGCCTGGCGCAGCAGCGGGCGGACCAGCGGGTAGAACGGGGTCTCCAGGTCGCTCGCCGCGCCCAGGCTCCGCCCGGCGCTCTCGTTTTCCATGCCGGGATAGCGCACCTTGATGGTCAAGGTCCGCACGCGTTTTCCGTCGGCCCGGATCTTGGGCATCAGCTCGTCGATCATCCGCTTGGCGACGCGTTCGATTTCTCCCGCCTCTCCGATGTCCTGGGCAAAGGTCTCCTGTTGCGAATAAGATTTTGCCTCCTCCTCGGCAGTGCTGACCGGCGCGTCGTCCTCGCCCCGCGCCGCCGCCAGCACCCCGCGCCAACTGTCGCCAAACAGGGCGTGGAGTTCGCTCTCGGTGCGGGTGAAGAGGTCGCGGAACCGCTGGATTCCCCTGGCCTTGAGGGCCGCCTCCGTCTTCACGCCGATGCCCGACAGGCAGGCGATTTCGAGCGGTGCGAGAAAGTCCGCTTCCGTCCCCGCCGGCACGACCACAAATCCCCGCGGCTTCCGCAGTTTGCTCGCAATGCCCGCGACAAGCTTGTTCGCGGCCAGTCCGAACGACACGGTGATCTGGAGATTCTGCCAGATCCGTTCCTGAAGGGCACGCACCGCGGCCTCGACTTCCCCGCCAGTTTCGAATCCGCAGGGGCCGACATCAAGATAACCCTCGTCAATCGAGCGCCGTTCCACGACCGGCGTCAGCTCCTCGCAAAGGTCGAACAGTCTCCGCGAATACTCGCCGTAGCGGCCGGCCGTGTGGCTGACCAGAATCAGATCAGGGCAGGCCTTGAGCGCCCGCGCCGTCGGCATCGGCGTGTAGACGCCGCAGGCCCGCGCTTCGTAGCTGGCCGATGAGATGATTCCCCGCTCACGGCCGCCCACGGCCACTTTTCGGCCGCGCAGCGACGGATCCAGCGCCTGCTCCACAGAAACGAAGAAGGCATCGGCATCGAGGTGAACGATGGTAGGCAAAACGCGGTTCACGGCACAAAACGCGGGCGGCTTGGGCCCGCCGGTGTTCTCTGCGCTTCGCCGCCGGCAAACAACCTTTATCGGTTGCTCCGCGGCGTCCGGGCGGCAGACGTGGCCCTCCGCCCTTTGCCAGATTCTTGGTCCGATCGGACCATCACTTTGGCACGCGGCAAGCCGCGGTAGTCGGGCTCCATGCCGGAAGACAAGACGGAGACGCACCGGGAATCAGCATTGCCCCTCGTGCCGCTCGCCGGATTCTTGGTCCGATCGGACCATCGCTTTGGCACGCGGCGAGCCGTCATCGTTGGTTGGCTATGCCCAGAATGCGGTCGTGATCGCGCCGGGAATTCAGCGCGCCGTGAGGTGCGGTTGTCCGATCTCGCGGCGAGCGAACTCCGCCAAGGGCTCCGCGTCGAGATCGGCGGCCACGATCACAAGTTCGCCCCGGTCGCAGACGGCGAGGCAGACTCGCGAGGGTGACGCCTGCTCCTCGGCCATCGGAAGGTAGATGAGCACGGTCTGGCCGGACTCGCCTACTTCCACAAAGCGTTTCCAGCCCCGGCGCGCCATGGTCGTGTCGGCCTGGGTGACGAACGATCCCTGCACCAAGGGTGCCGCAGCTTCTCCGCGCTGATACACCCCGACACTGGCTGACCGGACGGCGGAGAGCGCCTCCCGCGCCTCGCCGGGAACCCCCGTTACCAGGGCCAAGACTCCTCGAATCATGGCCACCCCGGTCCGATCCACAGTGAATTGGACCCTGGTCTGCCATCCGCCTCCACTGGCTGCCATGATCTGGCGGCGCAATGCGGCGGCATCGCTGCTGAGGTGCACCGCGTGCCAAATCATCGCGCCCAGGGCGAGGATTGGAGCAAGGACGAGTCCGAGGATCCAGGGCCAAATCTGGCGGTGACGCACAGGGGAGTTGGCGGGTGAGGTCATGGGGTTCCCGGTTCGGTTGGATGAGCGGCGGCGATGGCAGGTCGAAGGTCGGGCTCACTTGACCTCGGCCACCTTGAATTTCTTCAGCGGCTCGATATTGAATCGCTCGGCCAGCGTGGCGATTTGCTCGGGTTTGATATTGCCGACGACGTTCACCAGGACGACCTCGTGACGGCCGCTGACCACCGTGATCACCAAACCCTCGATCGCCTCCTCACCGCGGGTTTTCGCGAAAACTTGCACGTCATCGCCCTTGGGTTGATCCCGGACATTGACCACCTGGCTCCAGCCCTGGGAAGCGAGTTCCTGGCGAAGAGCCTGGACGCGACCGACGATTTCGTCGCGATTGGCATCGCCGAGCTCAACGACATTGACCCGGACGTGCTTGAGGTTGCCTAGAACCTCGGCGGCCTGCGGTTCCTCCTTCGTGGCGAGTTTCGCAGCGAATTTGATCAGCCCCTCCGGGAGATCGATTTCGACGAATTTGCCTTCGGCGGAAGGCGCGATTTTGCCGAAGTCAACGTAGCCGGCGCTTGGTTCAGCCGCGGCGACACTCGAGGACGCAGAGGCCCAGGCAAGAAAAACCGCGACGGTCGTGGTGCGAAGGATGGGGTTCATGATGAATGGATGGATGAATGGTTGATGGATCGGCGGGAGCGCCGTTGTTCTCCAGAACCCCGCGGAATCGCAAAAGTCGCAGCGATTCAATACGGGAAAACGCCCCGCCGCTCGGGGCGCCGGGATTGCAGCCGCCCGCCCCTTGATCCACGCAGGCGGCCGGATCAGGACGCGACCGGGAAATCCCGGACTTCCTCGATCGCCAGCAGCACGGCCTCTCCCGCCTTGGTCGCGGAGAACCGGAATCGCCTGATTCTGGCGCCTTCCATTGCCGCGAGTTCGTGTTCCGAATAAACGCCATGGCGCGGCTGGCCGTCCTGATGAGTTTCCCGGATGGTCTTTCGCAACACACAGCCCTGGCACGACTCGCTCCCACCGCATCCGTCCGGCATGCCGGCATGGATGCATTCGATGGCTGCTCCGAACTTCAATCCGACTGCCTTGCCCACGGACTTGCCCAAGATGCGTTCGGCCGTCCGGTTCATCTGTTGAATCGCGACCGACTTGTCCATCACCATGATGGGAAGCTCAATCGAGTTGAGAAAGTCCGCGAGACTGACTTCGGGGCTGCGAATCAGCTCCTTCAAACAGTCAGGGCAGATGCCATGAGACAACATGCCGTCCGGGGTATCCCCGTCGGTCAGCACCTTGTTGCACCAGGCACAAATTGTTTTCATGCGTAAGCCGCCGCAAAATAACGTAGTTCCGCAAAATATCCACTCGACCGCCGACTTCGCAGGCTTTTGACAGTCTGCTCGTCGGGGGAGCGCAAATCCCGACGGACTAACCGCGCCGACACGGCGGCAGATTCCAGATCTGCTCGGCGTATTCGCGAATGGTCCGGTCACTGGAAAAACGCCCCGATCGCGCCGTATTGAGGATCGCCATCCGTGCCCACCGACCCCGATCGCGGTAAGCCGCGTCGATCTTCGCCTGGGCGTCGCTGTAGGCGCGGAAATCGGCCAGGACCATGAAAGGATCGCCGCCTGCCAGCAGGGTGTGGTGCACGGAAGCAAAGGCCGATCCTTCCGCGGGCGTGAAGAAGTCCGATCCGAGCCAGTCGATCACGGCCCGCAATTCCTCGTCGCGATGGTAATAATCCCAAGGATTGTAGCCCTTGGCCCGGAGCGCCGCAATCTCCTCCACCGTCAGTCCAAAGATGAAAATGTTCTCCTCGCCAACCTCGTCGCGGATCTCGATGTTGGCCCCGTCGAGTGTGCCGAGCGTCAGCGCACCATTGAGCGCGAGCTTCATGTTGCCGGTGCCGGACGCCTCCTTGCCCGCGGTGGAGATCTGTTCCGACACGTCCGCCGCCGGGATGATGCGCTCGGCGAGCGAGACGCGATAGTTGGGCAGGAACGCCACGCGAATCCGCCCGCCCACGCGCTCATCGTGGTTGATGCGTTCCCCGATCAGGTTGATGGCGCGGATGATGTTCTTGGCGACGTCGTAGGACGGAGCCGCCTTGGCGGCGAACAGGAAGACCCGCGGGTGGATGTCCAAAGACGGATTCTGCAGCAGGCGCCGGTACAAGGCCAGGATGTGCAGCAAATTCAGGTGCTGCCGCTTGTATTCATGCAAGCGCTTCACCTGGACATCAAAGATCGCGTCCGGGGAGACCTGGACGCCGCATTCGCTTTCGATCAGCGCGGCCAGGTCGATCTTGTTGTCGCGTTTCACCGCCAGGAACTCCCGGCGGAAGCCGGCATCATCCGCATAATGCTCCAATTCGCGGAGCCGGGTCAGGTCGCGGATCCAACGGAAACTCTCGAGGGTCCCGGAGATCAGCTTCGCCAGGCGGGGATTCGCCTGGAGCAGCCAGCGGCGCGGAGTGATGCCATTAGTCTTGTTGTTGAACTTGCCCGGGTAAAGCTCGTCGAACTCGGGGAAGAGCGTGCGCTTGAGCAGCTCGCTGTGCAGGGCCGCCACGCCATTGACCGAGTGGGAGCCGACCACCGCGAGATGGGCCATGCGCACCATCCGCCCGCCGTCCTCCTCGATCAACGAGCACACCCGCTTTTTGCCGCCGTCGCCGGGCCACTGGCGTTCGCACGCCTCCATGAGCTGGACGTTGATCTCGTAGATCAGCTGCAGATGACGCGGGAGCACTCGCTGGAAAAGCGCCACGCGCCACTTTTCCAGCGCCTCGGGCATCAACGTGTGGTTGGTGTAGGCGAAGGTGCGCGTCACAATGGACCAGGCCTGGTCCCATCGGCAGTTCCTCCTCGTCGACCAGGATCCGCAGCAATTCGACGATCGCCACGGCCGGATGGGTGTCGTTCAGGTGGATCGCCACCTTGTCGGGAAAATTGTCCCAGGAATTCTCCGCGTGCTTGCGGTGGCGGCGGATGATGTCGCGCAGCGAGCAGGCAATGAAGAAATACTGCTGGACCAGGCGCAGTTCCTTCCCGTTGTCGGTCTTGTCATTCGGGTAAAGGACCTTGGAGACCGTCTCGCCCACCACCTTTTCGCCCACCGCCTCGACATAGCCTCCGCGGTTGAAGGTGGCGAGGTCGAATTCCTCGGTCGCCTTCGAGGCCCACAGGCGCAGGAAATTCACCGTTGGGGTGCCGTAGCCGGCGATCGGCGTGTCAAAGGGCACGCCCAGGATGGTTCGCGTGTTGACCCAGCGCGGACGGGAATTACCGCGATCGTTGAACTCGTGCACGACTTCGCCGTAAAGCTGCACGCGGATCGTGTATTCGGGCCGGACGATTTCCCAGGGATCGCCGAACATGATCCAGTTGTCCGGATGCTCCACCTGGTGCCCGTTGACGAACTCCTGCTTGAACAGGCCGAATTCATAGTGAATGCCGTAGCCGATCGCGGGATAATCGTGGGTGGCCAGCGTATCCAGGAAGCAGGCCGCGAGGCGTCCTAGGCCGCCGTTGCCCAGGCCCATGTCCTCCTCGGCATCGCGCAGGACCTGAAAGTCCAGGCCCAGCGACCGCACCGCCGCCACCGCGTCTTCGTAAAGGCCCGTGTTGTGCAGATTGGATTCGAGCAGCCGGCCCATCAGATACTCGAGCGACAGGTAATAGACGCGGCGCACGTTTTTCTCGTTGTGGACGCCCATGGTTCCAATGAAGCCCTCCAGGATGTGGTCGCGCACCGCCATCGCGGTGGAGATCCACCAGTCCCGCGTCGTGGCCGTGTGCGGATCGCGCGCCAGCGTGAAGGTCAGGTGGCGCAGAATCTGAGTCCGCAGCGCGTCCGAACGCAATTCGTCCGGCGCCGGGGCGACCGGCGACGCAGGGGCGGCAGGCGGCGCCAGGACCGCGGGTGGAGCTGATTTGGCGCTGCTCTTGTTCGAGGCACGTTTGCGACCGGGAGAGGCGGGAGGAGGCATGGCGGATTGGATGCGTCGAGTGTGCACCGCTCCCGGACTCGCACGAGCCATTTTTGCATATTCGCCATTGAAATCGAAACTATTCCGCAGCTAGCATGCCTCCGGCGGTCTGCGCGGCGGACGCGTCGAGCGGTGGGGTCAGCCGCCTCTGCTCCCGTCCCCCGAAAGTCGCCAGGCCGGAAATCTCGCGCCCATCATGAAGAAACCTACATTCACTCCGTGTCGAAAACATGATTTGATCCTGATCGCCGGCGCCGGCGGATTCATCGGCGGATCCCTGGTGCGCTATTTTACCGGCAAGGGCTTTACCCGCATCCGCGCGGTCGACCGAAAGCCGCTGTCCGACTGGTACCAGCGCATCGACGGAGTTGAGTGCCTGAGCCTGGATCTGACGAACGAGAAGAATTGCCAACGGGCGGTCGAAGGCGCGGTCGAGGTGTACAATCTGGCGGCGGACATGGGCGGAATGGGCTTCATCGAGCGCTTTCGGATCATGTGTTTGCGCAGCATTCTCATCAATGCGCACCTGATTGAAGCCGCCTATCGCGCCGGCGCGGCCCGGTATTTCTATTCGTCCTCCGCCTGCGCCTACAACACGAAGCTGCAGGAGGATCCGCACTGCCGGGCCTTGAAGGAGACGGACGCCTATCCGGCCTACGCCGAGCGCGGCTACGGATGGGAGAAGCTGATGTCCGAGATGTTCTGCCAGGAGTACACCGCTGAACGCGGCATGCGGACCGCCATCGCCCGGTTTCACAATGTTTACGGGCCGTGGGGCACCTGGGACGGCGGCCGCGAAAAGGCGCCGGCGGCGATGTGCCGGAAAGTGATCGAGGCCAAGGACGGCGGGCGCGACACGCTGGAAGTCTGGGGTGACGGCACGCAGTGCCGGAGCTTCATGTACATTGATGACTGCGTGGCCGGCATCGACAAGATCATGCACTGCAACGAGCTGATCGCCACCCCGATCAATCTCGGCACCAGCGAGATGATCTCGATCAACGAACTGGCCAGCCTGGCGGAGAAGATCGGCGGCGTGAAGTTGAAGCGCAAATACCTGCTCGACGCCCCGAAAGGCGTGGCCGGCCGCAACAGCGACAACACGATGATCCGGAGCATCCTGAACTGGGAGCCCGGCATTTCGATCAGCGATGGCCTGAAAACGACTTACCAGTGGATCGAAAAGCAATATCGCGATCGCAAGGCCGGGAAGGCCACGGTCAAGGATACCCTTTGATTTCCGACCGCGAGCTGGTTTTGCGTCATGCTGGCCGAAAGCCCAGTCCAACCCACCCTGCCGGAGCCGTTGCCCGGGAAAATCACCGACGTGATCGGCGACTTTCCTTACCGGCTCCAGCTTGCCGGCGGGTGGATTGATCAGCCGTTTGTTTCGCGACTCGATCCCTCCCCGCCGGGCTCGATGGTTGTGGCAAGCCTCAGTCCGGTCTGTCACCTGATGGATCGGGCGGGCATGGCCACCGGTTCGCGCCAGGTGGCCCTGCGTCTGTGGAATGGCCGGCTGCCGACGGGAGATCCGGCCAGCCTGGTGGAACAACTCTACGCGGAGGAGAACCGCGGAAAGAGCGAACCGTCGGGGACGCAGGACATGATCGGCCTGATTTATCCCGGCGTCTGCCGCCTCGACTACGACGTCCGGTTCCGCAGCGGAATCTTTCCGCAGCATATCGAATCAAACAACGATCCGGTCGTCGCCCGCTGGCTTGAGCGCACCCTCCATCTTCTGCCGATCCTGCCGCGGCCGGATGGCTACAATCCCCTCGGGATCAAGAACCTTGAACCGGAGTGGATTGCCCGCCTCGGGCGGTCAGGCCAGGACTGTTTCCAGGCGATCCTGGCCATGGACGCCGATGCGCTGGGGGCCTCCCTGAATGAGACCATGGCGTGCTGGGAGACGCTCCTTCCGCACACGGTCCGTCATCCGACCATCAAGACGGACCTCCCGGGTTTGCTGAGGTATTACCAAGGGAAATACCCGGGGGCCATGTTTTCGGGATGCGGCGGCGGATATCTGACTGTGGTTTCGCGGCGACCCGTGCCAGGCTCGCTGCGGATTAAGATTCGAATTGCGGGTGCCCTGCCATGACCCGTGCCGTCGTCTTTTCCGGCTTCGATCGGTTGAATTCCGCCGACTTTCGTTTTCTCCAGGAAGCCGCGAAGTTTGGCGATCTCGAGGTCTTGCTCTGGTCGGACCTGGCGTTCCGGAGTCTCACTGGACGGGCACCTAAATACCCGCAGGCCGAGCGCGAATACGTCGTTCAGTCAGTTCGCTACGTCAACGGGGTGCGGATCGTTGAAGCCAATGCCGGTCCGGACGCCCTGCCCGACGGCCTTCCCTATCGGCCGGACGTCTGGATCGCCGATGCAAGCGACGACACCCCGGCCCAACGAGCCTATTGCGCGGCGCACGGCCTGGCGTGCCACACCATCGCGACGGACCGTCTCGCCGGATTTCCTGAGCCAGCGCCAGAGCCATTGTCGGGCCGGAAGAAGGTCGTGGTTACGGGCTGCTACGATTTTTTCCATTCCGGCCATGTCCGTTTTTTCGAGGAAATGGCCGGATTGGGGGACCTTTTTGTCGTAGTGGGCAACGACGAGAATGTCCGCCTGCTCAAGGGGGCGGGGCATCCCCTGCTGACGGCGGCCGAGCGACGCTACACCGTTGGTGCCATTCGCCATGTCAAGCAGGCGCTGGTTTCCACGGGCATGGGCTGGATGGACGCCGAACCGGAGATTGCGCGGATCAAGCCGGATATCTACGCGGTGAACGACGACGGCGACAAACCGGAAAAAAGGGATTTTTGCCGGACCCACGGACTTGATTATGTTGTGCTCAAGCGCGTTCCGAAGGATGGTCTGGTGCGCCGCTCCAGCACGGATCTGCGCGGCTTCTGAAATTCGAAAATGAACTACGCCCTGATCATGGCAGGCGGCTCGGGGACGCGCCTGTGGCCGATGAGCCGCCGTGCGCTGCCGAAGCAGC
>CAVRNM010000137.1:0-5315 GCA_963722225.1 uncultured Verrucomicrobiae bacterium
CTACGGCAACGCCATCCTCTCGCGTTACCCCATTGTCGCTTGGGAGAACAACACGTTCGGGACTCGCAAGGTCGGCGAAAAGGGCTTCCTGTTCGCCGAGATCGAGGTCCGCGGGCATTGCTACCCATCGTCAATCTTCACCTGCACTATCGGTCGCGAACCCACCGTTTCCGTCAGATCGACCAGCTGATGGAGTACCTCAACGCCAAGCGCGAGCACCGCCGGTCGCAGTGGGCCACTGAGCCCATTCTCTGCGGCGACTTGAACAACCCGTCGCACCGGCTGGATGCCACGGCTTCCCTGTTCCAGTACCTTTCCCTGCAGGGTCACTACACGCTTCATCCGCCGCAGGGCGTCCGCACGTATCCGGCCCCGTGGCCGAGGCGCGCCCTCGATTTTGTCTTCCTCCCCCCGAAATGTCGCGTGCTCCACTGCCATGTGGTGCGATGCAATCTGTCCGATCACCGGCCCGTGATGGTGGAGTTCACGCTGAACTAGCTGCCTTTTCGTCTGGACCTTCGCCGGCGGACCTTCGACTTTCGGCCTTCCGTATGGACCGCATTGCCCAGGTTTTTGTCCGCGCCAGCGCCCAGAATCGCGCAGCGTTTGTCGCCTATCTTTGCGCCGGCGATCCTGATTTCGACACGTCGCTCGCCGCCTGCCGCGCGGTTCTCGCGAGCGGCGTCGATTTGCTCGAATTGGGCGTGCCGTTTTCCGATCCCCTCGCCGATGGATTGACCAACCAGCTCGCCGCCCAGCGCGCGCTTGCGTCCGGCATGACGTGCGCCCGCGTGTTCGAGCTGGTGCGCGCGCTGCGCTCAGATCATCCCGACACGCCGATTGTCTTCTACACCTATTATAATCTGGTCTTTGCCCATGGCGTCGACGCGTACGTGTGCGCCGCCACGGCCGCCGGCGTCGACGGCCTGCTCACCCTTGATCTGCCGCCCGAGGAAGCCGGCGAGGTGCTCGCCGCCAGCCAGGCCCATGGCTTGAAAACGGTCTTCATCGTGGCGCCCACCACCCCCGATTCGCGCATTCCGAAGATTACGGCGGCGGTGACTGGTTTTGTCTACTACGTCTCGCGTGAAGGCGTCACCGGAATCCGCGCTGAAATGGCCGGCGGCATTCCCGAGGCCGTGGCGCGGATCCGGGCCCACACCGCCCTTCCGGTCGTGGTTGGCTTCGGCATTTCGCGGCGCGAACAGGTGAGCCAGCTGGCGCGCAGCGCCGACGGCATCGTCGTCGGAAGTGCGCTGGTCAACTGCATCCAGGAAAACCTCGGCCACCCCGACCGGATCACCGCCCGCCTGGGCGCCGTCGCCCGCGACCTTGCCGACGGCACGGCCAGATGATTTTAGGGACCGCCCTGATTATGTGGAAATCAGGAAAGCTGGCCCATCCGGCTATATTTTATTCCTTGGTGCCATCCACGACCTCGTTCGCCGGCTTCCTGAGTTCCACATTGTCAATCTGGTCCGCCTGAATCGCATGCTTCCACGGAATTCCATTCCCGCGGCTACATGGTGGTTCAAGTCGCTGCCGGGTCTGGCCTTCGCCACTCGTCCCTCGGCGCTCGACTGCCTGACTCCAGTTCAGATCACCGTCGGCCGCGGGAGTTCGAGCGCGGCGATCGCGGACATGATCCGCTCGGAGGCGTGCTGGTAGCGATCCTTGCCCTCCGACTGATCGTCGTAATCAGCCGCCAGCAACGGGCGGCCGAATACCACCGAGACGGGTGTGCCGAGCCGCAACGGCCCGTACCGGCCGCACGCTTCGAACGTGCCAAAAACACGCGCCGGCACCACCGGGACACCCGTGCGGCAGGCCATGAGACCGACGCCGGCCTTCGCCCTCTGCAGTTGTCCCGAGAGGGTGCGGGTGCCTTCGGGAAACAGAACGATTCCCTTCTCCTGCTTCAGCGTCTGCAGGACCCGCCGGATGGCGCCGACGTCCGAACCGCCATCCCGATCCACCGGAATGACGCCAACAATATCCAGCCACCAGCTGATGATGCCTCCCTTCCAGAGCGTCTTGCGCGCAAACGCCGCCATCTGCCGGGGCACCTGCGCGCCCACGATCGGCGGATCGAGCAGACTGGCATGGTTGGCCGCGACGATAAACCCGCCACGCCGCGGAAGGTTTTCCACGCCGCTCACGGCAATGCGAAAGTTGATGTCGCACAGCGCACTCATCCCGAAATGGAAGAAGCCGTAGACAAACCCCATCCGGACCTGCGGGAAACCAGTGATCATGGGCGGGCCAGACGGGAGGCGATCGGCGCGGCCAGGCGGGCGACCACCTCCTCCCGGGTCAAATGGGTGCTGTCGATCGCGGTGGCGCCGGGCGGACACGTGAGCGGTGACGTCCGGCGCGAGGAGTCGAGCCGATCGCGTTCTTGAATCGCGTCCTGCTGTCCCTGGGCGACCCGGCGCCGGATGCGTTCCGCCGGGTCGGCCTGCAGGAAGAAGCGGAAGTCGGCGTCGGGGAAGATCACGGAGCCGATGTCGCGCCCTTCCATCACCAGCCCGTGGAAACCGTGGCGGCGCGCCTCGTCCGCCTGGCCGCGCTGATAGCCCAGGAGCGCCTGCCGCAATTCGGGAATTGCCGCGAAAAAAGACACGTTCTCATTCACCGCCCGGCTGCGGATCTCGTCCCCCACCCCGCGGCCATCGAGTTCGATCTCCGCCCGCCGACCGGTGACGCGCGTACCAAGTCTCAGCCCCGCGAGCGCCGCCTGCACGGCGGGCAGATCGTCAGGACGCACGCCCCGGCGGAGCAATTCTGCGGTCACGGCCCGGTAGAACGAGCCGGTATCCACGTGGAGCAGATGAAACCGTTCGCTGAGCGCGTCCGCCGTCGACGACTTGCCGGCGGCCGCGCCGCCATCGATCGCCACAATGATGAAATCCGGTTCTTTCACGGGCTCAGGTGGGAATTCTTCCAGACCAGCTCAAGAACATCAAAGAAATCCGGAAACGTCTTCGCGCAGCAGCCGGGATGGCGGATCCACAGCCAGGGGCGGCCATCGCCGCGGAGGTCGTGGCAGCCCAGGATCGCGAAGCTCATCGCGAACCGGTGGTCATTGTAGGTCTCGATCTCGATGTCGGGCTGGAGCGGACGGGGCACGATCGTGAGCGCTTCCTCCTCCTCGATCACCTCCTGGCCCAGTCTGCGCAGCTCGCGGGCGGCGCCGGCCACGCGATCCGTCTCCTGCCGGCGCGTGTGCCCGATGCCGGTGATGCGCGTGGGGCCATCGAGCAGCGGCGCGATCGCGGCCAGGGTGAGAAAGGTGTCGGAAAACGCATTGAAATCCGCCGTGACGCCGCGTCGCGGGGCACCCGTCGCGATTGAGGCTTCTTCTCCGCGGCCAGCTTCGGTCACGGCGAGCCCCGCACGGTGCAGCACGCTCACGAACCCGATGTCCCCTTGCAGGCTCTGGACGGTCCTCAAGCCGGTCAGGCTGACGTGACCGCCCGCCACCAGCGGCAGCGCCAGGAAGTAGCTGGCGGCGGTGGCGTCGACTTCAATGGCATACCCGGCTGGCTGGGCGGCAAACTGCTCGAGCATCCGCTCGGTCATTTCCACGAAGGGACGCGAGACGGTCGGGCCCTTGAGCCGAACCCGGAGCGGCGTGCGCGCGTGCGGCGCCACCATCAGGAGCGCCGAGAGCAGCTGGGAGCTTTCCGACGCATCCAGCTCGACAGCGCCGCCGGGCAGGCCCGCGGTCCGCAGCGTGAACGGAAAACTCCGCGCCGTGGCCTGCGCGCCTTGGGCAGCCAGGGCGTCGAGCAGCGCTCCGATCGGGCGGCGGCCCATGGCTTCGTCGCCCGAAAAATCGTAGACCCCGTCCGGCCGCAAACAGACCAACGCGGCGAGGAAGCGCGCCACCGTGCCCGCGTTGCCGACGTCGATCCGGGCTTCGCGCGCAGGAATCTCGCCTCCCCGGCCCGCGATGCGGACGAGGCGGGCGGGTTCGTCGGTTTCGACCCCAAAACCAAGGGCGCGCAGCGCCTCGACCATGAGACGCGTGTCCTGGCTGAAAAGCGCCTGGTGGAGCGTCACCGTGCGTTCGGAAAGCGCCGCAAGAATGAGCGCACGGTTTGTGATGCTCTTCGATCCGGGCAGCGGCACGGCGCCGCGCGCCGGCCTGGTGAAAGGAACAATGGGAAGCGGATCGAGCATTCAGGGCCGAGGCTCATCCAAGCTCACGCTTCCGCCAAGCGAATAACGGTTCACGGCCGAAAGGCGTCCCGATAGGCCTTGGCCCGTTCGAGCCGGGTCCGGAGTTCGACAAAATCGCGGTTGGCCAGCGCGGTCTGGAACGCGTGCAGTTCATCCTGAAACTGCCGCAGGGCCCGGAGCACTTCCTCCCGGTTCTGCCGGAGGATTTCAATCCACATCGTCGGGTCGCCGGCACCGAGCCGGGTGGTGTCGCGCAGCCCGCCGCCGGCAAAATTGCGCCAGCCCGGAGATTTCTGGGCGAGAAAATGACAGAGGCTCGCGGCGATCACCTGCGGAAGGTGGCTGATATGGGCCACGATCTCGTCATGCGCATCCGGATCAAGGGTGGTGACCTCCGCGCCGAGCCCGTGCCAGAAGCGCACGATCGTTTCGAGGGCGCGCCCATCCGTTTCGCTCACTGGCGTGACAAAGCAGGCGCGGTCCACAAACAGGGACTCCGTCGAATGCTCCCAGCCGGTCTTTTCCGACCCCGCCATCGGGTGGGCGCCGACAAAATGCGCCCCGGGTCGCATCGCCGCATGACCCAGCCGGGCGATCTCCCCCTTCACACTGCCGACGTCGGTGACCAGGGTCCCGGCGTCCAGGCACGGTCCCACGGCCTGCGTCAGCGTGATGATCTTTTCCACCGGAGCGGCCAGAACGACCAGATCGGCGCCGCGGACCGCCTCCTCAGGAGTGTCGCGGACTTCATCGCACCAGGATTGCCCCTGGAGTCGCGCGCGATTCTCCGGCCGGCGCGACCAGAGAACGATGCGGCGCGCCAGACCGCGGTGGCGGACGGCCTTGGCCACCGAGCCACCCAGAAACCCCGGGGCCAGGAGGGTGAGTTGCTCAACATCAGTTTCATTTCTTGTTCGAGGGGGAGGCCATGATGGCCATCAAAGACGTGGCCGTGAGCTCGGGCTCCGCGTGTACGTCCGCGAGCCTCGAACCGAGCTACGTACTGCGTGCGCTTGGCGTCGGCGACGAGTTGGCGCACTCGAGCATCCGATTCGGCCTCGGTCGGTTCAATACGAAGGAGGAGGTCGATTACGTCGCCGACCTTTTGGTCGACAAGGTCAAGCGGCTTC
>CAVRNM010000138.1:0-5415 GCA_963722225.1 uncultured Verrucomicrobiae bacterium
ACCCCCCTTTGCCCCATCGCCAGGCTGTTGCTGCATTGTCGTCGAGCGCATCCAACCCCAGGCCCGCGCCCCGCCGTCATGCTGAAGCGCCCTCCAGCTTCCCGTCCGGTTCACCGGCGATCGCGACCTGTCCCGACCGCCAGCCGCCGCTTTGTCAGTAGTGGCCCCATCCGGCCCCGAGCTTCCGATTCGATGGGCTTTCCGCCTCACCGCGAGCCGAACAGAACCGACCTTTCCATCGCCCGCCTCTCGCAATCCCGGGTTGGACCCAGCACGACGTCCCGTTCCGCGTTTCTGCCGGAGCCCGTCGCTAAAATACAAAGCGCATAAGCGACGTCCCCAGCCCGCGCCAGGGCTCGTTCAACAAGGGTTGTGTGCCGGCTATCGCGGCACACGACCTTCTGGGTTCGGCGATCTTTTGTCTTTTTGTTTCCAGTTCTTCACCTCAGGAATCAGAAATGTGGTCGGCGATCGTAGATTGATGGGCCTTTTTGAAATCGCCAAGCAACTTATAATATAACCAGACGTCGAGCGGCATACGAACGATGGGGATCGCCAACAATAGATTTTGTATCGCCCCCTTGTGACCGTAGAACATGACCGAGTAGCGGATCAGGAACCCGAGCATTGTTGTCGCCACAATCGTCATTGAAACGATCGTCATCGCTAACATGTACCATTTCCTCGTTCGCTGATAAGCATCGTTATTCAGAATGAGGTAAGCGATGTTGGCTAGAATCAACACGGCCCAGTATGTTCGCGAGACGGAGAAGTCCATTTCAGTAATGCCGAACGCTCAGGACCTCGATGTGCCGCCGGCTGGCGTGCCGGCTGCTCCGCAGTCGGCATGCCAGCCAAGGCCATTCGCAGCGGCCACTTGTTCGGCTCCATCTTCATCGTATGATTCTGAGGGTGATGAGTAAAAACGGTCCCGCTACCAGGGTCACTGGGATGACCATGATGAATGACATCACGACGCATCGTAGGATGTTCGAGCCGCTGTATCGTCCTTCATCTGTCGTTGCTGGAAATCCTCGCATCCGCCCCCAATCAAAAGTGACGAACGCGATGATGACGTAGCCGAGGAAACATAGCGTCAGCGGCACAGCATGCGGCAGCCCATCTTTCTCGTACGCGCTGAGGAAAAGGGCGAGCGACCATGTCGGCACGACCAATAGATAGCCGGACAATTTCTTGGCAAGCGGAGATAGGGTAATCATGTTTTTTATGCCGAACGCTCAGGACCTGCGATGTGCCGCCGGCTGGCGTGCCGGCTGCTCCGCAGTCGGCATGCCAGCCAAGGCCATTCGCAGCGGCCACTGGTTGGGCGTTATTTTGGATTGCATCGTTAAATTCCGTTTCCGTTCACGCCTGTCCAACTCTCATGGAATTCATCTCCGTTCCGGCTGACATGCTGGAGCTCACGGAAGATCCTCTCGGCCCTATTCTCCACTTCCTCCCAATTGATGTCAGGCCTACCTGTTCGGAACGCTTTGAATTCCTCTTCGGACAGAAAGACTGCGCACGCATACGGAACGACATCCTGATGGACCCTTAAGTCTCCAATCGTCTTTGAAAACTGAAGACGGTTGCATCCTCCCGCAGCACCATACCGCTTCCGAAATTCCGCCGACAGCTGAACGAAGTGCTCGGAAATCACTCTGTTTGTTGGATTCGCGTCATGCATGCTTTTGCGCCCAACAGTATATTATGCCACACGCGCGGGCCGCATAACATGGATCGGGGCTTGCATGGGCTAGAGGGGATTTCGGAGGCTGATTCTCGTTTCTAGTTTCTCATTGGCAAGATATTCCGTATGTCGTTTTCCGTTGACCGCTCCTGTCTTTGCGCGTCAAAAGGCCCACAAATAGCAGCAACCAAAACCTGCAGAAGCCTGTT
The DNA here is from genome assembly GCA_963722225.1 of uncultured Verrucomicrobiae bacterium. Lineage (GTDB taxonomy): Bacteria > Verrucomicrobiota > Verrucomicrobiia > Opitutales > Opitutaceae > Fen-1467. Next base: position 1,900 of record CAVRNM010000138.1, read on the forward strand.
TTGATGCCTCGATAATCCCCCCAAAAACCGGTCGGAACGCAGATTCCCAAATCAGCACCAACGTAGTAGCCTTGTTCCGTCAATCCCGCTCGTCCATCCACCGGTCAGGGGAGATTTCACGGTTACATATCCTTGATCGTGAGAGGCATAACTGAGCATGCGCGAGTTTTGCCTCGTCGGCTCTTCCCGTGACAAGCGGTCAAGGATCTTCATGTGTTCTAATACGTGAAATTCACCGGAATACTACTCCTATTTCTAGAAAATCTCATGGAACGGGTGAAACAACAGAGGTTCAAAAGTGCAGCATAACATTGGGGGCGGGAGCGGCAGGATCTCACCAAGTCATCCATGCCATTTTCGCCGTTAGAATTTTCCTATGAGTACCTTACAAGATAGTCCAGCCCTTGAAGACGCATCGAGCACCGCGCTTAACACACCCGCAAAAAGCAGCACCGCCAATCCGTCTTGGGCGAAGCCCGTTTCCTTTCCCGATTGGCGCTTTGTCTTGGATCAGGAACCCCTCGATGACCAGAAGAAGATCCAGTTCATTCGGGCCGTTATCGCCTTCCTGGGGCACTGCAAAGCGGTTCGCAAACCAGCCTCCATTGGCATAGCCAAGGCTTACCTTGAGGTCGGCCTTGAGCAGGGCAATTGTGGCCAGATCGACCGGGATGCCCTGCGCTGGTTCTTCATCACTCACCGCCGCGAATACGGTGACAACCCGCCTGAGCGGCGCTTCGAGACTGCGTTTCCTCCGCAACCGATGCCCATCCCTGAGGGAACTCCCGAATGGGAGGCCCAGTTGATCCGCACCATCCGCCTGCGGGGTTTCCTGTGGAACACGGAGCAAACCTACCGCGGATGCCTCCGGCGGTTCGCCACTGCGATCGCGCCCAAGACACCCGATCAGGCGGGCGCCGAGGAGGTCCGCGATCATCTGACCGACCTGGCGGTTCAAAAACGAATATCCGCGAGTGGCCAGCGACAAGCTCTGAATGCCCTCGTCTTTTTTTATCGGGAGGTCCTGAAACGGGATCTCGGGGACCTCGGCGAATTCAAGCGGGCCAGGCCAAGTCACCGCATACCGGTTGTATTGTCCCGCGAGGAGCTCAAATCGCTCTTCGCGTCGCTAGAAGGCACCTGGCGACTGATGGCCGAGCTTCAATACGGCAGCGGCCTGCGGATTACCGAACTGCTGGAACTACGGGTGCAAAGCCTCGACCTCGCACGCGGCCGGATCGTGGTGCGCGCCGGCAAGGGCAACAAGGACCGCGTGACCGTTTTGGCAGAGAAGCTGATTCCCCGATTGCAGGCCCATCTGGCGCACCTACGTGAGCTTTTTGCCAAGGACCGGGAGAACCAGGTGCCTGGGGTCTGGCTGCCGGCCGGCCTCGACCGCAAATACCGGGGAGCGGGAACTGCCTGGCAATGGCAGTGGGTCTTCCCCATGAAGAATCTATCGCAAGATCGGCAGACCGGAATCGTGCGGCGTCACCACGTCATCGACGCTACCTTCCAGCGAGTGATCAAGGAGGCGGCCGCCAAAGCCGGTATCGACAAAAGAGTAACCCCGCACGTCCTGCGACATTCGTTTGCCACGCACCTCCTCGAAGCCGGCACCGACATCCGCAGCCTCCAGGATCTGCTGGGGCATGCGTGTGTAGAGACCACTCAAATCTACACCCATGTCATGGTGCGACCAGGACTGGGCGCACGCAGTCCGCTCGACCAGTGAGCGCGATTTACCAAATGACCGCGCCAGACACCGCTCAGGGAGCCTTTTCTACACTCATTTTTCTACACTTCTCGTCGGAATTGGGGCTATTTCTGGAGAACTGAGAATCGAAGATAATTGCATATCTCACTACTATCACGATTACTTGGCGATTTCGGACCAATTGGCGAAACATGAGAAAAACCGCCAATTAGATTTCTGAGACCTGCGTGTCTACCAGTTCCACCACCTGGGCGCTAGCGGGAGCGGTTAGGAGAAACACACACTCCCGTCCGCGCAAGAAAAGATTTCAGCCTCGAACAGCCGGCCGGGCGGGATCCCCAAAGCTCACCGCCCGACGCTCATCACCGCCCGCTCGTGGTCGAGCAGGCGCTGCTTGCGCCACACGCCGCCGCCATAGCCAGAGAGCGAACCGTCCGCGCCGATGACGCGGTGGCACGGGATGACGATCGAGAGGGTGTTGGAGCCGTTGGCCCGACCGACGGCCCGCTGCGCCCCCGCCCGGCCGACCTCGGCCGCAATCTCCGCGTACGACCGCGTCTTCCCCGCGGGAATGCGCCGCAGCGCGGCCCACACGTCCTGCTGAAACCCGGAGCCAACCGGCGCCAGCGGCAGGTCGAATTCGAACTGTTCGCCGGCGAAATAGCGCCGCAGTTGCGCCCCGGCTGCTTCCAGCGTGGCGTTCGATCCCGGCACCACGGCGCACCGCAGCCGGCGGCGCAACCGTCCGATCTCTTTCTCAAGCCCGCGGCGGTCCACGAACTCCAGCAACCGCAGGCCCTGCCGGTCGGCCAGCGCCAGCATCCTGCCGAGCGGCGTGTCGAAGCGCCGGGCGAGCAGGCAGTCGTCCGCCCGCGCCCCGCGCGGCGGTTTGCCGAACACGCGGCGGAACGCCCCGCGAAATCCGCTGGTCGAGGCGTACCCGCCGTCCAGCTGGACATCGATCACCGCTTTCCCGGCGCGGACCTCATGCAGGGCCCGGCCCATGCGCCGCGCCCGCTGATAGGCCTGGAACGTCAGGCCGTAACGGGCGCGGAACTGTCGCCGGGCCGTTGAGGGATCGAGGTCCAGCCCGGCGAGATCCTTGTCCGTCAGCCGGGTCGCGGGATTCGCCTCCACGGCCTGTAGTAGTTGAACCACTACGGCAGGCGGCGCCGGCACCCGGTCCAGCGGATGGCACAGCCGGCAGGGCCGGTAGCCGCCGTGCAACGCCTCCGCGACCGAGGCGAAAAACTCGACGTTCTCGGCGCGCGGTTTTTTCGCGCGACAGGTCGGCCGGCAGAAGATGCCGGTCGTCTTGACGCCCGCCAGGAACACGCCTTCGTAGGCGGAATCGCGCCGGGTGAGCGCCCGGTACATGACCCGGGGCGAGGGCAGGGAAACGGCGGCGCGAGCGGAAATGGCGGGCATGGCGGATTCGGTCATGGCGGGATGTTTCGCCCAGGGTAGCACATCGGGCGCCGCAAATTCCGCCGATTATCAGGCAAGGTATTTCGTCACGTCCGGGATCTCCTTGACGCGCCGGCCGCCCGGCCGGCGTTCGAGGTAAGGATCCACCTCGGGATGCGCCTCGACTTCCTCATCGCCCTCCGCGTCCTCCTCGGCCGTTCCCGTGACCTCCCAGTTCAGCTCTTCGTCGAACACGTGGGACAGGCGCCGGTTCTGGGGCTCGAGCACGGCGGCCGGGTTCTTCACCTGGCCGTGTTTCACAAACTCAAAGAAGCACGGAAGAAACTGCGACGCATAGCGCGCCTGGAAGCCCGACATCCACTTGTTGTCCA
>CAVRNM010000139.1:0-10182 GCA_963722225.1 uncultured Verrucomicrobiae bacterium
CAGTGTTGAGATGCGGAATGCCGGCACGTACCGAGTGGTGGCGATCAATTCAGCGGGGACGGTCACGAGCAGCGGCGCGGTGCTGACGGTCACGAGGGCGACGAAACGCGGCGCGGTGACAGCAGTTTCGAGCTCGACCAGTCAGGACGGTGGAACTGTCATGACGACGCCGATGACGGTGAGCACGCTGGCGGGCCAGGCCCTCATCTATGGAAGCGCCGACGGCACTGGCAGCTCCGCCAACTTTTATTACCCCTCGGGTGTGGCAACCGACAATGCCGGCAACCTTTATATCGCGGACACTGACAACCACACCATCCGTGAGGTAGTGGCGGCTACCGGCGCGGTGACCACGCTGGCCGGCTTGGCCGGGGTTTCAGGCAGTGACGACGGGACGGGCAGCGATGCGCGCTTCGACAGCCCCTCGGCCGTGGCGGTCGACGGTGCTGGCAATATCTATGTGGCGGACACGTTGAACAATACCTTGCGCATGGTAACCGCTTCGGGCGTGGTGAGCACGCTTGCCGGGACGCCAGGCAGCAGTGGCAGCGCGGACGGAACGGGCAGCGCCGCCCAGTTCCAAGGGCCGCAGGGCGTGGCGATCGACAGCGCCGGCAACCTCTACGTGGCCGACACCAACAACCACACTATTCGCAAAGTGGTGCTGGCGACCGGCGAGGTGACAACCATTGCCGGTCTGGCAGGAAATTCTGGCAGCGCCGACGGGATGGGGAGCGCGGCCCAGTTCGACTATCCGTCCGGAGTCGCGGTCGACACGGCGGGAAACATCTATGTGGCGGATACTGACAACGGCACGATCCGGCAGATCCTGCCCTCGGGCTCCGTGAGCACCCTCGCCGGTCTGGCGGGCAATTTCGGCAGTGCGGACGGCGCCGGCAGTGCCGCGCAGTTCGACAGTCCATCAGCGGTGGCGGTGGACCTCTCCGGCAATGTTTATGTGGCCGACACTGATAACTTTACGATCCGGATGGTGGTTCCGGCCACCGGGGCCGTCACCACGCTCGCCGGCCTGGCCGGGACCAGCGGCAGCGCTGACGGCGCTGGATCGGCGGCCCTGTTCTTTGCGCCCGCGGGCATTGCGGTCGACAGCAGCAACAATGTCTACGTGGCCGACACGAACAACCAGACCATTCGGCTCGGCCTGTTGGCCGCGGCTCCTGCCCTCGAGGCGCAGCCGCAGAGTCAAACGGTCACCGCCGGCAGCAGCGCATTGTTCTCGGTCACGGCAACGGGTCGGCCGGCGCCGACGTACCAATGGTATCTCAACGGCACGGCGATCAACGGGGCCACTGGCAGTTCCTACAGTCTGCCGAGCGCCCAGTCCGGCAACGCGGGAAGCTATACCGTCGTAGTCTCTAATGTCGTGGGTAGTGTGACCAGCAATGCGGCAACCCTGACGGTCAATGCGGTGACTTCGCAGCCCAGCAATGTCTCGACTGGTGGCAGCGCTGGCGGTGGCGGTGGTGGTGGCGCTCCGAGCTGGTGGTTCATATTTGCGCTTCTTCTGATCGGCACCACGCGCTGGGTGTCATCGGGTCGCCCTGAATGATGTTCCTTCGGGAAGGCCTGCCGATGCTTGCCCAGCCGGCCCGTTTCCATGCAGAAAGTCCGGCACGAGATTTCGCACCGCCTGCCTGGTCCAGGGCCATCATCGGTTGAGGAAGTTCGAGCTTGTGCCGATGGATCGGGTAGGATGCCGGAGTCCAAGCCATCAGGCGAATTCGCCAAACGATCGTCGCTCTACAAGGAATTCCTAGCCGAGCGGGAAGAGATACTTCGCCACAAGTGGCTGGAATCGGAGCGGCTGGGCTATGACATCGGATTTGACCGGGCTATGACCGACTGGATCCGCAAGCATCGGGAGAGCTGGAGGGCCAATCGTCGGGCGTTGCAGGCTGGACCGGGCGGGAAAAGGGTTGAAGGCCATTCAGTTGGGTGAGCCCGGCCTTGCGCCACGAGTAGAACCCCTGGCGGATGGGATCAGCCCGGGTGTCGCGACAAAATCCCGTCTCGGCACGAAAGAACCCCGCCTGTCTTCACGGGAACACCCGTTTGCTCTTGCCGAACCTGCTCAATTCAATACCAAACACCGGTGCTGCGCAAAAGAGCGGGTTTTGGGGTGGCGCTGGCTTGCGGATTCGATCCTGTCCTTGAAGATTCAATTCGGTTGAACATGAAAAAAGCAATTGAACCGGATAATCCGCACCGCGGGACTCCAGGCCCTGCCAATCCTCCCTCCGATCTCCGCCGCCGGGCGGAAACGCGCCTGAAAACGCAGGGAAGCATCCCGCTCGCGAATGTGGATCAAGCCGGCCTCCTCCACGAACTGCAGGTCCGCCAGGTTGAATTGGAGATGCAGAACGAGGAATTGCGGGCCTCGCTGGCGGAGGCGGAGAAACTGCACCAACGCTGCAGCGACTTCTTTGACTTTGCCCCTGTCGGCTATTTCTCGCTGGAGCGCACCGGCGTGATTGCCCAAACCAATCTGGTCGGGGCGCGGCTGCTGGGCCTTGAGTGCGCCTCCCTGCCGGGCAAACGGTTTGGGGCGTTTGTGGCCGAAGCGGATCAGCCTGTATTCAACGACTTCCTGCGCCAGGTTTTCGCGGCTGAGGCCAGGCAGACCTGCGAGGTGGCCCTGGTAAGAAATGACCGGCCGCCGGTATTTGTGCAGATCGCGGCCATGCCCTCCCCGGATAAGCAGGAATGCCGCGCGGTGGTGGAAGACATCACCGCGCGCCGGGGAACCGAGGAGGCGTTGCGGCATGAGCAGGTCCTGTTCCAGAGTTTGGCCAAGGCGATTCCGGACCACATCTATTTTAAGGATCGGCAGAGTCGTTTTGTCCGCATCAATGACACCATGGCGAGGAGCTTCGGACTGACCGATCCCGGGCAGGCGATCGGCAAAACGGACTTCGACTTTTTCACCGAGGAGCACGCCCGGCAGGCTTTCGATGATGAGCAACGCATCATGCGCACGGGCGCGCCGCTCGTCGCCTTCGAGGAGAAGGAGACCTGGCCCGACGGCCATGTCACTTGGGTGTCGACCACAAAGGTTCCCTTGCGCGATGCCAGCGGCAAGATCACCGGAATGGTTGGCATCTCGCGCGATGTCACCGAGCACAAACGGATGGAGGCGGCGCTGGCGGAACAGGCCGAAACCTACCGGGCGCTTTTCAGTACGGCCTTCGACGGGGTGATTGAAGTGGACGAGCAGCTGCAAATCGTGGATGCGAACCGGGTTTACTGCCGGCTGCTGGGCTACACGCGGGCGGAACTGGTCGGCCAGCACATCCAGGACATCGAGGGAAACGAGACGCCCGAGCAGGTGAAACGCCATATGCAGCGGATGCAACGCGAGGGCGGCGGCCGGTTCGAGACCCGGCATCGCACGAAAGAGGGCCGCTTGATCGATCTCGAGCTCAACGTGACCTTTATCCCCGATCGCGGCCGGTTCATCGCGTTCTGCCACGACATCACCGATCGCCCGCGGGCCGGGGAGGCGCTGCGGGCTTCAGCGGAAGCGCCGGAGGCAAAGCAGAAGACAACGCCGGCCTGACCAAAGCCTCAAGCCCGGCCGCTGGCGGAGCGGTTGCCTGGATCTGCCGGCTTCTCTTTCAGGATCTGGCCGAGAGCCCGGGCCAGATCGACGCCATCAAATGGCTTGGAAATATGCACGGTCCGAAAAGCGACTTCCGGTGACAATGGAGTGAGCGTCTGGTTGAATCCCGAAGTCAGCACCACCGGAATATTCGCGTCGGCGGACCGGACTCGTTGGATCAATTCCACCCCGGTCATATGGGGCATGGTCAGATCAGTAATGATCGCGTCAAAACGGCCGGGACTGGCCAGGAAGGCGGCGATCGCCTCCCGGGGATCTTGAAATGCCGTGACCTGGTAATCGCGCTTTTTCAAGGAGGCTACGATCAAGGACGCGATGGCGGGTTCGTCGTCAACCGCGAGGATCGATCTCTGTCCGCCTGGCGGCGGCGGCGCGGTGGGTTCCGTGCGATCCGGGGAATAGGCGGACTCGGGGAAGTAAATCTCAAAGGTCGTGCCCTGGTCGACCTGGCTTCGCACGCGCAACGCCCCGCCATGATTGGCCACAATGCCCTGCACGATTGAAAGACCGAGGCCCGTGCCTTTCCCCGGTCCTTTCGTGGTGAAGAACGGATCGAAGACGCGCGCTTGCGTGGCTTGGTCCATGCCGTGTCCGGTGTCGCTGACGGACAGCCGCACGCAGGGACCTCGAGGCAGATCAGGGATCTCGCGAGCGAGGGCGGTTTCGGCACCGATTCGATGCACGCTGATGCGCAGCGTGCCCTGCTTGTCCTGCATGGCCTGGACGGCATTGGTGCAAAGGTTGACGACAATCTGATGAATCTGGGTGGAATCGGCCTGGACCATCCCGTCTTCCAGTTCGGTTTGAATATCGATCGTTGCGGGGGTGGAGGCTCGGACGAGTTTCAATGCTTCCCGGACCACCGCGGCGAGGTTGATGGCGGCGAGTTTGGATTCAGTGCGACGGGAAAAAGTAAGGATCCGGGTCACGAGATCCTTGGCCCGGAGTCCGGCCGACCGGATCTCCTGCAGATATTCCAGGCTTTCCTGGTTCCCTTGATCTGACTGCAAGGCCAGCGAGCAATAGCCGAGGATTCCGGTGAGAATGTTGTTGAAGTCGTGGGCAATCCCGCCGGCCAGTGTGCCGACGGTTTCGAGCTTTTGTGATTGCAGCAGCTGGGACTCCAGGCGCTGCCGGCGCTCCTGCTCCTCAACCCGCTGGGTGATGTCACGGGAAATACCTTCGATGGCGACGAGGTTGCCATCGGCGTCGCAGACGGGTGAAAGCCGCTCCTCCAGAGTGACCACCCGTCCGTCGCGGGTCGCCCAGCGGACCTCCCGCACCCGGTTGGGCACCTGCCGGGCGAGAGCATTGTCATAGATCGTCTCAGCTCCGGGCGGCTGGGTGATCTTGCGGGAAAAGGTGGGATCGGCGAGGAAATCCTCGGGGCGGTAACCGGTGATCTCAGTGACGGCGGGACTGACGTAATCGTAACCGACATCCGGAACGACGCGGAGTCGAAAGATGATATCCGGGGCGTTTTCGTTCAACCGCCGGAAGCGTTCTTCGCTGGCCCGAAGAGCGGCCGTCTTCTCGGTGGTCTCCAGGATCTGGCGTTCCAATTCGCGATTCGTGGCATGCAGTTCGCTGGTGCGAATCGCGACCAGCCGTTCCAACCGGATCTTTTCGCGCCGTTCAAAATACGTGCTCAGCCAGATGGCAACAATGATGACCCCCAGCGCTCCCGCGCCGAAGAGGAGATAAGCCAGTCGGGTCCGGTACCATGGCGCCAGAATGGAAAAACCCAGGAGAGCTTCACCGCCAGTCTGCTGCCCCAGGCGCGGCCGGACCTGCAAGCGATACGCTCCTGGATCGAGGTGGTTGAAGGTGATGGAGCCGGTGTTGCCGGTCGAAACCCACCCTCCTTCGGTGCCTGACAATTGCACCTCAAAGGTCACGGATTGGCCGTAGGGCTGGTTGGGGACAAGATAGTGAACCGAAAGGGTGCTGTTGGTGGCGGGCAAGTCGGGGATCCGTTCATCCGCCGGGAAAAAGATCAGCCCACTCGCCGGCAATTCAACGCGGGTGATCTGGGCCCGCAAGGGCGGCGGCTCCGGGGCGGGCAGGGCGGGGTCAAATCGGGCCAGCCGCATGGGCTCGTTCATCCACACGACGCCGTCGCTCTGCGGGGTGAAAAAGAGGGGACGCAAGCCCTTGGGAAGCGCTGCGACCGATTCGGTGGTCAGCGGAGACCGAGGATCCACGATGAACACATTCTCCGGTTTGGTGATCCATAGGCGGCCGCGGGTGTCACTGGCCGGCCGGCCGAGCGCTCCGACCAGGGCGGGAATCCGGCGCATCAGGTCGGCATCAGGCAGAAAGCGATGCTGCTTCCCCTCGTACCGCAGGATCTGATCGCGCTCGTTAACCCTGACTTCGCCTTCAAAAAGGAACAGTTGGACCCAGGCATCACGGACGCCTTCTGCGGAACCCAGCACGTCAACCGTAGGGCGGGGCAGGGTTGGTTCGATCCGGGCCAGCTTGGCGGCGCCCAATTCCACCCAGAAGACCCCGTGCGCATCGGTGACGGCTCCATACACGTGACCCATCCCCGGCTGGGGAAACCGCTCGAAGACGTACTGGTCGCCGAGGTAGCGCAGCCACCCGGTTTCGTTCTCGGCGGCGAACATCCAGCAATCCGGCTGCACCGGTTCCGGCCGCACATGAGGGCTGACCGGGCCCTGCGCCAGTTTCGTCCAGCCACCGCCAGGCTCGCGGCGGAAAATCCCTTCCTGCGTGGTGGCAATCCAGGCGTCACCGAGTTCGACCAGGGAAGTCAGATAGGGACCCGGCGTGTCGAGTTCAAAACGAACGAGCCGGTGTTCATCGTCATAGACCCCGCGCTGGGCCTGCCCGTCCGACATCAGCCAGAGCTGGCCTTGGTGCCGATAGGGCTGGGAAAAAGCCAGCCCCGTGGTGACCATCGATTCAAACGAGGAAAAACGCGCAGGAAAAGCGATGCGGACGATGCCTTCGTTCAAAAGCGCCCAGAGAATCCCGCCGGGCGCACGAAGCAGTCGTTTCACCCTGGCTAGGCGGTTGTCCACCGAACGGTCCAGGGATTGGATGATCCGTCCTGCCCGGTCGATAAAAACGACACCCACGTTGTCGAGGGCCACCGCCACCAAACCGTAGCCGACATCACACAAATCGTTGATGCGATGAGCACCGGCCAGCGGACCCTGGCTGACGAATGGCTGGATCACGGTTCCATCGAATCGCTGGAGGCCGATGCTGACCGTGCCGAGCAGCGTCGTGCCGTCGCCCATCGGCACCGTGCAGGTGATGACCTCATCGACATAGCGGTCGTGCCTCCAGGCGACCGGGCTGAAGCCGCCGTTCTCCAAGCGGAAGAGCCCGCCGGTGGACTGGTCGCTCATGTACACCGCAGTGCCCAGGCTGAAGACTTGCTCCAGGGCATTGAGCCGGCCAACCGTTCTGGCGATACCACCCGGTTGCCACTCGATGATGGGACCGCTGCCCCAGGACCAGAACCAGTTGGCGCCCACCATCGAGACCGCAGTCATGGCGTCGGTCACGCTCCCGAGGTCGCCGGGCAAATTCCCCACCCGAGAATACCGCCACCGTCCGTTGTGGCTGAACTCAATCCGGCCGAAGCCGCCGGCAATACCCGCGTAGATGTGACCTTCCCGGTCGATCGCGACGCTGGCCGTGTCGACCCGGGGATCATCGTCAGCCTGGCGGAAATCCTCCCAGCGCACGCCATCCCCGAGCGCCAGTTCGCCGTGGCCGAAAGCGAGCAGCCGTCCGTCCGGCATTTGGCGGAGATCGACCGGCGCCGCGTCCAGCCCCAGCGCTTCCGGCCCGAGGACGACAAATGGCGGTGTGCCGGTTTCAATATATCCGGGCAGCGCCGCCGGGATCGTTGACGTTTGCCCGTTCGCTGTCCCCAGTCGGAACAACAGGACAAACGCGAGCAATGTGATCAGCCGGCCTCGCCTGCTCCCTTCTGTCCATCCTGCTGGCGGCTTGTTCATTGACGGCACCGATGGTTCGGGGCTGGAGATCGGTTTAGACGGGTATTCAAGCACGCGTCTTTATTATATCGGCAGATCCGACAATCGATTAATCCCTGATGTCTGCCCGCTGAAGTTAGGGCCGGTGTTTTCGAGCTGCTCCAAGCGTCAAGTCTCGACCGTGGTTTCAGACTAATGAGTTATGGGGTGTTTGTCCATCCCCCTGCGGCTGTCTGATCAGGGCAAGCCTTGGAGCAGAACCATGGCGGCGGGAGACCGTCCTGGCGAAACTTGTCTCGTTTTGCATCCGCCGGGTGTAAACTCGCGTAGAAGTGGTTACAACTTGAGCAACTAAGATTTCCACCATGAAAACCCGATTCGCCCTTGGCCTGCTGCTCTTTCCCGTCGTTCTCGCCACCGGAGCCATCGGTCGGGCCCAAACCTCCCCGACCCCGATCGCGGCTGCCCCCCCGCGCGAACTCACGATCGTGGTGGTCGATGAGCTCCGGGGAAGTTTGAGTGATTTTAACACCTTCAATCGCATCGCCCGGGTTTTCACCGAGGTTTTCGAAAAGCGAAAGTGGCCGGTGAAAATCAACGTGGAGCGCTTTGGTGCCAATGCCCCGGCGCACGATTTGGAAATGCGAATCTATGTTCAAAGCATCCGCAGGGAAACTCCCGTTGATCTGGTCTTCAGCGCATGGATGGCGCTCGACGACCACGGCAAGAAACAGGATTTTGGCATCATCCGGTATCGTTACAACCCGCGGCCGGTTGAGAATATGTCGGATCGGCTTGACCACGCGGTCCGCGGCGCGGCCATGATTGCCGCCACGAAGATCGAGTCCGCCCTTTTTCCCACGGTGGTGCAGCCGACCCCCTGACTTAGTGTTTCGCCCCGCCCCGTCGTGTCGCCCGATCCGGAGAACGCCGCTGCCATCGAAGAGGTCTGCCTGCTGGCGCAAACCGGGGTGGGCGACCGCGAGGCGTTCCGCCAGCTCTACGACCGTTACCGTGTCCAGCTATTCTCGCTGGCCGTCCGTCTGGTGGGCAACACCGGCGAGGCCGAGGAACTGCTGCAGGACGCCTTTGTGAAAATCTGGCGGAACGCGGCCTCGTACGACTCACGCAAGTCGCGACCATTCACCTGGGCCGTGACCATCCTGCGCCGGACCTGCATCGACCATCTGCGAAAACGCCGGCACCGGCCCGGCACCACTCCGCTGCCGGCCAATGCCGAGGCGACGCCGGACTATTCCACCAGCGAAGATGGCCGGCATGCCACCGAGACTCGCGAAGATTCCGCCCGACTGCTTGGCGCGCTCGCAAAGATTCCCCCGAACCAGCGCCGCGCCCTCGAGCTCGCACTCTTCTCGGAGTTTACCCACTCCGAGATCGCCCGGTGCCTGGAGCAGCCGGTCGGCACCGTCAAATCCTGGATCCGTCGCGGATTGCTCGACCTCCGCACGGCCATCACCGACTCCGCCCGATGAATCCGCAACTTGAAGAACTCGCCTGTCTTTATGTGCTCGACCGGCTTGATGCCCGCGAACGCGCCTCCTTTGAGGCTTGCCTGCTGCACAACCCCCAGCTTGCCGCACTCGTGGGCGAGCTCGAGTCCGCGCTCGCCCTGCGCATCCGCGCTCTGGCGCAGCTCGAACCGCCCGCGGGCCTGCTCGCGCAAATCGAAGCCCGGATCGACCGGCTGCCGGCGACCAGCCCGCCGGCGCCTGCCGGCCGGGTCGCGTCGCTTGGGCCTGGGATTGCGCGCTGGGGGATCGCCGCCCTCCTGGCGGTGGTTGTCGGCGTGATGGCCCTCCAATACCTGCGGCGCGTTCCCGCTGTGGCCGAGCACCCGTTTGTCATCATTGTCGGGCTCGATTCTCACCGGAGCACGCTGGCCGAGCTGCCGATGCCCAGACGCTCCCAGGATGCCGACGCCTGCTTCATTCAACTCGCCTCGCTCGCCGAGCGATTCTGGGAAAAGCCCGAAGACCTGCCGGTGAAATTGCGTTCCACCGGCGAGGGCGGGCGCGGCTACGCGCTCTTCGACCCGGCCACTAACCAAGGCTTCATCGCCATCCAGCAGCTTCCTGCCAGCGAGCCAGGCCAGCGTTTTCATTTCTGGATTCTCGACACCGCCTCGGGCCAGACCCGCGAAGCCGGGGTCCTCCCGCTCACGGACTCGAATCGTGGACTCTACTTTTTCTGGTTCGCGCCGGCCGGTGAAGCAAGGCCCGGCCATCTGGACTTCTTCGTCACCGCCGAGGACCCCACCACCTCCCAAACGACCCGGCCGCGCGGCAAGATCGTCCTTGGTGACAATACGATTTTCTGAGCAACGGTGTTGGTCGATGGGAGATCCGCTTCCGCGATTATGCGTCTTCCCGACCAATCGTGCAATTACTGAATCTCGCGGAATGCAGTGACGATCGTGGTGCGCGTCGCCCCTCTCCCCCCTCGACAGGCTCGGGACCCTGAGCGAAGTCGAACGGGCAACGCGCTGGGAGCGTCTTGAGGACCAGCCGCACCGCCTTGGTCAGTTACTGCTGGGTGTCACCCTTA
>CAVRNM010000140.1:0-3883 GCA_963722225.1 uncultured Verrucomicrobiae bacterium
CGTCGAGGATGAGAAAGTTCCTGCCGTGGCCGCGCTTGAGGTATCGACCCGCGCGAGGAGCGCGCCGGCGTTGGCCACCATGAATCGGCCTGGCTCAAGCAAAAACTTGAGCCCCAGCGGCCTCAGCAGCGGCGTCAGCGCCACACCATAAGCCTCAGGCGTGATCGGCCGCTGGTCGGGCGGCAGGGCCTCCCACCAGGCGGCGGCGCCGCTGGCCAGCGCATCCCGGTAGACCACGCCGATGCCGCCACCCAGGCTGAAGTAGGTGATGCCGTGGTCGCGCTGCAGTTGCTGCGCCAGCGGGATGAGCTTTTCGACGGCCTCGACGAACGGTCCCACGGTGGTCAGCTGCGACCCGATGTGCATCTGCAGCCCCTTGACTACGAGGTGCGGGAACTTGGCGGCCGCCGCATACGCCGCCGCGGCAAATGCCAGGGGGATGCCAAACTTGTTCTCGCTCTTGCCCGTCGTGATCTTGGCGTGCGTCCGGGCATCCACATCCGGGTTGACCCGGATCGCCACCGGCGCCTGGCGGCCGAGCTGGCCGGCCACATGATTGATGCGGGCCAGCTCGGGCTCGCTCTCCACATGAAACGCGAAGATGCCCGCCTCGAGCGCCAGCCGGATGTCGGCCTCCGTCTTGCCCACGCCGGCAAAGACGCTGCGGTTGACCTGCGCCCCCGCGGCCTGCACGCGGCGCAATTCGCCGCCGCTGACGACGTCGAATGCGGCGCCCAAGTTCGCGAGCAGGCGGAGCAACGCGAGATTCGAATTCGCCTTGAGCGCATAGCACACCTGCACGTCCAGCCCGTCGAGGCTTCCCGCCAGTCGCCGGTAGTTGTCCTCCACCGTGCCGGCGCTGTAAACATACGTGGGCGTGCCGTAAAGCCGGGCGACGGCGGCGAGGTCGACGGTTTCGCAGTGCAGGGCGTTGCCGGCGTAAGAAAAGCGGTGCATGGCGTCGGAAAAGTAAAAGTACCCTGAAAGGCGGGCCTTCTTGACAGTTTATCCTTGAGAAAACGATACAAAATTCGATGACAATGAGCCGTGCTTCCGCTTCGCATTCGCCAATGGTTGTATCGACCGGCCATTCGCATGGGCCCGATCGACAATTCTCGTATTCATACGACCCGTACCCAGAATGCGCAATTCGTCAGCTATTTGGCCGAGATCGGATTCCGGCAGGTGAATGCCGACCGCTACGAATCCAGCCTGCGCCGGCGGCGCCTGCTGAAGCGCGCGCTGTTCGTGCTGCTGGTCGGCGGCGGCGCGTGGGTGATCATCGAGAGCGCCCGGGCTCTGTCGATGTCCTAGCCGGACGATTCGCGATGCGGCGGAGGTTGGGTTGCCGGGTCGAGAAGAACCCAGCCGTCATGACTCCGCCCGCGGGGCCGCCGTGAAATAATGCACTGGCCGGCGGCTGCCATCGTTCAAGGCCATTCCGAAGAGGGCGGCCACCGCCAGCGTGATGAACCAATCCCCGGCAGCGAGCCGGGAGGCGTCCAGCAAAGTCGCGGCGACGATCAGGACTACGATCAGGAGGATGGAGCGCAGTGTTTTCATGGGCGTGTTTGAGGTTGCCTCCGAGAACCCCGCCGGCCGCGAAAAGTTACAGGGATGTCTGGCGCGGCCCCGCCACCGGCTGGTCCATTGCAAATAATAGAAAAGCCGCGCCCGGCGGGAGGCGCGGCTGGAAACGTGCGGCAATGAAAGACGACGGCGCTCAGGCCGCCTGCTTCAGGTGTGGACGCCGCGGCGATGCATAACGGCCAACTGATTGCGGAAACCGAGTGAAGCGTTCGGTCAGCGTCGGCCGGGCGGGCCCCCGGCCTTCCGTCAGCGCGAAGGCCACGAGCACGGCCACCGCGAAAGCGGGGAACAGCACGCCGGCATCCAGCCGGTGACTGTCGAGCGAGGCGAGTGCGATGATAAGCGCAAGGGTCGAGAACAGGGAGAGAAGTGTCTTCATGGTGAGTGAGTGGTTGTCCCCAAAGAACACGCCATCCGCGGAAAAGTCGCACGGCGCCGGAAAATCGCGCGGCGGAGGGCGGGTACGGCCGGCCTCGCCGAGGCTTGGCCAAAGGCGGGCGCACCGCCTGCCCAGTAGATAACCACCGCCAGCGGCTCGCGTTTCCCTCGACGCACTCGAAACGTCGTGCGGACAAGCCGCGCCTCGGCGGGCCGCGGCCGGACACCAATGGGGCCTACCCGGCTTCAGCCGGCGGCGCTCGCGCCAGTGGGGGCCGGCGTGAAGGCCGAGCGCAGGGTGGCCTTCAGAAAATCGCGGTTCATGCGCGCGATGAACTCGTGGCTGATGAGTTTCGGGCAGACCGCGGAGCACTCGTAATAATTGGTGCAGTTGCCGAAGCCCTCCGCGTCCATCTGCTTGACCATCGCCAGCACCCGTTGGTCGCGCTCGGGCTGGCCCTGCGGCAGGAGCCCGAATTGCGAAACCTTGGCGCTGACGAAGAGCATGGCGCTGCCGTTCTTGCAGGCCGCGACACAGGCGCCGCAGCCGATGCACGCCGCCGCGTCCATGGCGAGATCCGCGGCTTCCTTCGGGACGGGAACCGCATTGGCGTCGCAGGCGCTGCCCGTCCGGACGCTGATGAACCCACCGGCCTGCATGATCCGGTCGAAGGCCCCGCGGTCGACGATCAGGTCCTTGATGACCGGGAAGGAGCGCGCGCGGAACGGCTCAACGGTGATCACGTCGCCGTCGCTGAAATTGCGCATGTACGTCTGGCAGGTCGCCACGCCGCGATGCGGACCATGCGGCTTGCCGTTGATCACGAGCGAGCAGGTGCCGCAGATGCCTTCGCGGCAGTCGTGATCGAAGGCGATGGGCTCCTCGCCCTTGATTGTGAGCTCGTCGTTGACCACGTCCAACATCTCGAGAAACGACATGTTGGAATTCAGGTCGGGCGTCGCGTATTCCTTGAACCCGCCGGCGCTGTTTGCGTCCTGCTGGCGCCAGACTTTGAGTTTAACCTTCATGAGAAGTGCGGGTGAGAGTGAAAGTGAGAGTGAAGGTGAGGGTGAAAGTGAAGGTGGCGATGAAGGCGAAGATGGAAAGCAAAGCGACGGGAAGGGCGAAGGAGGAGTGATAGTGAAAAATGGGGGCGCTGGCGTCAGGGGCAGACGTTTCCTTTCCCTTTCACTCTCACTTTCACTCTCACTTGTAATTCCGCTTGGCCATGTGCACGGTTTCGTAGACGAGCGGTTCCTGGTTCAGCTGCGGCGCCTTGCCTTCGCCCTGGTACTCCCAGGCCGCCGCATAGGCGTATTGTTCGTCGTTGCGCAGGCACTCGCCCTCAGGGTCGACGTGCTCCTCGCGGAAGTGACAGCCGCAGGACTCGTCGCGATCCAGGGCGTCGAGGCAGAGCAGCTCGGCGAGTTCGAGGAAGTCGGCCACCCGGCCGGCGCGCTCCAGCGACTGGTTGAGCGTGTCGCCCTCGCCGGGGACGTTGACGTTCTGCCAGAATTCGGCGCGCAACGCGGGAATCTCCCGCATCGCCTTTTTCAAGCCGGCGGCGTTGCGGGCCATGCCGCAGCCGTTCCACAGGATCTGGCCCAGCCGTTTGTGGAAGTGGCTGACCGGCTCCCGGCCCTTGACGGCGAGCAGGCGCGCGGTAATTCCGCGAACGTTATCCTCGGCCTGCTGGAACTCGGCGGTGTCCGTCTTGGGCCGGGCGGCGGGTTTCTGGCCCACGAGATAATCGGCGATGGTGTACGGGAGGACGAAATAGCCGTCCGCCAGCCCCTGCATCAGCGCGGAAGCGCCGAGGCGGTTGGCCCCGTGGTCGGAGAAATTGGCCTCGCCGAGCACGAAGAGGCCCGGGACGTTGGACATCAGGTTGTAGTCCACCCAGAGGCCGCCCAT
>CAVRNM010000141.1:0-7992 GCA_963722225.1 uncultured Verrucomicrobiae bacterium
GCGGCGAGATTGTGATCGATGAGACCGAGGCGCTGATCGCCATCGACGTGAACACCGGCTCCCACAAGGCGCGGCCCGGCGAGGAGAAGAACACTATCCTGCAGGTCAATCTCGAGGCAGTCCAGGAGGTCGCCCGCCAGATCCGCCTCCGCAACATCGGCGGCCTGATCATCATCGACTTCATCGACATGAAGGAGCGCCGGCACCGCAACCAGGTGTACGACATGATGGTGCGGGCGATGGCGGAGGACAAAGCGAAGAACCACATCCTGCCGATCTCCCTGCTCGGAATCATGCAGATGACGCGCCAGCGCCAGCAGGAGTCGCTGTCCTCCAACCTCTACACCAACTGCCCGTACTGCCACGGCCGCGGCATCGTGAAGAGCGCCACGACCATGTCCGTGGAGCTGCAGCGCAAGCTCTCTTCGATCGTCCGCCGCCTGCACGCGCGGAACGACGGCAAGGAATATGCGCTGCGGGTGCTCGTCCACCCCGGCATCCTCGAGCGCCTCCGCAGCGAGGACGCCGATCTGCTGGTGCGCATGGAGCAGAACTACGGCGTGAAACTCGCCTTCCGCGCCGACCCGAGCTACCACGTCGAGAACTTCAAGATCATCAACGCCGTCACCGGCGAGGAATACCGGTAGCCCTGTTGTGGGATCGAATTAAATAGGTGTGCGGCGATTAAATAGGTGCACGGCTCGTTTAATTAGGTGAATGGCCATCCATGCGTCGAATTAAATAGCGCAGCTCTTCAGCGGGGACTCGAACCGTGTCTGCTGGGGCGTCCGGAGGTTGCAAATCGCACTGCGAGTAGCATGCTATGGGCGTAAACCGGCCTTTCCATCATGATCAAAATCTCTGCGCCCGATCTCACCCTGCGTCCGCCACGCAGTCCCAGGGTCCGCCTGGGCGGCTACGTCCACCTTCCCCGCCTGCTCGACAAGGCGAGGGCCTTCGTCGCAGGAAAGCACGGTGAATATGTCTACAATTGCCCGCTCGACAGGCAGTTCTTCGAATTCACGGGTATCAGCCACAAGGCGTTTCTTGCCGCGGTGAAGACCGGCAAGTCCGACACCGAGATGCTGGGCTGGGTCAACGCCCACACCAAGTGCCTGCCGCTGGAAATCGTGCAATGGTCTTCCTGGATGGAGAGCCGATACCCCGGAAGCGCCGAGGGCCACGGCCGGTTCCAGGAAATCATTTCGAAGGTCGCGCCCGAACGGACGGACATCGGCACCTACTTCGAACGTCTCGATCTCGACGATCACGTGAGCTTCGGCGGCAAGGGTTAGTCAAATCCCGACGGTTCTCAGGCGGGGAGCCCCGTTCAATACCGCAGCGTTGCGGTCTACCCGTTTGAGTATTCAGGCGCGGCGGGCCTCCGGCGGCATTACCTCAACGCACACCAGTATCGAGCCGGGGCTGGGAGCCCCACCCTTCTAATGTTGTGCACAATTACACCCTCTAAGTGCCTTCCCGTCGGAATTAACCGGGTTTTGGCGCATACAATGACGCCAATCACGGGGATTCGAACCGTGTATGCTGTTTTCGCGGCACTGCCATGAAAACGCCGGTAGTCCCTTGTGGTGATTAATTTAGGAGATTCTCGACCGAAGAGACTAAACCCGGCCAAAAGCAGCGAAATGTACCCGTTTGGTCAATAGATGGGCAACATTCTTGGCTAGGCAAAATGAGTGGACTCACGTTTCAACCACTATCGCTGTTCGGTCTCCTACCAGGCCATCAGGTCTCGCAAGAACGGCGTCAGCTCGCCTGCCACCTTGCGGTGCTCGTCCAGGTTGGGATGCCAGTCGCTGCCGTGCAGTTCAAAGTTGCTGATCCCAAAATAGTACACCTGCGGATCGGTTGCATGCCGCCGGCTAACGACTGTGCGAACATCCGCCTGCCACTTCTGCCAGGTCTCGTTGGCTGGTGACGGACCAACGACGCAGACAATCTTCGCTTCAGGATAGTGCCCCCGGAGGCGCGCAAGGAACTTGAGATAGGCGTTGATGAATGCGTCCCGATCGAGGGGCTTCGCATAGTCGTTGTCGCTCAGGTCGATGACGACCAACTGCGGCTGGTTGCGCGAGAAATCCCATGTGAGGTCCTTCTTCTTGATCACCTCGTCGTAAAGGCTCGGCATGTTGAACTTCTTGTCGCCGTCGTAGGACTGCACCATCCCGATCCCCGACCGGCAGACGAACAGAGCCTCCGCCTGCAGCGCCCGCGCGGTGAGCGCGCCGAAGGAGAGGTAGCTGTTCTCGGTTGCGTAGGAGAAATGATCGTCGCGGCTCTTACCCTCGATGCCGTAGCCGCAGGTGTAGGAGTCGCCGATGAACTCGATCCGGCGCAAGCAGGGTCGCATCCGAGTCGATCTGCAGACCGGCGAACGTCGTGTTCCCTCCGTGCCACTCAGTGCGCCCGATAATCTCCAGAGTATGACGTCCGCTGGGCAGGCCTTGGGCCAGCACGTAGGTGCCGTCGGCCCGGTTAGCGGCGAGCACCGACAGCCGGCTGTCTAGGATGACGTCAAAGAAGTTCTTCAGTTCGGCGTCACGCAAGACAGCCGTAACCGACGTGCCCGTGAAGACAGTCCGGATCACGCAGCCGGAATACATAAACACGGCCTGCTTCGGATCCGAGCGGTCGAACCGCCCGATATAGGCGATGTTCGGATCGTCGGCGTCGACGGGACGCAGAGAAGCGCCGCGGTCTGAAAGAACGGACAGGACCAGCAGCAGCAGGCAGCGAGTGAGGGATTTCATTCGAAAACGTTACCAGAGACGAGCTGCGATTGCGGCTGGCGCGGCGGCTGCCGCGCAGCCGTCGTGACAGCGGTGGTCGTCTTGTTCTGGTCGCTAATTAGCCCTCTTTTCAACGGGTAAAACGAAGAACTCGGGACTCGACGTTCGCTCGTGATGGAGCCTCGCTGCGACCGCTCAGGTTTTTGCCTTCACGTCGTCCGCCTTTTCCCTCGGCGTGCGCCTGGCGTTCCAGTCGATCTTAAGCGCCTCGCCGCCATCGTGGCCGGGCGCTTCGATGGTCCCCTTGATCGTGTCGCCCTCAAGTTCGCCACGATACTTCACGATATACTTGTTGCCACCGAGATCGCGCACCACGTCAAACGCGATCCTGTCGTCTTGGAGCGAGGCGCTACTGATCGCCGTGTCGCCAAATTGATTCGAGTAAGCTCCGACGAGTCTGCCGTCCTTCGATTCAAGTTTGAGCGTAGTTTCGATTTCGCCGTTCGGCGAGTGGGTGGTCCATTTCCAAGTGCCGGTGGGATCGGCGGCGAGCGCCGCGGCAGCTGCGCTGAGTACAAAAAACAAACAAATGATGCGAAGCGTCTTCATAGGTTATGTTTGGTTTCGGCTAACGTCTCAGAGGTGACTCGCGGCTGATGCTGGCACCCGAGGCTGCCCCGCAGCCAAGGCGCCAGCGGAGGTCATCGAGTCCAACGGTTGGGCGGTCTACTCATAATGCTTAGATGTCTTGTCATATTCGCCTTTGCCGACCCAAGCCTCGAAATATTCCCGACTTTCGACAAATATCTCCCTTGAAATCAGTTTCGGTAACAGAGTGCGTCACTTGTCAGGCAGGATGCGGATCTTCAGGTTGCGGAATGAGACCTGGCTGCCGTGTTCCTGGAGCAGGATGTGTCCGTCCGGCCATTCGCCAAACCCTGGGATGTTGCGAAACTTGCTCGATGCAACGAGCTGGCGGAACTCCGACGAGCCGCGCTCAAACTCGACGGTCTTGCTGCCGTTGAGCCAGAACTCGACGTGTTTGCCCTGCGAGAGAATGCGCGCGTGATTCCATTCTCCCGGCGGGAAACACCTCTTGTCGTAGGGCGGCGGCAGCAAATCGTAAAGCGACCCCACGGTGCGGTTACCGCCACGCCCAAGTTTCGCGTCGGGATGGCGCGCGTCATCCAGGATTTGAAACTCCATCCCAATGGCCGAGCCGACGGCAGTCTTCTGGCCGGTCTTGCCGTCAATCGGCGCAAGGTTTGGCTGGACGAAAATCTTGATTCCGCTGTTGCAGCCGGGCGACATCAAAAAATCCGCCACCAGTTCAAAGTTGGCATAACGGTCGCGGGTGATGATATCGCCGCCACCAGCGGATTCTTCGCCGCTGTTTTCATGAACGATCAGCATTCCGTCGCGGATCGCCCAGCCGTGAGACGGAAAATCCTCCGACTTCGCGCTCCGCCAGCCGGCCGTTGTCTTGCCGTCCCAAAGTAACTTCCAGCCCGCCGCCTGCTCCTGCGGGGTGATGGTGTTGGGCGCGGTGGAGCCGGCCGCTCCACCATCTGCGGCATGGGAGAGGTTGGCGATGGCGACGAGGCCCGCGACGGTGGCGAGCACCAGGGCATGCCGGTTGTTTCGGATGATTGGGAGGTTCATAAAAGTCAGGAATCAAAACGCGATATTGCCGGATACGGGAGGAAATCTATAGCCGGGAGCGCTGACCCCAGTGTCGGCCTCAGCGAGGCCGGCTACAACGAACCGCTGCTTCCTAGGATCGCCCTGGAGAAAGCCCCGCTGTGTGAGTCGGAGCGGTTGATGGGGTGCGTTCATGGGCGTTCCCGCTCAGACCGTCGGCGCCCAGCCCGGTTCGTATTCGCGTGTCCACAGTTTGGCCGCCTCCGCATCGCCGATGATATGACCGTTGGCCGGATCAACCTGCAGGCTGCGCCCGGTGCGCTGCGCGATGTTGCCGAGTTGACCCAGTACGGTGCTGCAATGGCCCTGCACAATGGGCGCGTTGAGTTTCGCGTTGCCCCGGATGGCCTCAATGAAGTTCAGCGCGTGCTGATCGTTGAGCCCGGGGTCCGCGCTGTTGGCAAGGTTGGCCTTGTTGGCCGGGTCCTCGCCGACCGTCATTAGCGGCTGGTTGTCGAGGTCATACACCGTGTATGTGCCGCCGCCGTCGTAATCAATCGTCCCCCGGCTGCCGTAGAATACAATCCCGTTGGCCTTGTAACCGGGTGTGCCGTAGGTGTTACACGAGCGGCCAAACCACGAGATGCCGCGGCCCGGCCCGTATTCGAGCTGGATCTCCTGCGTATCAGGCGCCTGCCAGTCGTCGAGGCTCACATCGTGCCAGCGCCCGCCAAAAGAGCTGACCTTGGTCGGGAACGTCACCTCCATGGCCCAGCGGGCCACATCGAGCAGATGCACCCCGTTGTTAAGGGCCTCGCCCGTGCCCCAGCGCCAGAACCAGTGCCAGTTGTAGGGATGGACATTGTCACGATAAGCAGTGCGCGGGGCCGGACCCTGCCACAAATCCCAGTCCAGCTCGGCGGGCGGCGCGATCACCTTGCCAAATCCGATGGGCGGACGCCGGCGGGAATAGAAGCATTGGGCCAGGTAGAGGTGGCCGATCTTCCCCTCGTGGATGTGGCGGACCATCGACTGGACGTTGCCCATGGAGCGGCGCTGACTACCCATTTGCACCAGGCGCCGGTACTTGTCCGCAACCTCGACGAGGATTTCGCCCTCGCGGGGATTGTGGCTGCACGGTTTTTCCACATAAACGTGCTTGCTGGCTTTGGCGGCCAGAATCGCCATCGGCGCGTGCCAATGATCCGGCGTGGTGACCAGCAGCGCGTCCACATCCCGGTCTTCGAGCACGCGCCGGAAGTCCGTCTCCATCTTCGGTGCCTTGCCCTGGGCTCGTTCGGCCACGGCAGCCGCCGGGGCGAGCGAGCGCCGATCGACGTCGATCACGTATTTGAACTCAACCCCCGGTAGCGCGGCAAATTTGTTGATGAGCTCGATGCCCCGGCCGCTGGCGCCCGGAGGGCCGGCGCGCACACCGGCGACGGCGAGCACAACCTTGTTGCCAGGCGACCCGGCAGCCCGCAGCGCACTGCGCGGCAGCAGGGCTACGGCGGCGCCCGCGGTGAGGGACGACGCCAGGAATTGGCGTCGTGATATTGGCTGGTTCATGGGATGAATCTCCTTCCTTCGGCCCGCCGGCTCTCTCGATCAGGCCGTCGCGTTCAGTTGGCGAGGCTTTTCAGGTAGGCCAGGGATTGTGGCACCTGCGTGGCGGTGTTCGGACTCTCGTCCTCGATGTAGTAATGCTGCACGCCGGCTCGCTTGGCGGCTTTCAGGATCGCGGGCAGATCAAGCTGGCCGGTTCCGAGCGACACATCGTTTTCGACGGCGGTCTTGCCGCTTAAGTCACCTTTCACTCCCCGTCGGAGGTCTTTCAAATGCATCAGCTTAAAGCGTGAACGGTATTTCTCCAGCAATTGAGCCGGATTTGCGCCGGGCAGGTACGCCCACAGGATGTCCAATTCGAAGCTGACGTCCTGCGGATTGGTTTCAGCCATCAGCACGTCGAACAGCGTGCCGTCGCCGTGCGGGACAAATTCGTAGCCGTGGTTGTGATAACAGAAAGTCAGACCCTGTTCGCGCAGCCGTCTGCCAAGGCGGTTGAATTCCGCCGCCGTCTTTTGGGCGAGCTCAAGGGTGAAGGGCTGCCGGTCGGGCAACCACGCGACGCGCACGAATTTTGCGCCAAGCACCGTAGCATTCTCCGCGACTTCGCCGGTCTTGTTGAGGAGATCATTATAACTTACACCGAAGGAGGAGCAAAGCATCCCTCGCTCATCCAGCAAACGACGCAGTTCCTCCGCCGTTCGGCCAAACAAGCTGGAGAACTCCAGATCGGTGATGCCTAGAGCCTTGATCCTGTCGAGCGTGCCGGGCACGTCCCGCTTGAATTCCTCGCGAAAGGTGTAGGAAACCATGCCTGGGACTTGCGCCGGCAGCGGCTCGGCCTGGACGCCACGGCCAGAGCCGAAGCCGGCCGCCAAAAGGATGGACAATTTGATCACGCGATTCAGTCGAATCATAAACGGATCCGGTCATTTGTTATTTCTCTTGCGGCGCGGCAGCAACGACTGCAGCGCACATCTGCCGAACGCAGGACGCCATCGGCGGTCCCATCACCAATGCCCGAGCCTTCCAGGACGATCAAAACAAAACCGTCGAAACGACAGGCTCAGGGTATGCGATGCCCCGCCCGTCGCCGTCGCCATACGCGCCGATGCCGCGAGGCGGCCGAATCACATCACGCCGTTCAGTTTCCGGATGAGATCCACCTCCTCCGTACCGTACGACTTTCTGAGCGCGCAAGTGCGGGGGCTTGGTTGTCCGGCACGGGGATTCGAACCTCAGTCTCTCCGCAACGCTAAGTCGCTCGATAACGCGGACTTAGTTGATGGTTAGTGTTTTCGGACGAGAAACAAGATGCACGTATTTTCAGAAAAGTGAAGGCAAAAACACAATTTTGGGCAACCTTTGGGCAACCTTTCCCACCGACGGGTCACAGCGCCAACTAGGGGATCGCAGTCAGTTCGCCGCACGCAGCAGGCACCTACTAGAATGCATTTCGCCCAAGGTCCTCCAGCGGCTCGACTGCGAAGACTGCTAGGCGATCGCCTAGCGCATGAAGCTCACGACTCGTTCGCTGCCACCGGGAGAGCAGGCCATTAGCGCAGTGATAGGTTGCTTCGTCCATGTCCTCGGGGCTCACGAGGAGTTTTCTGAGGCCGGCTCCAGCCGTGGCGGCGAACCCTGCCCAATCGGAGGGAAAACAGGATTGCAGGGCTTTTGCCCAGACCGCCGACCATTGTTCCGGCGCGTCCGGAGGCGAAAGCGCGGTGATGGCGAGTACCCGGCCGAGATCCTTGTTCCGGCGCAGATGAGGACGCCCGTTGTATTCGGTATCCTTGATGATGGCGTTCTTGAATGGCCGGTGCTCAAGCAGATTGGCAAGAGCCATCATTTCCGGGCGGGCGCAACGGATGCCAAATTCGGACGGTTGGGCATCAAACGTCGCTACCCTGGTAAACTGAAAGCTTGGCAGCGCGTAGTGAGCACCCGACTTGAGGGGAAGCCGCGTCCACACGCGCTCTATCTGGTTCTCGGAAACAGGCTAGCAATACCAACCGAACCAGTAGGTTACAAC
>CAVRNM010000142.1:0-11632 GCA_963722225.1 uncultured Verrucomicrobiae bacterium
AGGCTCATGAGGTGGGCATCGAGCGTGATCATCCCGAGCGTGGCCCCGGTCTGGATGTCGGAGTTGATGCGGAAGGTCTTGTTCTCGCGGATCAGCGACGCAATTGAAGTCGTGTTGATCATGATCTCGAAACTGGCGATGCGTCCGCCGCCAATCTTCTTGCAGAGCACCTGGGAAAGGACGGCTTGGATGGAACTGGCCAGCTGCGTGCGAATCATGTCTTTCATGTTCGCCGGGAACGCATCGACGATGCGGTCGATGGTCTTGGCCGCCCCGTTGGTATGCAGCGTGGCGAAGACGAGGTGCCCGGTTTCGGCGGCGCTGATGGCTGCCTCGATGGTCTCGAGGTCGCGCATTTCACCCACGAGGATCACATCGGGATCCTGGCGCAGCGCGCGGCGAATCGCCTCGGAGAAATTCGGCACGTCCACCCCGATCTCGCGCTGGGTCACAATGCAGCGCTTGTGATCGTGGTAGTACTCGATCGGATCCTCGATCGTGATGATGTGGCCCTCGCGGTTCTCGTTGATGTAATTGACCATCGAGGCGAGCGTGGTGCTCTTGCCAGAACCGGTCGGGCCTGTGACGACGATGAGTCCGCGCGGGCGGTACAGCAGTTCCTTGATCTTGTCGGGCAGGCCGATTTCGCGCAGCCCGAACATCTTGTTGGGGATCTGCCGCAGCACGAGGCCGTAGTTCCCCTTCGCCTTGAGCACGCTCACGCGGAAACGCGCCTTGTCCCGGTAGGCAAACCCGAAGTCGGTGCCGCCATTAAGTTTCACGTTCTGAACGTGCGCGTCAGGCGTGATCGCCAGCATGAGGCTTTCCGTATCGCTCGGCGTCAGCACCGGGCCGTCCACCGGCGTCATGCTTCCGCTGAGGCGCAGCGTGGGCGCCTGGCCCACTTGCAGGTGGAGATCGGACGCGTGTTGCTCCACGACGATCTCAAGCAGGTCATTCATCTCGTAGCTCATGGGGGATTCTCCGGTTGGCGCAAGCTGGGGCGCGGTTTCGATCCTAGCTCCGTTTCGGCCGGCGTCATTCTAAAAAACACCACCACCGCGGATTCATGCTTCGTTCGCATATGCCACGGTCGCGGCCAGCACCTCCTCCACCGTGGTCAGACCGGCCCGCGCCTTGCGCAGGCCGTCCTCCCGGAGCGTGCCCATGCCCTGGGCGCGCGCCTGCCGGCGCACCGCCGCCACGCCGGCCCGTTCGTACACCAGCTGCTGCAGCGCCGGGCTCATTGTCAGAAACTCGAAAATACCCACGCGGCCCGCATAGCCCGTGCCCCCGCAGGCGGGACAAGCCGCCGCTCCCGCGGCATTTCCCGACTCACCCGCTCCGCCGGCGGCCGCGGCGGGCACCACCCCCTGCCGGATGCAGCAGGGGCAGATGCGGCGCACCAGCCGCTGGGCCACGACCGCGCGCAACGCCGACGCGACGAGGAAGGGCTTGACGCCCAGGTCGAAGAGGCGCGTGACGGCTCCCGGCGCATCATTCGTATGCAGGGTGCTGAAAACCAGGTGGCCGGTCAGCGCGGCATTGATGGCCATCTCGGCCGTCTCCCGGTCGCGAATTTCCCCCACCATCACAATGTTCGGCGCCTGCCGCAAAATGGCGCGCAAGGCCGAGGCAAACGTCATGCCCACCTCGCACTGCACCGGCACCTGGTTGATTCCGGCGAGCTGATACTCCACCGGATCCTCGACGGTGATGATCTTGCGGTCAGGCTTGTTCAGGTCATGCAGGCAGGCGTAGAGCGTGGTCGTTTTGCCCGAGCCGGTCGGGCCGGTCACCAACACGATGCCATCGGGCAGCGTGAGCAGCCGCGCCAGCGTCTTCTGGTCGGCGTCATCCAAACCGAGCTCCGCCCCGCCGCGCCGGATCTGCTCCGGCTCCAACAGGCGCAAGACCATGCTCTCCCCATGCACTGCCGGCAGCGACGAAATCCTCAGATCCACCGTCCGGGCCTGGAGGCTGACCCGGGCCCGCCCATCCTGCGGGAGACGCTTCTCGGCGATGTTCATGTTCGCCATGATCTTGAGCCGCGAAACCACCGGTCGCTGCAGATGCCGCGGGGGATCGGCGGCGGGCTGGAGCACCCCATCGATCCGATACCGAATCCGGAACCGCCCGGCGAGCGGTTCCAGATGAATATCGGAGGCCCGTCGCGCCAGCGCCTGGCCGATGATGGACTCGACCAGGCGGATGACAGACGCGCCATCGCCAGCGGTGTCGGAGTGAACGGCCGCACCGTCCTCGTTCGCGCCGTCCCCCGGCCCCACGGCGGGATCCTCCCCGCGGTTAATCCGGATCGCCGGGCGGATTCCCGCGGCTGGAGCGCCACCGGGATCGAGGCCCGAACGGACGGCCCGGCCGAGGTCTTCGCCCGGGTCGGGATCGAGTCGATTGTCGGATTCTTCGGCTGTACGCACGGGGGATGTGGCGTGGACGGCCGGCAGGCGGAGGCGGCGCGAAGGGCGCCGCGCCCAGGCTAGCGGTTGAGACTGAGCAGGAACTCGGCGTTGGAGCGGGTCTTCTTGAGCCGGGTGATCAGCATCTCCATCGCCTCGACCGGCGGGATGCCCTGCATGGCGCGCCGGAGCGAATAGATGCGCAGGAGTTCGTCGGGATGATAGATCAGCTCCTCCTTGCGCGTGCCGCTGCGCTCCATGTTGAGCGAGGGGAAAATGCGCTTGTTGACCAGATCGCGATCGAGATGGAGCTCCATGTTGCCCGTGCCCTTGAATTCCTCGAAGATGACCTCGTCCATCTTGCTGCCGGTGTCGATGAGCGCCGTGCCCATGATCGTGAGGCTGCCGCCCCCCTCAATGTTGCGCGCCGAGCCGAAAAACCGCTTCGGCTTCTGCAGCGCCGTGGCTTCCATGCCGCCGGTCATGATCTTGCCGCTGTTCGAGGCCAGGGCGTTGTAGGCGCGCGCCAGCCGGGTGATCGAATCGAGCAGGATCACCACGTGCTGGCCCATCTCGACCAGCCGCCGGGCCTTCTCGATGACCATCTCCGCGGCGTGCGTGTGGCTCTGCGGGGTCTCATCGAAGGTCGAGCTGACCACCTCGCCCCTCGTATGGCGGCGGAAATCCGTGACCTCCTCGGGACGTTCGTCGACGAGCAGGATGATGAGGCACGCCTCCGGACTGTTCGTGGAGATCGCGTTCGCCATGTTGTGCAACAGCACGGTCTTGCCGGTGCGCGGCGGCGCCACGATCAGCCCGCGCTGGCCGAACCCGACCGGAGTGAGGATATCGACCGCGCGCATGGATACATCCTTCTGTTCGGGCACCTCCAGGAGAATGCGCTTGAGCGGGTAATACGGCACCAGCTCCTCAAAGGCCGTGACCTTGGAAATCTCGCCGGGCGGCAGCCCCATCACCCGGTGGATCTGCACGACCACCGGGCAGCGTTCCTCGCCCTCCGGGGCGCGCACCTGCACCTCGAGCTCGTGGCCGCGCTTCAGTCCGTAGCGCTTGATGAGGCTTTCCGGCACGTATGGATCTTCCGGATACAAGCGATAGTTGACCGCCTTGTGCACGATGAACCCGTAGCCCCGGTCGGTGAGGTCGAGCCACCCGTGGTCCGTCACCGGCCGCCGGGTCGCCCCCGTCAGCCGGAAGACGGCGGCCAGCAGTTCCCGGCGGTTGGGCGCGCCGTCGACCACGACCCCGAAGCCCCGCGCCGCCGCGGTCAGATCGGCCAGGCCCAGCCCATACAGCGCCTCCAGGTTGATGGGCTCGCCGCCGCCCGAGGCCAGATCGGCCGCCAGGGCATCCAGCGCCGCCAGATCGGCAAAACGGGCGGGATCGGGCAGATCGCCAAACACCGGCGCGAAGTTGGGCGGCGGCGGCTGCGGTGGATACTGGTTGCCTCCCGGCGGCCCGCCCAGCCAGTGCTTGCCCCGTTTCCGTTTGTGCCGCTTTCCCTTTTTGTAGAAATAAGGATCGTACGCGCCTCCGCCCTGCGGGGCATAGCCGCCGCCATGGTCGCCGCCCTCGGCGGAATCCGGCGTTTCCGTTTGCTCCGGCTCCAGGTCCGTGGCGGCGTTGCCGGCGGGCGGGGACGGGGGCAAAGCCGGCGGCTCCTGGGACGGCGCGACGGCCCCGCGCGGCTCGACCCGGGCGGACGGTGCCGGCTCCGGAGGGAACGCGGGAACAGCTTCTGACTTCAGCTCAGGGACCGGCGTCACCACCACGGCAGCTTTTGTCCGGTAAAAGCGGGAACGACGGCGGACCGGCTTCTTGTCGGCAGAATCGTCGGCAGCGGACTGATCCGGGGCGCCCGGCACGCCCGACTCAGCGGGCTGCTGGTCGTCACCGGGATTTTGGGAGGGTTCCATGGATGCGTGGACAACTGACCTGTCGAAACTGCGAAGGCAGTGTTTCCGCCGGAGCGCGGAGCGTCAAAGGGTCGAAAGCGAATTAACCAGCGTCTCTACCTGCGCCCGCAGAAAACCGGACGAACCGTCGTTCAACAAAACAAAATCGACCAACTTAATCTTCTGCGTCAAAGGCAGTTGCTGGGAAATCCGTTGTCGGGCGAGCGATGGAGGAAGTCCGCGCTGCTCCAGCCGGGCAAGTTGTACGCTTGGATGAGAGGCGACACAGATCGTGAAATCAAACCTATTCTGGAGGCTTTTTTCGAAGAGCAGCGGAACTTCCACCACCCACGATCTCCCCGGATCGGCTGCGAACGCCCGCTGCCAATACTCAAAAAGCCGGGGATGAAGGAGGTCTTCCAGCCAACGAAGGCTCGCTTCTTCCGAAAAAACGCGATGAGCGAGTTGTTGACGATTCACTTCTCCCGCACCAGTAATCACATCGGTTCCAAAGTGACCGCGAATAGCATCAACAACCATTCGGTCCGTCAGAATAACCGTCCGGATAATAACATCGGAATCCAGAAGGCAAAAGCCGAGCTCGGCAATCATCTGCGCCGCAGTCGTTTTTCCACAGCCAATTCCACCTGTCAGACCCAGGATCATCGGCGGAGAGGTTATTGGAAAAGGACACCTTGAAAAGCCCCAAGATTCAACTTGCAGGAGGAGTGAACATCAGTCCGGTATTATTGTCTATTATTTGCATTTAACCTAAAGCTAACTCCCGTCTCCTGCGCCCCCACAATGTCTCCCCAAGTCAACACCAAGGATCCCCAGGCCGTGTGGGCTTTTGCGCGAGCGACTCTGAAGCAATTGCACCCTCAGTCCGACACCAAGGTCATCGACCGGCTGTTTGCTGACATCAACGACATCTTTTCCGGTCGTTATCTTGACTACCTGCCGCTGGACATGAGGTACCATGACTACGAGCATACCTTGCAGGCGGCGCTTTGCCTGATCCAGTTGCTTGAGGGCCGTTCGCGCGCCGCCGCCGCGCCTGAGCTGAGTCCGCGCCATTTCGAAATTGCGATCGCCGCGGTCCTCCTCCACGACACCGGATATCTGAAGTTGCGCTCCGATGGGGCGGGCACGGGCGCCAAGTATACGACCGTCCATGTCCTCCGCAGCTGTGCCTTCGCCGCCAGCTATCTGCCGGCTGCCGGTTTTGACTGGAGGGAGGTCGATACCGCGGTGAATGCCATCCGCTGCACCGGTCCGCGCAGCGATATCGCGCATATTGGGTTTGCCGGCGAGGTCGACAACTTCCTCGGATGTGCCCTATCGACGGCCGATTATCTGAGCCAGATGGCGGCGCCGGATTACGTCGATGAACTGCCGTTTCTTTTTGCCGAATTCCAGGAGTCGGACGTTTTTTTTCACGTTCCTCCAGAGAAGCGCGCATTTCACAACGTGCGCGAACTGATCAAGCAGACGCCGCGCTTCTGGGAGAACGTTGTCCTGCCCAGGATCCGTGACGAGTATCGCGGAATCTACCGTTACCTCGCCGATCCGTATCCTGCCGGCCCCAACGCCTACCTCGAGGCGGTCGAGCGCAACATTGCGCGGACGGCCGAACTGGCCCGCCGTTTCGCGGACTGACCCGGGTCTTGTCGCCGGTCGCGAAGCAAGGGTCGGCGGATTCTCGGCGGGTCGCTGCGGCTTTTGGCAAGGTGTTCAGCGCGCCGACCGTGTCCGTGCGGGAGATGAGGCTGTCGTAATCAACCTGCCCACTTTGACGCCGCCGTTTCTCTGGTGCACTCTTCTCCTCGCAGGAAGGAGAGAATCATGAAAATGTTTAATCCAATTCTGGCCGTCTGCTTGATGGCGGGCACCGTTGGTGCGCAGGAATTGACCTGGACCGAGCTGGCGAGCCGGCCCGAACTCTGGCCCACCCAATGCACCGTCAAAACGGCGATGAAATTCGAGGGCGGCGCAAGCGTTCCGGCGGGTGCCAGGGCGGAAGTCCGCGAGGTCAAGGGCAACGAGGTTGATCTTCGAACGAGCGATGGCCGGACCTACTTCGCCGCCGACCCGGACGAAACGGACGTGCTGGACGTCGCGCGCGGGGCCTACGCGAAACTCACCCCGAAACAACGGGATTTGACTTACCCGTTGATTGTTCAACGCAAAGATCTGTGGCCTTACCGCGTGACCATCACCCGCAGCTTCGACCTGGCGCGCGGGAAGACGGTGCAGGCCGGAGATCAGGTGCTCGTGAAGGACATTCAGTCCGGCAAGGTGGACGTCGTGTCGGAAAAACTGAACGCCAGGTTCGGCGTCGCCCTCCCCGCCACCGACCTGATGGCGCAGGCCCGGAAGTTTGTGGAAGACGACCAGGCGGGACCACGGCTCCTGGCGATGCAGAAACTTGCGGACGAAAAGCTGGCGGCCGAGCAGAAGGCCCAGGGAGAAAAAATCAAAGCGGAGGGCCGCGTCGCCGTGGAGCTGGAAGGGAAACTGATTAATTCCATCACCGGCCAGCCGGAGCCCCTCGATGCCCATTCTCTGCCCCGCTACATCGTCTTCCTCCGGGGCCAGAGCACCTGCCCCATCACGCGGAATTTCGCGCCGACGTTCATCAGGTATTGCATCGGCATCAAGTCGACGCATCCCGAGGTCGAGGTGATCTACCTGACGATCGAACCGCTGGCCGACACACTGAAATTCGCGAAGGAGCTGGGCTTCTCCTGGCGCACCGTGACCTACGAAAACACGACCATGCCCTGCGTCTATTCCTGCATCGACGGCCGGATCCCGCAGCTCATCGTCATGGATCGCGACGGCAAAGTGCTAGCCAACGGAATCCAGTCCACGGCTCCAGCCGCCCTTCAGCAACTGGATGCGCTGCCTCAAGCAAGCCGTGAACTGACTGAATCCCGCTCCTGGCCGTTCGCGTTGTCTGGCAGCCTGTCGGGCTTCGAGCCCTTCAGGCTGCTAAATGCAAAACCGCCCCTTTCATTGAGCAGGGACTATGATCCGATCAGCCAATATGACTCCAATCCGCGTAGAGATCGCCGTCAGTTCGCCTTGGCCGCGGGGGCCGCGGCGAGGATGCTGTTCAGATCGGTGTCGGAAGTGACGTGGAACCGGCGGAGGTTGCCGTCGGTGCGGGCGATGAAGGTCATTGTGTCATCCGCCGAGAATTCGGGATGCAGGGCGACAGGGGTATCGGTCAACGGATCCAAGAGCGTGCCGTTGTCGCTGTAATGCATCGCCGGCTGGCCGTCGACATAAAGCATGACGGTATCCTTCGTCTGAATGCCCTGGATGAATGCGAGATTTCCGGTGCTGATCCAATAGATGTGATTGTTGTCGGGACTGAAAAAGATGTGTCCGACCATGCCGGCCTTGTTGCAGATGAGTTTGCCGTCGACAACCAGGCCGAGCTGGCCGTTGTTATTTGCTGGCATAGGCGATGTGCCGGTCGTCGGCGCTAAAGACATAATTCCCCTGCATCAGGCCGGGCTGGGCGACATTATCGAAATAGACCGTGGAGTTTTGCCGCAGAAAGGCGTAATGCGTTCCCTGCGGGCTGAAGGTGAGTTGGCTGATACGCTGGCTGACCTGGAAGCGCCGTAGGCGGTGTCCTTGCCGTCCATGAGGACGTGTTGAACGTGGTCCGGCGTGACACCATAGGCGCCAATGCGATTGCCGACCGGACTAAGAACGGGCATGAGAGTATCGCTGAAGGCATTGGATTCCTCGTCGTTGATGACGAGAAACTGGCGGCCGTTGGAGCTGGCGACGTAAACGAATTTCGACGAATCAGCGGTAAAGCCCGGGACCGGGGGATTCATGTCACTGAAATCCGAGCGATTCCCCGTCCAGGTGACATAACGCCAATGGATGAGCTGTCGTTGGCGACCTGCTGGGCGATGGCCGGGATATTCGTCGCCCTTTTTCCCGTCGATAATCATGAATTTGGCGCCAGTTTTCATGTCGCAGAGGGCGGCGTAGTGATTGCCGTCGGGACTGAAATAGACTTTTTCGACCCTGCCGCCTTGGGTCCCGGGGACCACCTTGCCGTCCACGGTCAGGAATGACTGGGCCCCCTGCTGGGGCGTGATGATCATGGCGATTTGTTTGCCGTCGGCGGAGATCCAATTGGCTGACCGAGGCTTGGCCTTGATCTCCGGTTTGCCGTTGATGACGAAAATAGTATTGCCATCCGGTGGCGTGCATCGTGCTGAGCGAGCACGTTCGCTGGCGGTGATATTGCAGATTATCGCCGAAGTAATTGACTTGCCGGCCATCGACGAAGGCCCAGGCGCCCGTGCCGTCGCGGTTGTAGTTGACGTAGGCGTAATGGCTGCCGTCGGGGCTAAGGACCAGTTGCGGCAGGGTGCGCATCGCCGGGCCGGGCTTGCCATCGACGACAATGACAAAATTGCCCTGGGCGTCGGCATCGCTCCAGAAGAGATGCTGCCCGTTGGCGGAGAAAGTGAGGTTAAGGTTGGAGCCGAGGTTCCGGGCGTTGATGGGGCCGCGCGCAAATTCCTTGCCGTCGAGCATGACGACGAATTCATCGCCTTGCTTGGCCATGTAGGCCCAGTGCGCGCCGTCTTTGGAGAAGATGACGGGGATGGGCATGTTGACCCAACTGGCTTCCGCGCGATAAAGGGCGCCGGCGACGTTGAAGATCAGGTTGTCAATCCGGGGCCCCTCAACGCCGTCCATGATGATCTGGTAATGGCTGCCCTTGGCGGCGAAGACCGCGATATGCCTGCCCTTGGGGCTGATCGAGCCGCCAAAGAGCTGGCCGTCGGGGCCCAGCGGATCCTGAGTGATTCTAGGAGCCGAGTGGGCTACGGTCCCGGCAAAACAGAGGATCCCCAGGACGAAGGTGCACAAGGCACGAGGGGTTTGCATTACGCTTCTTGGTCGTTCAATGGGGCGCATTCTCGCTGACAATAACACCGCGGCGAAAATTTGCCAACCGGAGGCACTGGAATCCAGTGTACGGCCCGGACGGATCGAAGAAAGGATCCGTTCCGGCTCCAATTCCAAGCGGGGCATCGGAGATGGGAATTCGATCCTAGGCGATGATGTCCTGAAGGGCATTTGTTGCGGATGCTTTCGATCTCGAGGTCCCTGGAGCCCCATCCGGTATTGGCGATCGCTATTTGACTATTCCGATTCCATTCATTTATACTAAGTATTAGCTTTCGTTAACGTTCTAGGGTGACTGGCATCACTTACTCAGAACCGTCGAAGGGTGTTTTTTCTTAGCCGCGATCTTCGCCGACTCCCGCCGTCGGGGCGTTGTCCGGGTCCGCGGACGGCCTTCCAATAAACTGCTTCCAGCCACGAGGCCTTTGAGCGCGCGATGTGAATCCCAAGACCATCCAACTGCGTCGACCTCATGCCGGAGATTCGATACCTAATCCTCTCAGACCTCCACCTCGGTGCCGCGAACAGCATCCTGACGGAATTGTCGGCCGATGCCCGGACCACGATTCCAGATCAGGCCAGCGAGTTGTTGACCCAACTGGCGCGGTGCCTGGTTGAACTGGCCACTTTCAACAGTCCCTCCGCCAAGCCCACCTTGATCTTGAACGGGGACTGCCTTGAGCTCGCCTTGGCCGGGACCAACCAGGCGGCCATGACATTTCAACGCTTCCTGGCGTTGACCTTCCCGCCCTCGGGTGCCGCCGCGGGAACTTCGGCCAGCCGGTGTAACGAGACCGTCTACTGTCTTCCCGGCAACCACGACCACCACTTGTGGAATCTCGCGCGCGAAGCACAGTATATCGAAAACTATATTGAACGGCGGAAGCCGGGCGAACCGCTCCAGCCCGAGTTTTTTGCAACCAATATGTTTATGAACGCGAAGCTGAATCCGGTGCCATCCGGGTTCTTGAACGCGGTGGCCCGGCAGCTCGGCCTCAAAGAAGGTCCGTCCTTTCTCACGGTTTATCCGAATCTCGCACTGCTCGATCCCGCCCGGGACCGCTGCGTGGTCATCCACCACGGCCATTATGTTGAATCGATTTATTCGCTGATCAGCACCGTTAACAAGACCTTGTTCCCACACAGTCCGCCGCCGGACAAGATCTGGGATCTCGAATCAGACAACGGGGCCTGGGTCGACTTCTTCTGGTCGACGCTCGGGCGTTCCGGCCAGGCCGGTCAGGATGTCGAGGTGATTTATGACAAGATGCAGTCGAAACCCGCTTTCGCAGGGCTGATGCAGAATCTAGCCGCGGCGATCGCCCCGCCCGGCCATTTCCTCTCTGCCCTCAAGCGTCCATTGGTTTCATGGATCCTGCGCGGCACGGTTGGCCGGCTAGCCATGCGCGAAGTCCAGGACCCCGGCGGGCCGCTGGGCGCGGATGCCACGGCCGGCCTGTCGGCCTACGTCGAAAAATACATTCATGCCGAGATCTTGCGCGGCAACGGCGGCAAGATCCCGGCCGATACGACATTCATTTTCGGCCACACGCACAAACCGTTCGAAACCCAAATGGCCTTCAGAGGATTCCCCCAGCCCGTCAAGGTCCTGAATTCCGGCGGGTGGGTGGTCGACACCCTGACCACCGAGCCGCTGCATGGCGGGGCGGTGATCGTGATCGATGACGAGCTAAATGTCGCCTCGGTCCGGATGTACCAGGAGGGCGCCGATGCCGCCGGCCGCGTCGAGGTGAAGGCGGCGACGGCGGGCGCGAATCCGCTTTGCGACCAGCTGCGCCGGAGGATCGATCCCAGCGCCGAGCCCTGGAATTCGCTCGGCGCCATTTCAGCCCGGGCCATCGGCAGCCATCGCGAGAATCTTGAGTATAAGGTCGTCAGCAGGAGCTAACTCCACCGTGTCCAGCGCCAGCATCAACGAACGATCCGGAGACCGGCGACGCGAGCGCGTGGTCCCTTTCTTGGCTGGGGATGGATTCGCCTGCAATTTGATTCACGTGACCGGCCCCCAGACGCCCACGAAAGGCCCGGTGATGCTGGTCCACGGAGCCGGCGTGCGGGCGAATATCTTTCGGGCGCCTGTCCGTACCACGCTCGTGGACTATCTGGTCGACCGGGGCTACGATGTCTGGCTTGAGAACTGGCGAGCGAGCATCGACTTGAAGCCGAATTGGTGGACGCTGGACCAGGCGGCGGTCTATGACCATCCCCAGGCTGTGAGAACCGTGGTGCGGGAGACGGGATGCCCGAAAATCAAGGTCGTCATCCACTGTCAAGGCTCGACCAGCTTCACGATGTCGGCACTGGCGGGCCTGGTGCCGGAAGTAGCCA
>CAVRNM010000143.1:0-17538 GCA_963722225.1 uncultured Verrucomicrobiae bacterium
CCGAAGGCCAGTCGCTGTTCGTTGGCCGCCTTGCCGGCGTAGTAGGCGATGCGGCGGCCGCACGGCTGTTGGGGTCCACATTGCCCATCCGCAGTCGGGCGAGCCAATCGCGGAACCAGTTCCCGTCGGCCACATAGCCCCGGGCCTGCGCCGCGTCGCTGGCGACGACAAGCTGATAGATTTCGATCTCCAGCTTGGTCGTCCGCTCCGTCTTTTCTTCCGAAAGGGGGAAGATCAGCGAGTCCATTCCCATGCGGCGTTCCACGTCGGAGTGCACGCGGGCGTACAAGGCATCGCGAATCAACGTCAGCCCTCCGCAGAGGCTCTCGATAACCTGCAATCCGTCGCTGCGGTTCTGGCGGCGGTCGAACTCCTCGGCCGCCGCCGAACGACGGCTAATAATTTCCTGGGATGTCATCCAAATGCCTTTCCAAAATCGCTGGGCAAGAAAGGTCGGCCGGGCAATAACGCCCGATCCTGTTACTATTCTAGGCAGGGAACGCCGGAATTCCAAGAATCGAAAGAAAAACTTTGCGCCAGGAGGGAAAGAAGACGTAGGGTGCGTGGAGCACGGAGCCCGGCGAAATGGTGCGTTACGCGAACCAGTTTTCCCCAGGGGAGACGTTCCCGAAGTGTAAAATCCGTGCGCAACGCACCATTTTTCGGCCGCGGTCCGCTCCACGCACCCTACGCTCCTTATTGATTCGCCGACCCTTGGTTACAGTGCTTCAGCAGTTTCGTGTGGCGAGTTGCAGCTCCGGCAACAGGCCCTCGCTGGTGGCCAGCCTTTCCACGGCTGCGGCGGCCTGCGAAAGGTCGCGCAGTCCATAAATGCCGGACGTCCCCTTGAGCCGGTGGGCCGCTTGGCCCGAGCGCCAGGCGGTTGCCGGCCCGCCACATTTCTTCCACGGCGCGACCTGTTCCGGCAGCCCGGCGACGAATCGCTCGCGGAGTTGTTCGATGACGGTCCGTGCCGGCGGCGGCATGTCCGACGGCGCTACGGTCCAGCCGTACACGTGGGAACGACGGCGACCATGGGTACCTGGCGGGCCGGCGGTACGTGCCCGGCGGCTGTCGGTTGCCTCGTCCGGGAAGATACCGGGTGAGAATTTCCCGCAGTTCTTCCGTGATCATCGGCTTGGAGAGGTAGTCGTCGCAACCGGCAGCCAGGCATTTCTCGCGGTCGCCCACCATGGCATAGGCGGTCAGGGCCACGATGGCGCCTTGCCAGCCCTGCTGGCGAAGCCGGCGGGTGGCCTCGAAGCCATTCAGTTCCGGCATCTGGATGTCCATGAAAATCAGATCGTAGGGCCGGCCCTCGGCCTGCGACTTCTCCGCCATTTCGCAGGCCGTGCGGCCATCCTCCGCCAAGTCCACTTCCAGATTCAGCCTCTTCGAGCAGGAAGGCCATCAGGGATTGGATCCCGGCATCGTCCTCCGCAAACAGCACCCGCCCTTGCAAGGGCGGCTCCGGCTTCTCGGGCAAGGGTTCTTCCCGACCTGGTCATGGTGCCCGAAGCGGCGGATGGCGATTGCAGCCGGGGCACGCCCCGCAGCGGGCCGGCCTCGATCGTCAGGGTGAAGGTGCTTCCCCGGCCCAACTCGCTGGCCACTTCAATCTCGCCGCCGAGGGCCTTGGCCAGGCGTTGGGAGATGGCCAACCCGAGGCCCGACCCGCCGTAACGGCGCGTCGAGGAAGCATCCACCTGCATGAAGGGCTGGAAGATTTCTTCGATCTTGTCGGCGGGAATGCCGATACCCGTGTCCGAAACTGCAAACCGCATCCGCCCGGCGCCATCCGCATTGCGCAGGCAGGCCACGATCGATGCGGACCCCGCCTTGTTCCGTGAACTTGACGGCGTTGCCCAACAGATTCACGAGCACCTGACGCAGGCGGGCCGGGTCCGTATGGATCGTCTCCGGCAACGGGTACTGATAGTCGACGTCCAGACTCAGCCTTTTCTGTTGGGCCTGGACCTGGACTGCCGATAGCGCGTCGTCCACGATCGGCCGCAACGGGCAGGCCGTTTTCTCCAGCGGCAAGCGGTCGGCCTCGATCCGCGACAGGTCCAGGATGTCGTCGATCAGTCCCAGCAGGGCTTTCCCGTTTTTCTGAATCTCCTCCAGGAACGAGCGTTGTTCGCGGGGAGACAGCTCGGGGCACGTGCGCAAGATATCGGAGAATCCCAGCACGGCCGTCATGGGGGTGCGAAGCTCATGGCTCATATTGGCCAGGAACTCGCTCTTGGCGCGGTTGGCGGCCTCGGCGGCGAGCTTGGCCCGCTGCAGTTCTTCTTCGGCCCGCTTGCGCTCGGTGACGTCCATGAAGATGACCGCAACATCGTTGCGGCGCCGCCGGGCGATAGGCATACACGTCGTAGTGGCTCCAATGCACACGCCGTCCGGCCAAACAATCCGGTAATCGCGCCTCGA
Organism: uncultured Verrucomicrobiae bacterium; assembly: GCA_963722225.1. Classification (GTDB taxonomy): domain Bacteria; phylum Verrucomicrobiota; class Verrucomicrobiia; order Opitutales; family Opitutaceae; genus Fen-1467. Next base: position 2,434 of record CAVRNM010000143.1, read on the forward strand.
ATGGCCGTGCGCGGCCATGCCGCGTCGGAATTCGTTCCAGCGGAAGTGTCTCCGGGAAGACCGTCCCGCGTTCAGTCGGCACCACGGTCGCATGTAAACCCCGTCAGCTGTCGAAGCCTGCGTTCACGTCCAGGAAGCGGAAATCGCCGGGTTTGCCGCTGGTCGCAGAGGATCCCGTGGGGCGAAGCCATCGCGTAACATGTTGATCGGAGAGTTCCGGGGCTACCCAGGGCCGCCGCTCGCTGGCTCGCAGGGTCCCTCCGCCTGCTGGCGTTGCGATTCTTGATCCAGGTCCTCCAAGGCCAGAGAAACCGCTGCTGTGATTTCCTCCAGCAGGGCCACCTCCTGGTCTTGAAAAACGTGGGGTTCGCCGTCGTAAACCGTAAGGCCGCCCCAGACCACTCCCTGCCGGCGGATCGGCAGGGCCGCCACGGTTCGGAGCCCGTGTGGCTGCCGCCGCGTGCCACGGCGCCATGCGGGGGCGCTGGCAAGTCGTTGACGACGCACAGCGGTGTTGTCGCGGAGGCACGTGCCGGTCGGGCCCTCGGCCTTCCGGCCGCCCGTCAGCATAAACCGCGACCTCATCGAGATAGTCCTTGCATGTCCCCATGGCGCAGACGGAACGATTCTCTGCGTCGCGGTCTCGGGACAACCCACCCAGGCAAGCTGGAATCCGGCCTTCTCCGTGGCGATCCGGCACACTTCGCGGAACAGTTCCTCGCGGGACTTGACGCGCGACGACGATTTGGTTCAACTCGCTCAAGGCCGCGTAAAGACGGCTCAGCCTCTCGAGTTACGTCTGCGCCGCGCAGTTCCGCGTTTTGCATCTCCAGCTCGATCTGCTGCACCTGCAACTCGTGGACCAGCCGTTTCGCTTCCACGCTCGACAGCGGTGGCTCCTCGGGGCGGCCCCGCCGGCCGGATCTGCCGGCGGGGATGCTCTGCTCCGCTCGCCTGCGCAGAGCGGAATCGTCCGATGAAACTGGCGGTCAGTCATAGTGAAAATACTTTTTCTGGACATGTGCGGCTCGCTGTCGGTCGTTCGGGAGGCAATCGCAGTCGCGGTCATGTCAAATCAGGCCGGTCAGCGCAGCATGCTGGTCAGCGCAGTCGGTGCACGTCCCGCGGCCGGGCCGCATCGGGCCGCAGCGCCGTCTCCGCCACGCGACGGCCGAGGTTCTGATGGTGGCGATGCCTCTGGCGTCGATGGCGATGCCGGGCGCGGGGCCCGTGCCGACGACGGGCTTGCCGGCCCAGACCGTCCCCCGGCGGCCGGTCACCGTGGCATCGCCCGCCACGATCATCTGCTGCGACATCAACACCGATTGCACCCGCCGTAGCGTCAGTTCCACTTCGCCGTTCTTGCGCCGCCCATCGTCAAGACACCGCCCACCTTGTTGGCCAGCAACTTTCCCTTGTGGAATACGGTAGACCAATCCAAAAACGCCCCGCAGAGGAACGCCATGTCACCGTAATAGATGGGGGTGGCGAGGATGATCCCCACCACGGAGGGCATGGCCAGTTTCGCCGCCAGCCCGGGAAAGACATCGCGGTGGCCCGCGTCCCGTACAATCCCGGCGGCCACTTCGCCGGGGAGATTCCACGTCCCTAGCTCGACGAGTTCGACCTCGATGCGCCCGTCCACTGCCCGCACCGCGTCGAGGCAAATGTTCGTGATGGCAGCGGTGTTCTTGCCCGTGTGCGGACTGCAAGAGATGCCCAGGATCTTGAAGGGACGTGGTGGTGGGGGCTCTGCCCCATTGCGGGCCGGAAATCACGGGGCCGCTGCCAGAGATCGCGGCGCCGCCGCCAGGCACGCCGACAGAGGCAGCTCGCGAGAAATCCCCAGTGGCTCAGATCCTTTGGCACGGTAAACTACTTGGAAGCGAATGCAGCGAAGTGCATCGCGCCCCTCATCCTAGTCGCCAAGCAGTGGCTTGTCAACAGGCCGGACAAGTCTGTCGGGCAGGAAAATTCCGCCGCCTGGCACGGGGAAGATTCCCGGGTGGTTCATCGAGCCGTCGATAAAATTACACGAAAAGTGGCGGATCACGGTTTTCGCTATTAAAGAGTGGAGGTCCGGGTTAAGGGGCGAAGGATCAACCGACCCCGGAGGGGTCGCGGCCATTAGCCCCGGGCCTGCAGCCACCGGGGATAAGAAGCGAAGGGATAAGAGCTACCCGGAGGGGTCGCAGCAGTTTGCTCGGATGGGGGCATCGATTTGCCAACCTGGATAGCCTGCGACGCTGTACCCCTCGGGGTCGAATTTCACCACGCCGCCCGTTTCCCGGTGCGTCCCGCTTCGGGCCAGAGCTGCGACCCCTCCGGGGTCGGATTCTCTGGCGCAACCCGTTGCTCAGCCTGTGCCTTTGAGACGTATGAACCTTCTTTAAACGGGAGTCCGGCCCCTTATGGATTCGCCGCTCCTTGGCACTGCGTGAGCAGTTCTTGTACGGCAGGTTCAAGCTCGGACGACAGGCTCTCGTTGGTCGCCAGCCGTTCCACGGCTGCGGCGGCCTGCGCAAGGTCGCGAAGTCCATAGCGCCGGACGTGCCCTTGAGCCGGTGGGCGGCCTGACCCAGGGCCTGGCGGTCGCCGGCCTGCCACAAGCCCTCCAGGATGTGCGCCTGCCCCGGCAGCCCCGCGACGAAACGCGTCGCGGAGTTGTTCGATGGTCGTGCGGCGCGGCGGCTGCATTTGCGGCGCCTGCAATTCCGGGCGCGTGCCACAGGCCGCGGCCGCGGCGGCGGGACGCGACGGCGACCATGGGTACATGGCGCCCGGCGGCGGTCGTTTCGTCTCGTGCGGAAAGGTGCCGGGTGAGAATGCTCCGCAGTTCTTCCACGAGCATCGGCTTGGAGAGGTAGTCGTCGCAACCGGCGGCAAGGCATTTCTCGCGGTCGCCCACCATGGCATGGGCGGTCAGGGCCACGATGGGGCCGCGCCACCCCTGCTGGCGAAGCCGGCGGGTGGCCTCGTAGCCATTCATTTCCGGCATCTGGATGTCCATCAAAATCAGATCGTAGGGCCGGCCCTCGGCCTGCGACTTTTCCGCCATTTCACAGGCCGCGCGGCCATCCTCTACCATGTCCACTTCCAGATTCAGCTTCTCCAAGCAGGAAGGCCAGCAGGGCCTGGATCCCCGCATCGTCCTCCGCGCACAGCACCCGCCCCTGCAAGGGCAGTTCCGGCTTTCCGGGCAGGGGTCTTCCCCGATCTGGGTCCATGTGCCCGGGGCGGCCGGTGGCGATTTCAGCAGGGGCACGCCCCGCAGCGGGCCGGCATCGATCGTCAGGGTGAAAGTGCTTCCCCGGCCCAACTCGCTGGCGACTTCAATTTCGCCGCCGAGCGCCTTGGCCAGGCGGCGGGAGATGGCCAACCCGAGGCCCGTGCCGCCGTAACGGTGCGTCGAGGAACCATCCACCTGCATGAAGGGCTGGAAGAAATCGTCGAACTTGTCGGCGGGAATGCCGATGCCCGTGTCCGAAACCGCAAACCGTATTCGCCCGCCGCCGTCGGCATCGCGGAGGCAGCCCACGGTCATGCGGACCCCGCCTTGCTCGTGAACTTGACCGCGTTGCCCACCAGATTCACCAGCACCTGGCGCAGTCGCGCCGCGTCCGTATGGATCGTCTCCGGCAGCGGGAACTGGTAGTCGACGTTCAGACTGAGCTTTTTCTGTTGGGCCTGAAGTTGGACGGCCGAGAGCACGTCGTCGACGATCGGCCGCAGCGGGCAAGCCATTTTCTCCAACGGCAAGCGGTTGGCCTCGATCTGCGCCAGGTTCAGAATGTCGTCGATCAGCCCCAGCAGGGCTTTTCCGTTCTTCTGAATCTCCCCCAGGAACGAGCGTTGTTCGCCGGGCGACAACTCAGGGGACGTGCGCAAGATATCGGAGAATCCCAGCACGGCCGTCATGGGGGTGCGGATCTCATGGCTCATGTTGGCCAGGAACTCGCTCTTGGCTTGGTTGGCGGTCTCGGCGCGGGCCTTGGCATGGCGCAGCTCTTTGGCGACCTCGATACGCTCGGTAATATCCATTCCGTAGATGCGGATTCTCTGAATCTCCGGGACATAATACAACTCTTGATGGTAATGGCGATGGCCCACCGGTCACGTCACGGGTGACCGTACCGGCACGCTCCCGGCCTACAAGCCGGGTCGCATCTTCCAGCCAGGGATGAGCGAGCTGACGTTGTTCGAGGTCGGGAAACAGCCGTCGTGCTGCTGGATTGACGAAAGACACGCGCCCATCCACGTTCAATTCAACAATGGGAGTGGGGTTGAAAAAGCGGGAACGAGGCCAGTCTCGCCATTTCCTCCGCGTGCCGCTTCCCTCGGTCACATCCGTAAACACGACCGCAAACTGGCGCGGCGCGGAGTAGGCGTATACGTCGTACTGTCTTTTCAAGGCCGGTGAATAGTCCTCGAAATGGACGGGTTGGCCGGTCAGGGCCACGGCGCCGTAGGTCTTGATCCAACCGGGGGGATCTGCCGGCAAGACCTCTCATGTACGGTCTTGCCGATCACCGCGTCGCGACTCAACCCGGTCAGTCTGCTCGAAGACCGGGTTCACGTCCAGGAAACGGTAATCGCACGGTTCGCCGTGCAAGTCGACAGAGGATCTCGTGGAGGGCGAACCCTTCGGGTCATCTGATTGAACAGCGAACGATAACGCCCCTCGCTTTCTGTAGGACCTCCTCCGCCTGCGCTGCGTGCAACGCATGATCCAGACCCTCCAAGGCCAAAGAAACAGCCGCTGCCATCCTCCAGCAGGGCCACCTCCTGGTCTTGAATGACATCCGGTTCGCCGTCGTAGGCCGTCAGCGCCCCCCAGACCACTCCGCGGAAGCGGATCGGCAAGGCCGCCGAGGTGCGGAGCCCGTGCTTGACTGCTGCCGCGTGCCACGGCGCGCCGTGCCGGCCGGCGCCGAAGTCGTTGACGAGCACACACGGTGTAAAGGATGCACGTGCCGGTCGGCCCCCGGCCTTCCGGCCGCCCGTCGACATAAACCTCGACTTCATCGAGATAGCCCTGTTTCCCCGATCGCCGCAACGGGAACGATCCTTTGCGTCGCGGGTTCGGGACAGCCGATCCAGGCCAGTTTGAATCCCGCCTTCTCCGTGGCGATCCGGCACACTTCGCGGAACAGTTCCTCTGCGGGACTTGACGCGGACGATGGTTTGGTTCAATTCGCTCAAGGCCGCGTAGAGCCGGCTCAGCCTTGGAGCTGCGCCGGTGTCCTTCGCAGGTCCTCGTTCTGCATCTCCAACTCATCTGGTGCACCTGCAACGCATTACAGTCCCAGCGCGCGAGTTCCCCCGAGAGATCCGGCAACGTCTCGGGCAGAAACAATCCGCCGTCCGGCGCGAGTCCGACCGCCACCGCCTCGGAGAATCCGAGCGGATCGGCTTGTCCGCGAGTGCTGAGGAAGCGCATGGAAACAGGAGACAGGAGTCAGGAGTCAGGAGTCAGGAGTCAGAAGTCAGAGGATGGAAGTTCCACCTCAGGAGAGACGCATCCCATCCGTCTTACAGAAGGCAACGAAGGGAACGGAGAGAATTGGCCAAGATAAAAATACACGCATTACTTATCTTCATTCCCTTCGGCAAGACATCAGGGTTTTGAAATCGCTGCAAACTGTCAGGAATGGCAAAGACGGAAGCCCAGGGTCATGCCTTCTCTCCTGACTCCTTTCATCCCGACTCCTTTCCTCCTGGCTCCGCGGAATCAGAGCTTGTCCAAGCCGAACGCCGCATGGGTGGCCCGGGCCGCCTCGTCGGCGCGGTCGGCGGAGATCACGACGGAGATCTTGATCTCGGAGGTGCTGATCAACTCGATGTTGACGCGCTGGGCGGCCAGGGTCTCGAAGAGCGTCGCCGCCACGCCGCTGTGCGTCTTCATGCCGACCCCGACCACCGACAGCTTGGCGATGTGCTGGTGAATCGCCACCTCCCCTCCTCCCAGTTCCTTGAACACCGGATCGAGCACCTGCTGCGCCCGATGCGAGTCGCTCAGCGGCACGGTGAATGTCAGGTTCGCGATGCCGTTCCGGCCGATGTTTTGCACGATCATGTCGACAATGATGTTGGCGTCGGCCAGCGCGCGAAACACGCGGCCGGCGGAGCCCGGCTTGTCCGGGATGTTGCTGACAATGACCTTGGTCTGGTCCTTGTCCACGGCCACGCCGCGCACGACGACCTGCTCCATGTAGGCGACTTCTTCTTTCACGATGGTTCCCGGGTTGTGATTGAATGATGAACGGACTTCGAAAACGACGTCGTATTTCTTGGCGAACTCCACGGAGCGCGACTGCATGACCTTGGATCCGCTGCTGGCGAGCTCCAGCATCTCATCGTAGCTGATCTCGTCCAGCTTGCGGGCGTCCTTCACCACCCGCGGATCCGCGGTGTAGACTCCGTCCACGTCGGTGAAGATCTCACACTTGTCCGCCTTGACCGCGGCCGCGAGCGCGATGGCAGTCAGATCAGAGCCGCCGCGGCCGAGCGTGGTGATCTGGCCCTCGTCGTTGATCCCCTGGAAGCCGGCGACAATCACGACCTTGCCAGCCTGCAGATCGTGGACGATCGGGCCGGCGTTGATCGTCTTGATCTTGGCCTTGGTGTGGGCTGCGTCCGTGAAAATGCCGGCCTGCGCGCCGGTATAGGAGACCGCCTCCACTTTGATCGCGTGCAGCGCGATCGCGGTCAGCGCGATCGTCTCCTGCTCGCCCGTCGCCAGCAGCATGTCGAGTTCCCGTTCGCTGGGATGCTCGTGGATCGCCTTGGCGCGGGCGAGCAGCTCATTGGTGACGCCGGACCGGGCCGAAACGACCACGACGAGTTCGTTACCCTCGTCGCGGGCCGCCTTGATGCGGTCGGCCACGCGCTTGATGCGCTCGATGTCACCGACCGAGGTGCCGCCGTATTTCTGAACGATTCTAGCCATGGGGGAAGTTGATGACGCGCTGGTCTATTTTCTCCGGGTCCACCGGTGCTCGGTGCCGGCCAGCAGCCGTCGGACGTTGGCGGAATGTCGCACGACGACCAGCCCGCTCAGCCCGGTCGCCATCAGTTTCAGCGTGAGCGGCAAGCCAAGCGACCAGGCAGCCGTCGGCACCGCCAGGGTGGCGAGCAGCGAGGCCAGAGACACATAACGCGAAAGGACAAACGTGATGATCCAGACGAGAATCGCGATCAGGCCGGGCAACGGCATGAGCACCAGCAACCCGCCCGAGGCCGTGGCCACGCCCTTGCCGCCCTTAAAGCGGGTGAAACAGGAAAAAGAATGGCCGAGGACAGCAGCGACCAGACCCGCGACGCCCAGCATCGACGCAGCCGACGGGTCATTGCCACAGAGATGATCGGACGGGCGCAGGGCGAGGCACCAGACCAGCGGCCAGCCCGCCGCCACCACGCCCTTGAGGGCATCGAAGACATAGACGATGTTGCCGGCTTTCGATCCGAGCACGCGCTTCACGTTGGTGGCACCCGGATTGCCGCTGCCAGCCTTGAAAATGTCCACGCCATGCGCCCGGGCGACCAAGTAGCCGAACGGCAGCGCGCCCAGAAGATAGCCCATGAGAGCGGCGATCAGGAACGGGAGGAGGATGACACTCGACATTCGGCTTTCGATCTTCGGCTCGATGGATCCGGCTTAAAGCTGCACAAACTTGGCCATCTTGATGGCGGGATTGGATTTGATTTCCTGCCGGGCGGCCGGGCTCGGCTCGTTGTCGACGCGCACCACCATGTAGGCCGTGTCGCCCGGTGCGAGCCGGCTCAACGACATGTCGGCGATGTTGACGCCGTCCTTGCCCAGAATAGTGCCGACCGTGCCGACCATGCCGGGAACGTCCACGTTTTCCAGGACCAGCAGCTTGCCCTCCGCGGCCACCTCGACGTCCCGCCCGTTGATGGCGATGATGCGCGGCTGGCTGCCCTTGCCCATCAACGTGCCTTCGGCCGAATACAGCCGGCCGGCCGCATCCTCAGCCTGCACCTGGATGAGCTCGGTGTAGTCGGATTCGGCCGCCGACTTGGTAACCTCCACATGCACGCCGAGACGCTGCAACAGCACCGGCGCGTTGACAAAATTCACCTCCTCGCCGCCGATGCGGCGCAAATAGCCGCGCTGGATGCTCCGGGTCACGGCGTTGGCATCGAGGTCGACGATCCGGCCCCAATACGTGATGCGCAGCTTGTCCACCTGCGGCGGCGCAATCTGCTGGACCAGGGTGCCGAGCTTGGCCCCCAGATCGAGATAAGGCCCGAGCACCTTGAGGGTGGCGGCGTCGATCGAAGGAACGTTGACCGCGTTGCGAATCACCCCTCCCCGCAACGCGTCCGCGATCGCCTCGGCGATTTCAATGCCGACGCTTTCCTGGGCCTCCACCGTCGACGCCCCCAGATGCGGAGTGAGGACGACATTGGGGAGCTTCCGCAATTCGTGGTCCGCCGGCAACGGTTCGTCCTCGTAAACGTCCAGGCCCGCCGCGGCGACGTGCCCCTGCCTGATCGCCGCGATCAACGCGGACTCCTTGATGATTCCGCCGCGGGCGCAGTTGAACAGGCGCACGCCTTTCCTGGTCTTGGCCAGCGCCACTTCATCAATCATGTAGCGGGTCTGCTCGGTCAGCGGCATGTGGACGGTGATGTAGTCCGATTCCTGCAGGAGCGTGTCGAGGTCCACCTGCTCGACCTGCATGGCCTTGGCCCGGCTGGGCGCCAGATAGGGATCATAGGCGAGCACGCGCATGCCAAAGGCCTGGGCCCGACGGGCCACCTCGCCACCGATGCGGCCGAGCCCGACCACGCCCAGGACCTTTTTGTACAGCTCGATTCCCGAAAAGCTCTTGCGGTCCCACTTGCCCTCGCGCATCGACGCCGCCGCCTGGGGCACCGGCCGCGCGCCGCACAGCATGTGCGTGAACGTGAGCTCCGCCGTGGCGATGGTATTGCCCGACGGCGTGTTCATCACCACCACCCCGCGCTCGGTGGCCGCCTCGACGTCGACGTTGTCGACTCCGACCCCCGCCCGGCCAACCACCTGCAGCTTCGGCGCGCCAGCGATGATCTCGGCGGTAATCTTCGTCTCACTGCGAACGGCGATGGCATGGACGTCCTTGACCAGCTCCAGGAGTTTCTCCCGGGGCGAATTGTAGGCTTCAATGACCTCGAAACCAGGCTGGTTGCGAAGCAATTGCACCCCTTTGGGCGAGATTTTGTCAGCCACGAGAACTTTCATGGGCGAACCGTGACCCAAAAGTCCCCGGCCCACGAAGGCAACACTGGAGATAACCAACTGGGCCCCGGCCGTGGCCATTAGTTTTGGCGCGGCGACCAATTGATCTGCAGGCAGCCGAGCTTCTACCATCGCCCCAAGCCGCGGCGGACCGGCTGCTCGCACCATTTTGCGCCAGCAGGCTGGCCCGAATCCTGCATCATCCTCCGCAAGCGCTGCGGCCGGCGCCGATCGACGGAACCACTTCCTCTGCATCCTGACTAGAACTTATGCCCGCTCCCAGCCTTTCAGCACCCGCCGTCCGCCCGCCGCCCGAGGAAGAGCGATCCGGGCAACCGGTTTTGCTCGCGCGGGCAGGCCTGGCGGGCCGCGACCTTCGGCTCGATACGCTGCGCGGGTTCATGCTGGTGGCCATAACGATCAATCACCTCGACACCGAACTGCGCGTCCTCACTGACTATGTTTTCGGCTTCGTTTCCACCGCCGAGGGGTTTGTCTTCCTGTCCGGTATCGTCGCCGGATTGGTTTACACCCGCCGCTCGGCCAGTTCGTCGCCCGCGGAGCTGCGGCAAAAAGCGCGGCGGCGGGCCCGGGAGATCTACACCTTTCATCTGTTCAGCTTTTTCACCGCCTTCATCGGTCTCCACTTGTTGACGCTTTTCACCCAGGTTGAATCCTCCACCTCGCCAGCGCTTTTCTTCCAGGAACCGGTCACCGCCCTAATGCTGGGCTCATCGTTGGTTTTCCAGCCGGGTCTGCTCGACATCCTGCCGATGTATTGCGGATTCATGCTGGCCCTTCCCCTGATTCTGGCCGCCCTGCAAAAGGGACATTGGGGACGGCTGTTCGCCGTGAGCGGTGGACTCTGGTTGCTTTCTCAATTTGGCCTGCGCGATCAGCTGGAACGCTCGCTGCAGGCCTTTCTGCCCGTCAACCTGGGTGCCTTCGACCTGCTGGCCTGGCAGTTCCTCTTCGTGTCCGGCGCGTTCTTCGGATTCCATTGGGCGAAATCGTCCAAGTCGTTGCTGTCCTTCCGGCCCGCCATGCTGTTGTTCTGCCTGCTCGTGGCGGCGCCTTTATGGTTCTTGATCAAATACCAGCACGTTCCCACCGGCCTATCAATGGGCCTGATCTGGTCCTGGGCGGACAAGACCCACCTCGCCCCGCTCCGCCTCGTGAACTTCATTGTGCTCGCCTATTTGATCGCGGCGGTTGCCGTGCGCCGACCCCGATTCGCGAACTTCCGACCGCTGGCGTTTCTCGGCCGGCATTCGCTGATCGTGTTTACCGCGCAGGCCACCGTCTGCCTCTTTGTCCTGACGCAACCGCAGCTGTTTGCCACTTTTGCCGGTCGCACGATGACGGCCATCGCCATGGTCGAGTTCCTGTTTCCGGTCGCCTGGCTGGGCGAGATGATGGCAAGACGCCGGTCAACGCAGCCGGCCGGTCCCGTACAGCCGGCCATCCGACGTTCGGTTGAACCGATTCGGGTTTGACCTGCCGGGTCCCTGGTCAAACTCCTTGACCATGGAAACCGCCCCCGAGCGCCTGGCGCAGCAAATCCGCTTCATCATCGAAGTCGACCGCCTGAAGGAGATCTTCCGCCAAACGGTGTTGATCAACAGCCGGCGCGCCGAGAACGACGCCGAGCATTCGTGGCACCTCTGCCTCATCGTCATCACGCTCGCGGAGCACGCAAACTGGCCCCAACTCGATGTGCTGCGTGTGCTCAAGATGCTCATCCTTCACGACCTGGTGGAGATCGACGCCGGCGATACATTCGCTTACGACACCCAGGCGATGGCCGGCCAGCACGACCGCGAGGCCGTGGCGGCGGACCGGATCTTCAGCCTGCTGCCGGCCGACCAGGCCCTCCAATTTCGCGCCCTTTGGGACGAATTCGAGGCGCGCCAGACCCCGGAGGCAAGGTTCGCCGCCGCCGTCGACCGCTTTCAACCCATGCTGCTGAACTGCCGGACCGAGGGCGCCGCCTGGCGGAAGCATGGCATCACGCGGGACCGCGTGATCGCCCGCAATTCCTATATCGCCGAGGGCTCGGCCGCGCTGTGGGATTACGCCGCCCGGATGATCGAACAGATCGTCGCCGACGGGAATCTGCCGGCCTGACTCCGCCGTCGCCTCCCCCGGAGCCCAAGATTCGGCCACCCGGCGGTTGAGGCGGATCAACCAGGTCGACTTGGCGGGGCTCCCATCCGGGCTAAGCCGAACCTAGGCAGTTGAATGTGGGGCGGGATCGCCGTACCGAGCGCCACAAGGCGCGACATCCGCCATCCCGCCGATTTGCCGAGAGTGGCGGGGTGCGGCGATCCCGCCCTACAACGCCCCACCGAACGGTGCGTCGAACTACGAGAGAGAATCACCTCGGCTGCATGATTCCGGCTACGGGCGGAACAGCAGCGGGACAAAGTCCGCCAGGTTGCGGCGCCAGACAGGGAAATTGTGGATGCCCGGCGTCGGGTGCCACACATGATTGACGCCCTGGGCGGCGAGCGACTCGTGAAGTTTCTTGTTCGGTGCAAACAGGCCATCGTCCTGGCCGCAGGCGATCCAGAGCAGACGCAGCTGTGAATTCACGTCCTTCCCCATTCCCGCGAGATCCGGATGGGAGCGGCCCCCGCTGAACGCGCCGATCCAGGCAAAACGGTCGAGATGACCGAGCCCGATCATCAGCGACTCGGAGCCGCCCATCGACAGGCCGGCGATGGCACGGTCCTCGCGGTCGGGGGACACCCGGTACCATTGCTCAACCTGCGGAATCACCTCGCGCAGCAGCGTGTCGCCGAACTTCCGCGCATTCTCGTCCCGCCCCTCCGGCCGGCGCGGACCATGATCGGCGCCGGTCAGAATATCCCACACGCCATAACCGAGGGGCATCACCACCAGCATGGGCTTCGCTTCACCACGGGCGATGAGGTTGTCGAGAATCACGTTGGCCCGTCCGACCGTGGACCACGCGGTGGCATCATCGCTGAATCCATGAAGCAAATACAGCGTCGGATAAGGCGTTTTCGCCGCGGGATCATAGCTGGGCGGGGTGTAGACGAGGAAATCGCGCTGGTCACCGACGATGGCCGACTTGTAGAAATGCCGGTGGATCACGCCGTGCGGCACCTCGTTCACCTCCCACGGCAGCGCGGCCGGCCCGGGCACGTGCAGCTCGCTCTGGCTGGACAACAGGTTGTATTTCATCTTCGGGTTGGCGGGGTCGAGGACCGGAACGCCGTCGACGATGAAACTGTAGCTGTAGATGTCGGGCGACAGCGCGGCCGTCGTGGCCGACCAGACGCCCTGCGCATCCTTGGTCATCGGGACGGGCGCGTCGGACTCGAAGTGCAAGGCGACCGCCCTGGCGTCGGGAGCGTGCAATCGGAAGGTCACGCGTCCGTCCGGCAGGATTTCGGGCGCCCCGGACGACGGCACCGGTGTGGTCACAACGATGGTGGTGGCAAGCAGGAGGAGAGCGGGAATTCTCATGGGGGAATCTGTAAGGAGCGGAGCGGGACAAGAAAACTAAAATTACCGGGGCCTCTTCCGGACGGTCTTTTGTTTTGGCACTCCAGCCCTCTGCCAGATCCGTGATACGGTCGTATCATTATTTTGGCTGGTCGCGCGATGCCATCATTAAAGTCCCCTCGCCAAAAAAAGGCTCGGCGCCCTCCGGACGTTTGCCGCTCGCCTCTGGGGGCATCCCGCCGCACTATGGATCCTCATGGCCGAGCTGTTCGACAAGAATAAACGCATCCTCCGGGCGTTCCTCGTCGGCGTGCAAACCGCGCACCTGCCGCCGGGGGAAGGCGCCGAGTTGCTCGCGGAGCTGCGGGAACTCGTGGAAAACCTTCACCTGGTCATCACCGGCAGCGTGCTCGTCAACCTCCGGTCACCCTCCTCCACCTTTCTCCTGGGACGCGGCAAGGTCGGCGAACTGATCGAGCAGGCCAAGGCGGGCGGCGCCGACGTGATCATCATCGACGAGGCGCTGTCGCCGGCCCAGCAGCGCAATTGGGAGACGGAATCCGGCCTGGCGGTGATCGACCGGCAGGAGGTGATCCTCGAGGTCTTCGCCGACCGGGCGCACACCCGCGAGGCCATGCTCCAGGTGGAACTGGCACGCCAGGAGTATTATCTGCCCCGCCTGAAGCGGGCGTGGACGCACCTCTCCCGCCAGCGCGGCCGGGGTTCCCTTGGCGGCGAAGGCGAGACGCAGCTGGAGCAGGACCGGCGCACCGTGCGCGATCGCATCGCCCATCTGCGCACCTTGCTGACCGACGTCCGCCAGCAGCGGGGCGTGCAGCGCCAGCGCCGCCTGCGCGTGCCCGTGCCCACGTGCGCGATCGTCGGCTACACCAACGCCGGCAAGTCCTGCCTCCTCAACCGCCTCACGGGCGCGCGGGTGCTCGTCGAGAACAAGCTGTTTGCCACGCTCGATCCGACGACGCGCCAGCTCGCCCTGCCCAACAACCAGAAGCTGCTGATCACCGACACCGTCGGCTTCATCCGGCGGCTGCCGCACGATTTGGTCGACGCGTTCAAGGCCACCCTTGAGGAGGTGGTCGTCGCGGATTTCCTGATCCATGTCCTCGATGTCACGGATCCGAACGTGGCGCGCCATCATGCCACCACGCTCGGCGTGCTCGCCGAACTGGGCGCCGACCGGAAGACGATCATCGACGTGTTCAACAAGACCGACATTGCCGCCCCCGCCGCGATTGAGACGGCGCGCGTCCTCGCGCCCGGCGCGCTGTTCGTCAGCGCGAAGACCGGCGCGGGGCTGGACCGGCTCCTGGAGCATTGCGCCGCCCGGATCGCCCGCGAAGCCGCCGCGACCGAGCTGCTCGTGCCGCACGATCGTTACGACATCATCGCCCGGCTGCACGAGATCGGGCAGGTCCACGCCCAGGATATGCGCGACGACGGCGTGCACATCCACGGCAGTTTTCCCGCCGCGCAGGTGGCGGTATTTGCCCCATTTATCCTGCCCGGCTCCCCGTCCGGGGGTTCCCCCGCAGCGACCTGACTGCCCGCCCGGCTGGACGCTGCCCAAGATCCGCCTGGATCTGGAGGGCGGCGCGCTGTCGCCGCCCAATTCCCTATTCCACCCACCTGCTCACCTGCTCGTAGGCCGCGTCGCCTTCCGCCTGGAGCTTCCCGTCCGGACCGTAGATTTGGAAGTGGGGGATCGAATGCAACTGGTATTGCTGGGCCACCGGGGAATGCCAATCGATGCCCTTCACTCCCGGCCGGTTGATGTCGACCTTGACGACCGCGATGTCGTCACGGGTCTGGTGCAGCTTTTCCAGCTTGGGCGCGATCGCGCGGCACGGCGGGCAATACTCGCTGAAGAAATCGACGATGGTGGTCTTCCCGGGCACCAGATAATTCGTGACGTCGACCTTTTCGCCCCCGGAGAGGTGTGCCGGGCCAGGACCTTTCACATGGGTGCCCTCGGCGCAGAGGGCGAGCGGGGCCGCGAGGGCGGCCGCGAGAACGAAGGCGAGGATGGAACGATGGTATGGCATGGTGTTCTCCAAGGGTTCAGGATGATTGAGGATCAAGCTCCTTCCATTTGCCGGCTCGCGAACGATGTCAACCCCGCCGTGCAGGCACATCTCCCGATTGACGGTGGCTTGGGCGGCTCGCGGAAAGTAGCGCAGGCTTCCCAGCCTGCATCACCGTCAATCGGGAGATGCGCCTCCGCTGTGCAGCGCCGCCACCAAAGTCTTGAGCTTCCTCCTCGATGGCTCAACGCTGCCCCCGATGAAAACGCTCTTCCGGGCGATCGTCTTTCTGGCGATGCTCTTTGTCGTCCTCTACGTCGGCATCAACAACAACCATCCGATTGA
>CAVRNM010000144.1:0-11198 GCA_963722225.1 uncultured Verrucomicrobiae bacterium
CGTGCGTGTAGGTGGCCTTTCGCAGCGAGACGGCCAGGCAAGGCGGATCAGAGCAGCAGATCGCCTCCCCAGGCGGCGGTCATGCCGTTGGCTTTGCCCTGCTTGTCGTAGGAGCCGACGATCCAGGTTGGCGTGGGATAGATCAGCGTCTTGGCGCCGAGGCAAGCGTTTCATGGAGCACCTCCGTTGTTTTGATCGCATTCGTTTTGCTACCAGCCCATTGTCGCCTTGGCGGCGGCCGGGTCGAGGGGCAGGCTCCTACTCGCGTCTCCGCGTCTCTGCGGCAGGTCTGAGTACCGGCGGCGACAAGACCAGCCTGTGCATAAGAACACAAGGGGGACGTTTTGATAAAAATAGAGACGACCTGTGGTATCCTGGGGAAAAGAGGGAGCACAGTCCCCTCCCGCCTCGTGAACAGTTACTGTCAACTCACACAAGGAGATCGGCATGTCAAAGCGGTTCGTGGCTCAATATGGCGGCGGTGGTCTTGATCGTTGCTGTGGCGGCGACCCAAGCGGAAAAAATGGCGGCAAAGGGCGAGATTCAAGCAGACAATAAAACAGCCGGCCACGGGCAGCCCGCCGTCAAGCCGATCAGCGGCCTGGACAGGTCGTACATGGACCTAAGCGTCTCGCCATGCAGAAAGATTTCTACGCCTACGCCAACGGCACCTTCGACAAAGTGCGAATCCCCGGTGAATGCTCCGCCTATGGCGTGAACCAGGAAATCAACGAACGCAACTTCGCCATTCTCAAGGAAATCCTGGATAAGCTCGGCCCGGAGCGGCGGACCAAAAGGGAGCGTGGTGCAGCACGTCGGCGACTTCTACGCATCCGGCATGGACGAGGCCGCGATCGACCGCCAGGGATTGCAGCCGCTGTCGCCATATTTGTGCGCAACATTGAGGCGATCGCCGTGCCCCAAGGAACTGGTTGCGGTCATCGCCCGCTTGCAGGCCCTGGGATTGAACGTCGGCTTCCACTTCGACGTGGAGATCGACGACAAGGACACCACGAAGATGATCGCGGGCTTTAGCCAAGGCGGCCTCGGCCTGCCAGAGCACGAGTGATATTTTCGCAAGGGGAAAAATGCCGATGACATCCGCGCCGCCTATGTGGCCCGCATCGCCCGCATGTTGGAACTCCTTGTAGCTGTCCGCGTGGACCGTGGCCTCTTCCTCGAGAAACTTGATGAAGCGTCGCGTGAGCACGCGGCTGAGTTTCGCAATGAGGGCGCGGTCCTGGGTGGTCTCGCGCGAGATGTTCAGGGGCAGATCCTCGCTGTCGACCACGCCCCGGAGAAACCGCAGCCATTCGGGCAGCAGATCCTTGGGCCGCGCATCGATCAGGATCTTGCGGCAATACAGCGCCACCTCCGGCTCGCTCCGCACGAGACCGAAACGCTCCGGATTGTCCTCCGGCACAAACAGCAGCGCATTGATGGCCAGGGGGGCGTCGGCGCTGAAGTGCAGGCGCAGCCGGGGTGTGTCGAAGGCATTGGCCTGGAACTTGTAGAACTCGGTGTACTCCTCGTCCTTGATCTCGCTCTTGCCGCGCAGCCAGAGCGCCTGGACCGTGTTGACGCGCTTGCCGTTGAGGTTGACCGGAAACGGCACGAACGAGGAATAGCGTTTGAGGATGTCCTCAATCTTCGAAGCCAGGCTGAACTCGGTGCATTCGTCCTTGAGCTCGACGACGATCTTGCAGCCCCGCCGCTGCCCTTCGGCTTCCTCGATCGTGTATTCGCCGGAACCGTCGGATTGCCAGACGTGGCCGGGCTCGGCGGTCCGCCACGAATGGGAGTAAACCTGCACGCGTTTCGCCACCATGAACGCACTGTAGAAGCCGACGCCAAACTGGCCGATCAGGCTGGTGTTCTTGGCTTCGCCTTCGCTCAAAGCCTTAAGAAACGCCTTGGAGCCCGAGTGGGCGATGGTGCCGAGATTCTCGATCAGCTCGGCGCGCGTCATGCCGATGCCGAAGTCTTGGATGGTGAAGGTCCTCGCCTTGTCATCCGTCGTGATGTTGATCTCGCTCGGCAGGCGGTCGTCGAAAATCTCCTTCTCCACCAGCTGCAGATGGCGCAGCTTTTCGAGCGCATCAGACGCGTTGGAGACCAGCTCGCGCACGAAGATTTCCTTCTCCGTGTACAGCGAGTGGATGACGATATCGAGCAACTGGCGGATCTCGGTTTGGAATTCGAATTTTTGCGGCGTGGACATGGGAGAAAAATGAACATGGCAGACAGAAAGAGGGAAGACGAGACGTCAGATTCTCGACCGGCGGTCCGGCGTCAATGCGGAGTCGGCCTGGTTGCCGTGGCGATCCCAATGAATGGCATCGCCCTCCAACCAGCGTGACACCCCCAATGACGAGGCGAGGCGTCACGCAAGCAAAACGATTCGGAAAAATCAAGCCGCCGCCGTGCGGCTGAGCCTGGACGCAACACAGCAGAATCACCTGTGCCCGGCGCTTTGCGATGATTCGTTGCAGGTCTCGCTGAGGTCGGCTGCCGGGGTCGGCCCATTCGACAAGCCCCTCGACATGCTCGGGGCCTTGAGCTTGTCGAAACGGCTCAGGGTCGGCGACCCCGGCTACAAGTTCTACCTCATCGCCGAAAAAACGCTTCTTCGTGTTTGGGCCTTCGAAGGGGAAAGGCTTCGTCAGCAGCCCACGCCTGGGCCCCCAATTGCGCCCTGCCTGGCAAGCCGGGCGCGGGGGCAAAGGCTGATTAGGCAGTCTTGGGCAGAAGAGTGGCGAGTTCCACTGCGTGGGGGTGATTGCGTTTGACTTTGAACAGCCGGGAACGCCTCCGCAACATGCGGTCCAGCCGGTCAACCAGGAGATCGACCGATTTGTGGCAGTCGTCCGAGGCGACGCTGCAATTCATGTCGGGGCCGTGAATGATGACATGCCCTTTGGCGACAAAGGGGTGGGCGACGTCGTTCTTCCCGTCATACTCCAGTTCAACCCTGATCCGAACGATCCGTTCCTCATGACGCCACAGCCGCCCGACTTTCTCGTTCACGTAGAATTTGAGCGAAGGAGTCAGGTCGAGATGGATGCCAGAGACGATCACTTCGTGACTATGGGCTGAGCTGTTCATCATTGTGGGTTCCTTTCGGGTTGGTTGACAAATAACGACATCACGCCAAAGGGATTTCTCGCGTCGGCCATCCAACTATGCCATCCCGGGTCCTCCTCCGCCTCAACCGGGAGATCTCCCTGTGTGGGAAATTCATTCATTGCACGACGCTGGAATCTGCATCCGATGCCTTGCTTTATCAACATCAGTCGGCGCATTGTGCGCATGTCTTTAGCAAAGCTTAAGGTGGGCCAGCCATTGGGCTGGATGCGTTCTGACATCTTCGGGGTGCGGAGGAGCCAATGTTATTAGAATTGAGGCGAGCGGAAGCTCTGCTGGGTAAGCATCGGTTTTGCCTGCGCCTGGCGGGGCGCGAATCATGCCAACGCCCAGGGCTGGAACCGAAAACGATGAGCGTGCAAATCGGAGCGGAGGCGCCGCTGATCACGCCCGGGGATTTTCCCGGCTGGATCATCCATGAGGACGAGCGTCTGCTCGTCGTCAATAAACCTGGGTTGATCGTCTGCCATCCTTCGAAAAACGGGCCTTGGTCCAGTCTGGTTGGTGCGGCGCGCGAGTATCTCGGACGGCCGACGGTGCATCTGGTTTTTCGACTCGACCGGGAAACCAGCGGGGTGGTGGTGATGGCGAAGGACAGCGCCACGGCAAGCAAGCTCCAAAAGGCCACGCAGCAGCGGCTTATTGGCAAAGCCTACCTGGCCATTCTCACCGGCGAACTTGCCCAGCCCGTGACCGTTGACCAACCGCTCGGGCCCGACCCGGACAGTTGCGTGACAATTCGATCGAAAGTCGTGGCGGCTGGAACCCCCGGCGCGCAGACCGCCGTGACACATTTTGTCCCAGTCGCGAGCGCTGGTGGGTTCACCCTGGCGCGCGTCCGACTGGAGACCGGTCGCAAACACCAGATCCGCGCCCATGCCCTTTGGCTCGGATGTCCGGTCGTGGGCGACAAACTCTATGGACCGGACGAGAGGCTATATCTTGAGTTCGCCCAGCATGGATGGACTGAGCGTCACGCGACGTTGCTCCCATTGCCGCGCCAGGCGCTCCATTGCGCAGAAATCGATCTGCAGCCGGCAAGGGAGCCGCATGTCTTCCGCGCATCCCTGGCCGACGAATTGGCCCGGTTCTGCCGCGAGCGGATGGGGATCAATGCAGACGACCAACTTGGCTGATTTTATTTCTCTCGATATCAAGGCACAAAGCCAGACCAGGGACGCTGCAGTGAAGTAGGGGCGCATCTCCTGAATGTCGGTGATTCCGATCGTAGCGCAGCCCTCCCTGGCTGCATCAGCTGCAGGCTGGAAGCCTGCGCTACGAAACGCGACAACTCGTTCATCGCCGATGGCGCAGGCTTGCTGCCTGCATTACCGACAATCGGGAAAGGAAATGCGCCCGTGAAGTAGGCCGCGCGATGCAGAAGATTGACTGGCAAAGCGAGCCGTGCATCATGGTAGGCAGCAACAGATAGCGATCGAAGTCGCGAACCAAATGACAACCATCTCGTCCCCGGCAATCATAACTGCAAGTTCTTCGCAAGATCATCATCGGTTTAACCGCTGCCAGCGGCCTCTTCCTCTTGCGCTCTTTTCGGCGGTCGGACTGGTGCTGGCGTTGACGGGATGTGATTCCAGTCTTGGTTCAACAGCGCGTCCGGCTCAGACCTCGGTCCTCGCGGCTGCCGCCGCGCAAACGGAGGAACTCACCATCCGAGAGGGAGACTCCTTGAAAGTCTCTTTTCCTGGCGCGCCGAACCTGGATACGACGCAACCAGTGAGACGGGATGGCAGAATCACGTTGCCGATTATTGGAGAGATGAAGGTGACGGGATTTAAACCGGCCGACCTGGAAAGGGAATTGGTGAGACTCTATTCTCCCCAACTCCAGTCGAAGGAAGTCAACGTGACGGTGGTGTCATCGACCTTCGCCGTTTTTGTGACCGGAGCCGTGTTGCATCCCGGTAAGATTCTTTCTCGACCGGCCGATCTCGGCACTCCAGGCCATCATGGAGGCCGGCGGTTTCGACAACGCCAAGGCCAACATCAAGGCGGTCGTCGTTATACGGCAGGGTGCGGACGGCAAGACGACGAATTACACGTTGAATCTCAAGCTTGTGCTCGAGGGAAAAGATAACGAGCCGTTCTATTTGAAGCCTTCTGACATCGTTGTGGTGCCGGGAGAGGTTCTCCAGATCCAGCAGCTTGCTGTCGGATTTCGTCCTCCTGGCTGCTATTCAAATGGCTGGCGCCATTTGGTACGGACGTGTGCGTAGCAGTGCGTAAACCTGGAAAACGGATTTGTGACGCGTGAGGTCGGGTGCAAATCCGGCGTTCGGCGGCGTCGGTTCCGGGCCCCGGGGTTTTTCCCCGCCTCGTGCTGCGCCTAGCTTGCTTGGCCTGGTATTGCTCGGTGCCGCTCCCGCGCTCGTTGACCCGAAAGTCGGTGATGGGCACCTGTCCACGGCATCGAGGATGAAGTGCACGATATGATCGGGCGGCACCCAATCGCGCAAATCATAGGCAGAAACATCGGCGTCTGGCGCTCCAAGTCGAAAAAGCGGGCGGGGATGCTGGTCAGCGCCGAGCGGAGTGCGCGAGGTCCTATTAATTGCAATAGCACTGATTCTGAGGCTCCATCGACGCATTGATTAACCGGGTTTTACCATGGTTTTATAAAGGAAATGTAAGAAATTGAATATGAACAAGATAGGATTACATTTTCTGAGGAACTGTACAGCATTTCGGGTATCAATCCCGAAACTCTGTGAACATACATTTACCTCTCACTCGTCGAGCGTTTGAAGCACTGACCTTGATGATTTCCGTGCTCTTCGGCGCCAATTCCGCTCTGGGTTCTTCGGGACGGTGGTGGTGGGCCAATCCGTAACTTTCTCGGTCACGGCTGCCGGCACATCGCCGTTTACGTACCAATGGTACAAGAACAGCGCGGTCATTGCCGGTGCTACAGCGGCGACGTACACGATCAGTAGTGTGCAGACGACGGATGCTGGAAACTATTACGCGATCGTTTCAAATTCGGCCGGCAGCACCACTTCTGATACGGCGACGCTCACAGTAAACCCCGCCGCCGTGGCCCCGGCGATCACAACGCAGCCGGTGAGCCAGACAGTGTTGACTGGCGCTTCGGTCACTTTCACTGCGGCGGCGAGCGGCACGCCCACGCCGACTTATCAGTGGCAATACAACGGCGCGAACATCTCCGGGGCGACCAGCGCCTCGTACACGATCGCGAGCGTGGCGACGGGCAATGCGGGCACCTATACGATGGTGGCGACCAATTCGGCTGGCTCGGCGACGAGCAGCGGCGCAGTGCTGACGGTCAATGCGGTCACCGTTGCCCCAACAATTACGACGCAACCGGCGAGCCAGACGGTTAGCGTCGGGGCCTCAGTTACCTTCACAGCAGCGGCGAACGGCACGCCGACGCCGACCTATCAGTGGCAGAAGAACGGCGCGAACATCTCTGGCGCCACGAGCGCCTCGTACACGATCGCGAGCGTGGCGACGGGCAATGCCGGCACCTACACGATGGTGGCGACCAATTCGGCTGGCTCGGCGACGAGCAGTGGCGCAGTGCTGACGGTCAATGCGGTCACCGTTGCCCCAACCATTACGACGCAACCGGCGAGCCAGACGGTTAGCGTCGGGGCCTCAGTTACCTTCACAGCAGCGGCGAACGGCACGCCGACGCCGACCTATCAGTGGCAGAAGAACGGCGCGAACATCTCTGGCGCCACGAGCGCCTCGTACACGATCGCGAGCGTGGCGACGGGCAATGCCGGCACCTACACGATGGTGGCGACCAATTCGGCTGGCTCGGCGACGAGCAGTGGCGCGATGCTGACCGTCAAGAGCTCTACGAACCAAGGCGGCGGGTCGACGACTGTCATCACGGAACCGCTGACGGTAAGCACGCTGGCAGGGCAAGCCCTCACTTATGGCAGCGCGGACGGCACGGGCAGCGGGGCGCGCTTCTATTACCCCGCCGGTGTGGCAGCGGACAACGCTGGCAATCTTTATATCGCGGACACCGACAACCATACGATCCGCGAGATCGTCGCGGCCACTGGCGCGGTGAACACGCTGGCCGGCTTGGCCGGGGTCTCGGGCAGTGCGGACGGCACGGGCAGCGCAGCGCGCTTCAACAGTCCCTCGGGCGTGGCGGTCGACGGTTCCGGCAATGTGTATGTGGCGGACACGTTGAACAACACCGTGCGCGAGGTGACTCCGTCGGGCGTGGTGAGCACGCTGGCCGGAACGCCCGGCAGCAGCGGCAGCATGGACGGCACGGGCGCCGCCGCCCTGTTCAACGGGCCGCAGGGCCTGGCGATCGACAGCGCGGGCATTCTCTACGTGGCCGACACCAACAATGACACCATTCGCAAGGTGGTGCTGACGACCGGCGGGGTGACGACCATCGCCGGTCTGGCGGGGAGCTCCGGCAGTGCCGATGGGCTGGGCAGCGCGGCCCGGTTCAACGCTCCTTTGGATGTGGCGGTCGACACGGCGGGCAACCTCTATGTGGCGGACGCGGACAACGACACGATCCGGGAGATCCTGCCCTCGGGCCAGGTCAGCACCCTCGCGGGCCTGGCGGGCAATTCCGGCGCCGCGGACGGCACGGGCAGCGCGGCCCGCTTCAATTCACCCTCCGCCGTGGCGGTCGACCTCTCGGGCAATGTCTATGTGGCCGACACGGACAACTTCACGATCCGGATGCTGGTCCCGGTCACCGGACAGGTGAGCACGCTCGCCGGCCTGGCGGGGACCAGCGGCAGCGCTGACGGCGCTGGATCGGCGGCCCTGTTCTTTGCGCCCGCGGGCATTGCGGTGGACAGCAGCGGCAATCTCTACATCGCCGACACCGACAACGACACGATCCGTCTGGGCTTGCTGGCGGCGGCTCCTGCCATCCAGGCGCAGCCGCAGAGCCAGACGGTCCCGACTGGCAGCAGCGCCCTGTTCTCGGTCACGGCCACGGGCCATCCGGCGCTGACCTACCAATGGTATTTCAATGGCGCGGCGATCAGCGGGGCCACGGCCAGTTCCTACAGCCTGGCGAGCGCCCAGTCAGGTAATGCCGGGAGCTACACGGTCACGGTCACCAATGCCGTTGGCAGTGTGACCAGCAACCCGGCGACGCTGGCGGTCAACACGGTGACTTCGCAGCTCAGCAATGTCTCGACTGGCAGCAGCGACAGCTCCGGTGGTGGTGGAGGCGGTGGCGCCCCGAGCTGGTGGTTCCTTCTCGCGCTGGTGCTGATCGGTACCGCCCGCTGGGCGTCGTCAGGGCGTCTTAATCAGCTTGGAGAATGCGATTGATAAAACGGATTGGCAGACTGTCGTTATAGTTTGATGCACCGCTGCCAATCCGTGCTGATACGTTCAGGTCTTATACATCTGGTGCTTGTCGTTGACGGATCCGATTGTTACCCACGAATGCACACCAATGAACACGAATTTCCGCCTTCGGTCATTCGTGCAGATTCGTGTCGATTCGTGGGCGAAATCTCATGATCCCATTCGGTTGCGGCTAAACCACGGCAGGTTATTCGTGGGCGAATTGACCTGTCGAGATTGGGGGCAGTAACGTTCAGGCAAAGCTACCGCCATGAAACGCTGCGGGCTAGCAGGGTTGTATCCGTCCGTCCGGCGACCTCCTATACATGAGCCATGCGACAGGGTAATCTGTCGCAATGGCGAGCATTACGACGGAACTAATCGAGACGGGAGCGAAGCGGGACGGACGGATACGCAGCGCATGCGGGTACACCTATCTGATCCGGGCGCGAACTTCCCGTCGTATCACGGGTATTGCTGATGAACGAGTGAACTCCCGTATCCCCGCGGCAGTCCGACCCGCTAATGCAATTTGCAGAAAGGCTGCGGCCGATCAGCGTTCGGACAGGAGTTGTTCGATATTCTTAGACAGTGAGCTGACAAAATCCTCGAAATGGCTGTGGCCGATGTGCTCCATGCGGATGTGGAATCTCCGATCGATGACGATCAAGAATCCCGCGCCTCCGAATCCCAGCGCACTCTCATTCCGACCCTTCTCGTCATAGACAAAATCAAGCGTGTACCCCTTCTTTTGAACGAATTCCTTTTCTTTTTCCAAGGGAGTCCAACCCACATCCACGCAGAGGATTTTAACCTCGGGCCGATTCGCAAATTTGCGCTGGAGCTTTTCGAGATCCGGCGTGGCCGCGAGACAGGGGCCGCAATGGCTGTCCCAAAAGTCCAAAACGATGACCTTGTTCTTGAGTTCCTCAGATCTGACACTACCGCCGTTGAAGGATGTAAACTCGAAATCGGCGGCGGGCTTGTCCATCATCTGGATCTGCTCCCCTCCGAAGAAGTCAGCGACGAGCGTGCCGGTCGTCAAAATTATGAGCAAACTCCCGAGAAGAAGATGGGGCAGTTTCATGGACGGGGGAAACGCATTTGGGGCGTGTCAAGTGAAACACGTTAGCGGCACGAAAAGGCGGGGGCAAATCCTTTAACGATAGCGCACCCGATCATTTTCGCGCCCAGCCATGGACATCAGAAACCCGCCACGCGCCGAAGGGACCGATAATGAACCACGCTGAAAATTGAGGTTCTTCGCCGTTTATAGTGGGTGAAGTGCAAGCTTTCCGCAGTGAAACAAGATCGCGATGCGGTAATTGGAAAAGGAGCGGAAGCCCCGTGCGCACGACTTGATCATCTGGATCTTCGAGTTGAAGCCCTCGGTGACTGCGTTGGTGATTTGATGGGTGATGTAGTTGAGCAATCCCGGCAGGTGATGCTGGAACATGACCGCCACTTTGGTGACCGGCGACAGGTTACACGCTTTCGCTTTGGTCAGCCACTGCCTGAAGAACGCGCGGGCAGCGGTCTTCGAGGCAAACAACCAGAAGCTTTGAAAGGTCTCTCGCACACTCCACGCCTTGGTGACTTTCAGGTCCTTTTTCCGGAGTTCTTTGAAGCACTGCTTCTCTTCCGCTTTCCAGTCGTGGGGGTTCTTCAGGAACAGATACTTTCGCCCCGTCAACCAGTCGTGCGACGACTCCGAGAGCTCGGCGTGCTCCTGCTTGCGGACCGTGTCGACTGCTTCGTTGAGGTGCTTCACGACATGGAAGCGGGCTGCTAATACGCGTTGACCACAGCTGCAACAGCTCCACTCAGTCGGTGCGAGAGGGACGCCCCTAGTGATTCGGGGAAGAGCGGGGCGATCCTACATAGTGTGCATCCAAGACCCGCCACATGAATGGGCCGTCGGCGTTTTTGGCGTCGACCGAAAAATTGGCTTTCTCGATACTAAAACGGTACGCTCGCGGAAGGCATTTTATTGCCTCCTCGAAAAGACCATGCAGCCGATCATCAAGTCCGTCGGTTTTGATCTGGCGTACCCTGCCATTCGCATACCTGATTTCGACGAGAACAATCGGAGCCCGAAAGATGACGACTTGTTCGTCACCAAGATCCGAGTTGTAGGCGATTTTCCTATCCCAGTAGCCAGCGGGCACGGACTCGACTTCGTCAACCAATCGCCTCCATTTTCTTTCTGTGATCTGTGCTGAAGCAGTCCTGTAGGGCGCAGCGGAACCCATCTTCTGCGAAGAGTACCTGATGGTGAGCGGTTGGAATTCGATCAGACTAGACCACGACCCCAGCATGTCTAGATCCTCAACATAGTTGAACTTGAGGAACACGACTTGCGCTTCGGGAGCAGTGGTCGGTGTTGGTGAGACGCATTGACAACCGGCGACGATGAGAAACCCAGCGGCAAATACCATGGAGAGCATTCGGCTCATGTCCGATGCGATTCGTCGAGGAATATCCATGAGGGGCGCGGTCCGGCGCGCTATGGTTGGTATGGATGTTTTTCTATTCAGTTTCACCGGCTGCATGGGGTCAGGACGAGTTCAACTTTTCCGGGACGCAATTACGGGGCAGCTGTAGCAGGTGGCGGTGGCGGGTGGCAGCGTTCCAAACGCCACAGGGACGCCACTAGGTAAGCGTTTTACCGAAGAACTGCCAGAGATATAGAAATATGAATCCCAACAAGACCAACATTTGAAAGATGCGGTT
>CAVRNM010000145.1:0-17485 GCA_963722225.1 uncultured Verrucomicrobiae bacterium
TTCCCATTTTTATGTTGCCGGTACTTGGTTCAGTTCGTGTTCACTCTCGCCTTCTGTTCGGATTGCTGGCGTTCTGGTTCCTGGAGATCCAGGGTTTTGTGATCCTCTCGTTTGCGGCGGAGACGATGCTGAGCGGCCAGATCTTCCCGCTTGACCTGCTGCCGCCCTCGCTCTTCCACGCCGCGCAGTGCCTGCCGTTCTATTACATGATGTATTTTCCCGCCGGCATTCTGACCGGCCGGATTGACCTCACCGCCGCGCTGCACGGATTCGGTGTCCAGGCCGGGTGGGTGCTGGCGTTCGGAATGGCGGCGCGGCTGCTCTGGCTATCGGGACTGCGCAAGCATACCGCCGTGGGCGGATGAGCCGAGTCCGGAGAAAGGAGACCGGAGACCGGAGACAGGAGACAGGAGCAAGGAGAATGGAGAATGGAGAATGGAGAATGGAGAATGGAGAATGGAGAATGGAGAATGGAGCGCCTATCTGCTTTAGCACAAAATCAACCCTCTCGCAAAACCAGTCCGTTTCACTAGAGTTCTTTCCGGTTTCCGGTATCCGCTGTCCGGTTTCATGAAGCTTCGCCAATATTTCCGCATCTGGCTCGCCTGCGTCCGGTACTCGCTGGTCCGCACGATGATGTTCCGTTTCGATTTTTTCCTCTGGTCGGCGGTCGAACTCGCTTGGATGAGCGTGAACGTGTTGTTGGTCGAGGTGATCTATCGGCATACCAACTCGGTGGCGGGATGGAACAAATACGAAATGTTGCTGCTGGTGGGAACCTCCATGCTGCTCCAGCGCCTGCTCATGGGGTTCTTCTGGAGCAATCTGTTCGAGATGGGACGCAACGTCCGCACGGGCACTTTTGACTTCTATCTCGCCCAGCCGGGCAACCCGCTTTTCATGGTATCCACCCGCAAGCTTGATCCCGACGGGCTGGCCAACTCCGTGGTCGCCGCGGGGGTTGTCTATTACGCCGCCTACCGCCTCGGCCTACACCCCGGCGTCAGCGGCATTCTGCTTTACCTCGCGCTGATCGCGTGCGGGCTGGTCATCCACTACAGCCTGTTCCTGCTCACCACTTCGACGACCTTCTGGATCATCAAGACCGAGGGCATCGAAGGCAGCTATTTCACCGTCGCCGACTTCTCGCGTCTGCCCCGCGAGGCCTTCCATGGCGCGGCCAACGTCCTGATGGTCTACCTGCTTCCAGCGGTCATCGTGAGCAATGTGCCGGCGACCACGCTGATCCATGGTTTTCGGCCCGTCTATGCCCTCTGGCTGGGCGCCGCCAGCCTCGGGTGGCTGGCCCTGGCGGTGTTTGTTTTCAACCGCGGCCTCAAACGTTATGCCAGCGCATCTTCCTGAAACCAGCCCGCCTTCTTTCGCTCAACTGCAGGAGCGCCTGGGGCATACGTTCCGGGATCCGGCCCTGCTCGGGTGTGCGTTGACGCACCTTTCCTACATCCAGGACCACCCCGAAGCCCGCCCGGGCAATCAGCGGCTGGAGTTTCTGGGCGACTCCGTCCTCCAGTTCATTCTGACCGAGGCTCTCTTCCAACTCTATCCCGGGGAACGCGAAGGCCTGCTCAGCAAACGGCGCTCGATTCTGGCCCAGGGGCGTTTCCTCACCTTGCTGGCGCGGGAGCTGGCCCTCGATGCCGCGTTGCGCCTGGGCCAGAGCGAAGAACAAACCGGCGGACGACAGCGCGCGTCGATCCTGGAAGATGCGCTGGAGGCGGTCATCGGCGCCATTTTTCTCGACAGCGACTTTGCGACCGTGCGGCGGGCGGTGCTCGGCTGGTACGGCCCGCTGCCCGACCGGCTCGCCGTCCTGCTCGCCGAAGACAACCCCAAAGGCCGTCTGCAGGAACTCCTCCAAGCCGTCCCCGGCGGTCACGTTCTGCGCTATGAAACCGTGCTCACCGCCGGCGCGCCCCATGAACGGGAGTATGAGGTGAACGTCTACCTCGACGACGCGCTGCTCGGCACCGGCCGCGGAAATTCCAAGAAGCTTGCGGAGGAGGCGGCCGCCCGCGCGGCGCTGCCGGCCCTGCCGCCGGACTTGGCCGGGCACTGATGGATCAGCCGGTGGGCCACGATCAGCGTTCCAGGCACCTCGGGGTGTGCCCTCCCGCCCGTGCGGCCGTGATCTCCACGCTGCTGCGGGCGCAACCGGCACCCGTCTGCCTCATCATCGTGGAGGAATCGCGCGCCGCCGACCAACTGGCCGAGGATCTGGTGTTCTTTCATACGGCCGCCGGGGAGTCCCGGTCATTGGAGGTGCGCATCTTCCCCGAGTCGCTGGCCGATATTCGCGACATGCGCGAGGCGTTCACCGCCTCGAGCGACCGGTTGATTGTGCTCTCCAAGCTCCGGTCCACGCGGTCGCCCGGCGCTTTCGATGCCGCCACGGGCGCCTCGCTGGTGGTGGTCACAACCCCGGCCGCGCTCGTCCAGCCCGTTCCCGCCCTCACGGAATTCATCGGCCAGGAACTCCTTCTGGCCCGCGGTCAGCGGCAGCCGTTCCAGGCCTTGGTCGCACGGCTGCGCGAACTTGACTATGATTCCGAGACGATTTGCGAAGCGCCCGGGCAATACGCCGTGCGCGGGGGGATCATCGACGTCTATCCGGTGACCGCGAGCCAGCCCTGCCGGTTCGATTTCTTGGGTGACGAGATCGAGGACATTCGCGCGCTTGACCCGGTAACCCAGCGCTCGGGCGACCGGCTGGAACAGATCACGCTTGCCGCTTCGCCCCGGCTGCGGCTGACGCCTTCGATCACCGGGCTGGCTGATTATCTGAATCCGCTCACCCGTCTGATCTTCGTCGAACCGGCGGCGTTGGAAGAAGCGTTCAGCCTGATCGCCACCGAATCGGCGGCGCCGGCTCCGGGCGGCCGGCCGGCCGGGTCGTCCGCCCTCGAACCCGTTCTCGCCCGCTGCGCCGCCGCGATCGCCGTGAGCGACCTCGACGAAGCCTCCGCTCTGTTCGAGGGGGCCGGGCACGAACAAACCTGGGACACGGAAAGCCTCGCCCACCACCGCCGATACCCCGACGATGCGCTGGTCGCCCACGAACGGCTGCAAGTCGAGGAGGAAGCCCGCCATCGCTTTTTCGAGCAGGTGGTCCGCTGGCAGCGGGAAGGCTATGCGATCGGCCTGGCCGTGGCCAAGGACGGCGAGGAGGCGCGCACCCGGGAGATCCTCGCCGCGGATCCGGCGTTGAAGGAGCTGAAGCCGCGCTTCCTGCGGAGCACAATCAACGAAGGTTTCCGCGTGACGTACCGCCCCGCCGGGTCCCTCGCGGGCGGGCCGGCCGTCCTGGCCCTGGCGCCCCAGGCGCGGGGATTTGTTCTGGTGTCGGAAACCGAGATTCTCGGTCGGCAGCGGCAACGGCGGCCCGTGCTCCATCGCCGACCGGCCGCCACTCCGTCGCAGATTGACCAATTGCTCGATTTTTCCGAGCTCGTTGAGGGCGATTTTGTCGTCCACGTCCAGCACGGGATCGCGGTTTTTCGCGGCCTCGCCAAGCTCGAGACGGCCGCTGGCACCCGCGAAGTCATTTCGCTGGAGTTTGATGACAAGGTGACTCTGCACGTGCCGCTGCAGGAGGCGCATCTGGTTTCCCGCTACGTGGGCCTGGCCAAGGCCCGGCCGAAACTCGGCCGGGTCGGCAGCGGCCGCTGGGAGAAGACTCGCGCGGCGGCCGAGCACGCGACGCTCGACCTCGCCGCCCAGTTGCTGGAGGTCCAGGCCCGGCGCGCGGCCGAGCCGGGCTGCGCCTTCCCGCCCGACACCGCCTGGCAACGCGAGTTCGAATCATCGTTCCCTTTCACGGAAACTCCCGACCAGCTCCGCGCGATCGTCGACACCAAGAACGACCTGGAGCAGATCCGCCCGATGGACCGGCTCGTCTGCGGTGACGTCGGATTTGGCAAGACCGAAGTCGCCATCCGGGCATCCTTCAAGGCCGTCATGAGCGGCCGCCAGGTGGCAGTTCTCGTGCCGACGACCGTCCTCGCGCAACAGCACCTCAATACGTTCCGCGAACGGATGGCCGGCTACCCGGTTGCGATCGAGATGCTCAGCCGGTTTCGCACCCCCCGGGAGCAGCGGCGGATTCTCGCCGCCACGGCCAAGGGCGAAGTGGACATCCTGATCGGCACGCACCGCCTGATCCAGCGCGACGTCGCGTTCAAGGACCTCGGGTTGGTGGTCGTGGACGAAGAGCAGCGGTTTGGCGTGAAACACAAGGAGGTGTTCAAGCAGTGGCGGGCGCACGTTGACGTGCTGTCGATGAGCGCCACGCCCATCCCGCGAACGCTTTACCTGGCCCTCACCGGCGCGCGCGATCTGAGCGTCATTGAGTCCCCGCCCGCCGACCGCCATCCGATCCAGACCGTCGTCAAGACCTACGACGAGGCGCTGGTGGTCGAAGCCATCCGCCACGAGATCCGCCGGGGCGGCCAGGTTTTCTACCTGCACAACCGCGTCCTGACCATCGAAGGGGTCGCGCAGCGCCTGCGCGAGCTGCTGCCGGATCTCAGCATCGCCGTCGGCCACGGGCAGATGGAGGAGGACGGCCTGGAGCGGGTCATGACCGAATTCGTGGCGGGGCGCCACCACGTGCTGGTGTGCACGACGATCATCGAAAGCGGCCTCGATATCCCCAACTGCAACACCATCCTGATCGAGGGAGCCGACCGGTTTGGCCTTTCCCAGCTTTACCAGCTGCGCGGACGCGTGGGCCGGTTCAAGCACCAGGCCTACGCGTATCTGCTGTTGCACCGTCACACGCGGCTCATGGATATCGCGCGGCAGCGCCTCAATGCCCTCCGCCACCACAATCAGCTGGGCGCCGGGTTCCGCATCGCCATGCGTGACCTCGAGCTCCGCGGAGCCGGCAACCTGCTCGGGCCCGAGCAAAGCGGCCACATCGCGGGGGTCGGATTTGAACTCTATTGCCAGCTCCTGCGCCAGAGTATTGCCCGCCTCAAGGGCGACCGGAGCGCCGCCGCGATCCGGGCCGGCCTCCGGCTGGACTTCGTATTTGTCGGCGAAGGAGCTCCCGCGGCCGACCGCCGCCGCTATGAGGACGGCTACACGGCGCTGCGCGACGCCGAACTCGCCGCCGGGGAATGTCCGCAGGTCCAGGCGCGCATCCCGTTCAGCTACATTGGAGAAACCCGGCTGCGTATCGACGTCTACCGGCGCCTGGCCCTGGCGGAGACTCCCGCCCGGGTGCGCGCGATCGAGGCCGAGCTCCGCGACCGCTTCGGCAAGTTTGGCGACGAGGTCCGCGCGCTGTTGCTAGTCACAGAGATCCGCATCTGCGCGGAACAAAAACGGGTATTGAACGTCGAAACCGAAGGGAACCGCCTCAAATGCCTGCGGAACCTTGGACAGCACGACGGCTACGTTTTGGTGGGGAAAAAGTTTCCCCGCTTGACCGCCCCCCGTCCGCTCCTAAGGTTGCGCGAAATCGTCGCTTTCCTCAACCATCTGCCGGAATCATGATTCATTGCCGCTTTGCTGCGATCAGCGTATCGCTTCTTTTCGCCTCCGGTCTTTTCCTGCGTGCCCAGGACAAGACGGCGGACGAGGTGCGCGCCCAGGCCAAGGCGGCGGCCGACGCGGCACGCGCCCAGGACAAGATTGCGGCCGTCGCGCGCGATCGACTGGATTTGCGTTTCGCCGACGGCATCGCCGCGATCGTCGAGGACAAGATCATCACCGTCGATGACATCCGGCGGGACATCACTCCGCTCCTCCAGACCCTGCAGCAGACCGCCCGGAACGAGAAGGAGTTCAATGAGAAACTCGAGTCGCTGGAGGATGACGTCATTCAGAACCGCATCGACCGGGTCCTGATCGTCAAGGAATTCAACAAGCCCATCGACGGCGACGAGAAGAAAAAGAAACAGGTCCCCGCCAGCATCATCGATAATACGATCGCGGAGATCATGATCAACCAGTTTGACGATGACCGGTCCAAGTTCCTCGCCTATCTCCGTTCGCGTGGCATGACGGTGCGGGATTACCGCAAGGAGCAGGAGGAGGACATCATCTACAACTACATGCGCCAGCAGCAGCACAAGTCGCAGAGCTTTGTCAGCCCCGTCAAAGTCGAAACTTACTACAAGGAAAACAAGGATCGCTTTTACCAGGAGGACTCCGCGTTGCTGCGGGTGATCCAGTTCACCCGGCCCAACGGCGAGACGGACGGCCAGCTCGAAGGCAAGGCCCAGACCGTCCTGGCGAAGTTCCATTCCGGGGATTCCTTCGCGGAGCTCGCCCGACAATTCAGTCAGGACACCCGCCGCAACAAGGGTGGCGACTGGGGCTGGACCAAGCGTTCGGACATGCGCAAGGAATTCAGCGATGTCCTGTTCAATCTCAAGAAGGGCGAGGTCAGTCATCCCATCTTCAACGCGGAGGGCTGTTTCCTGCTCTATGTCGAGGACCGCAAGTATGCCGGCATCCAGACGCTCGAAGAGGTGCGCGATGATATCGAGCGCATTCTGGCGCAGCAGATGACGCGGCAGTCGCAGGAGCGCTGGCTCGAACGGCTGCGGCGGAACGGCTACATCAAGATGTTCTAGCAGCCGTCGGGCTTCGAGCCCTTCCGGCTGCTAGCAGCAAAACCGCCCCTTTCATTGGGCAGGGAATTTGATCCGATCAGCCAATCTGACTCCAATTCGTGTTAGAATCGCCGAGATTCTGCCCGTTTCCCGGGTTTGATTGGGCGGTTTTGCCAGTAGGAGGCTGGCCGGACGGAAGTCCGACAGCCTCCTGGGGTTTCGTGCCGGAAAGGCGCGATCAATGCGGGCCCAAGGCGGAGCTGATTTTCGCCGGGTGCCGCCGCGGCCGGAAATCTCCGGTCCGGCCGGGAAAACCGAGTACCACTGGCGGCATCGCACTGGGCGGCAGGCCAGCGCTCGCGGGGTCAGATGACTTGGATTTGTGTGCTGAGGGGGCAGCCAAAGGTGGAGCAGCCCGTCCACCAGACGCTCCAAGCGCGTCGGGACTGCCGAGCACCGCCAGCGCCACTGCATCCCGTGAAATTCATGGGTAGGAGATTTTCTCCTTCTCAATAATTATCAGGCCTGGATCATCGCGCGGAATGGATGACGGCGGCCCCCTCCCTTCGCTCCGGTTGAGCGAGCTCGCCGTGGGCGAGCGC
Source organism: uncultured Verrucomicrobiae bacterium (assembly GCA_963722225.1). GTDB lineage: Bacteria > Verrucomicrobiota > Verrucomicrobiia > Opitutales > Opitutaceae > Fen-1467. Next base: position 7,184 of record CAVRNM010000145.1, read on the forward strand.
CCCCAGGAACGGCTCGAGCGTTTCGGGGCGGCCGCCCTGAGTGACACCGAGCTTCTCGCCATGCTCCTGCGGAGCGGGAGCCGGGGCATGAACGTCCTTTCGCTCGCCTCGCGCCTGATTTCCGAGGCGGGCTCGCTGGCGGGCCTCATCGCCTGGGCCGAGGCCGACTTCCGCCGGTTAAAGGGCATCGGGCACGTCAAGGCGCTGCAGCTCGTGGCCGTCATGGAATTGGCCCGCCGGGTGTTGGGAGAGCGCCAGGGCGAAGCCCCGGTGTTGAACCGGCCCGAACTTGTGTTCTCCTATTTCCAGTCGATTGCCACCGGCCTGACCGTGGAAAAGCTCTGGGTCCTGTGCCTCAATCGCAAGAACCGGCTGATCAAATGCGTCGAGGTCACGTCGGGCACGGCAACGGGCAGCCTCGTCCATCCGCGGGAGGTCTTCCGTTCCGCCATCCGCGAGGCGGCCACCTCGGTCATCTGTCGGGTAAGGAGGGCGGGTTTCACCGCGCCTCCTCCCCTCAGAACCGGACTGGATAGTTTGCCCATCATCCGGCTCAAGCCATTAAGAAGCCCCGCTACGCGGAGCCGGTTTGCACAACGGATTTTGACCGTAGGAACCGAGCTATCTTGGGATCAACCCGCTTGAGGACCGCACGTTCCTCGAAGTAGGCCCGCCATCTGGGATCAAACGGATTCGCATTCGCTTTGATCTTCAGGTGACGCCTGATGTTGACGTCCGTGGCATACACCAACCGCCACCAGATGGGTTTCCCCTCTGGCGTGCGTTCGCCACGGTCCACCGCAAACGTCCACTTTCGGTTGCCGACCGGGTGCCAGTATTTCCGGCACATCCAGTCGGTCGACTTATTTGAATGCCTGCGTCTAACCCATTTCCACAGCCGATGCCATATCACTAAGTCTACCTTGCGGAACGCCCGCGTGGCCGTGATGTGTCGATGGTAGCCAAGCCAACCGCGAAGTACGCGGTTGAGGTACCAGATCAACTCACCCTGGCTGATCGAGGGATTGTCCCGCAGGATCGTTCGGATTTTCTCCAAGAACGCGTGCATGTTCTTCTTCGACGGTCGCACGAACAGCTTGTCTCCGTGTTTGCGGAGATTCTGCCCGAGGAAGTCAAAGCCTTCGTTGATGTGCGTCACCTTGGTTTTCTCAGGCGAGAGCCGAAGCCCGCGCTCGTTGAGGAACCGTTCGACCAGCGGTCGAACCTCGTTTTCCAGTAGCTCCCGTGAGCAGCCGGTGATAACGAAGTCATCCGCGTAACGCACCAGTGAGACCTTGGGGTTGTAGTGTTCGCCTTTCTTGGGGCCGGTTCGGAAAAACCGCTCCCGCAGGACTCGCTCCAACCCATCCAGTGTCATGTTCGCTAACGTCGGCGAGATGATTCCGCCCTGTGGCGTGCCCGCCTCTGTCGGGAACAGTGTCCTGTTTTCAACGAAGCCGGCGCGGAGCCATTTCCCCAACACCTCAGTGTCCGTCGGGATGTGCGATTGCATCCATCCGTGGCTGATATGGTCAAAACAGCCTTGGATGTCACCTTCGAGCACCCATTCAGGCGCAGTCTTTCGACTGAGCAACTTGAAGCATTGTTCAATGGCGTCCGCCGTTGAGCGTTCCGCCCGGAAGCCGTAGGAGTTTGGGTCCGCCAAGGTTTCCGCGACCGGTTCCAGCGCAAGCAGGTATAACGCCTGCATCGCCCGGTCCCTCATCGTCGGGATTCCCAGCGGCCTTACTTTCCCATTGGCCTTCGGGATGTAGACGCGTCTCAACGGCTGCGGTTTATACCCGCGACGCCGCAACGACCCGATAGCCCTATACTTCGTCTCCGGTCCTCGCCAAGTCGAGCCATCCACTCCCGGAGTATCTTTGCCTTTATTACCCGTCACCCGTTTCACGGCCAAGGCCTTGCCGCTAAACGAGTGGGTGAGCAACCGCTGCAAGGCTTTCACCTTACCCCAGCGCCCGCCCCGTGTGGCCTCTACGATACGTGCTTGCAGCCTCCTGACCTGACGTTCGTGCGCGGCCCAATCCAGTTGGTCCCACGCCGGCGTCGAGCCGGAGGATGCACACATGGATTGCTCCACGTTCATTTGCGATCTCCTCCTTTGAAGGTTCTACCAGTTTTTCGTAGCTAACGACCCGCTGGAAGTTGGCCCGCTTTCGCGGCGGAGCAGTTGGCTCCTATCCGCCCGATTACAGGACGGCCTTCGCTTCCTCCAGCATCCTCTGCCCGCACAACCCATCAGCCCCGCCTTGCGGTGTGGCCTGCCCAGAGGGCGGGATGTCGGGTTTACCATGTTTCGCTCAAGTAACTTTGAGTGATTTAGTCCCTGTCACTACACCGGCAGTCTATTGATCCGTAGTGCTCCAAGCGCACAGGTGGTGGCACTCGACTGCGTTGCCATTTTGGCCAGAGCCTCATCAACGTCATTGGCTCTGCTGATTTTGACGGTGCCTGATCTACAGTTCACATGCATTGGACATGTCACTCAGCCTAACCCTGGACCGCATCGACGTTCGCGGTCCGAGGAACTTCCTCACGGTTGCTCCTCTGCCCCGAAGGGCACCGGTATATTGTCTCGGCAGCTTTCGACCCGACCGTTACCAGTCACGCCGATGCCGATAGGCTACTGCGGACGGAACCGCAGGTTCTATTTATGGAGGTTTAGTCTTCATATTGAACAATTACTTGAGCGACTTCACGTCGCACGCGTGCACAACCACCCGAGCGGCGACCCGGCTCCGAGCTCCGCCGACCTCCAGGTCACGCGCCGGTTGCGCGAGGCGGCCACCGCCGTTGACATCGAGCTCACCGATCATCTGATCATCGGCACCAAAGCCAGCGATCCCACCGGCCGCGGTTTCTACAGTTTCCGCGATGCCGGTTTGCTGTAGGGCGGCGGTTCATGGTCGTTCGCCTGGTCTGCGCGTATTCGGTCGGGACGCATTCTTGATTCCTAACCCAGGGAGCGCGAGTACGGAAGGTGATGAGCCGGTGACCTCCGGCACGCCCAGTCGGCTTATATCAGTTTGGGAACCGGGCGGGACGAACCGTGGGGCATGATTGAATCACAAGTAACGTCCAATGGTTTGCGTGTAGGGAAAACACTGCGACATTTTGCGGTTTTGCTGGCATGGCGAAACAAAGGGATCGAAGATTATGCGCCCGATTTGGAGTCCGGGTGACCGCAATGGATTTGTCCTGTCATGATTGCCGATTCGTCTGGCTGAGGCCCCGAAAATCCTTGTGGCCGCGGTGTGCGACCGTGCCGGGGGGGGGGACTGGAACTCGCGCTGCAAGTGGCGGTCGATGGCAATTGATAATGCCGAAGGCTCTTCCGGTCCGCGCGATTGCCGGCCATTCACGGGGATCACCTAATGGGATCGCATTTTCATCTTATTCTGAGCCACGCAGGCTATCATCCAAGGCGCATTCACTATGCACGGCATCACTCGCCAATCTTGACTAGTCGCATCTCGAACGATACTCGCATCGTGCGTGCCATGACTGTCCGACTGCCGCTAGCCGCCTTCGCATCCGTCATCTTGGCGCTCTTCTTTGCCAGCCCTGCTTATTCGAGCACCGGCGCCGTGCTCGTGGGTCAATCCGTAACCCTCTCTGTCTCGGCTGACGGCACGGCGCCGTTTTTGTATCAATGGTACAAGAACAGCACAATCATCACTGGCGCCGCGGCGGCGACGTATTCGATCAACAGTGTGCAGACGACGGATGCGGGAAGCTATTACGCCATCGTTTCAAATTCGGCCGGCAGCACAACGTCCGATACAGCGACGCTCACGGTTGATACCACGGCCGTGGCCCCGGCGATCACAACGCAGCCGGTGAGCCAGACGGTGAACGTCGGCGCCTCAGTCACTTTCACAGCAGCGGCGAACGGCACGCCGACGCCGACCTATCAGTGGCAGTTTGACGGTGCGAACATCACTGGCGCCACGAGCGCCTCGTACACGATTGCGAGCGTGGCGACGGGCAACGCGGGCACCTATACGATGGTGGCGACCAATTCGGCCGGCTCGGCGACGAGCAGCGGCGCGGTGCTGACGGTCAAGAGCTCCACTAACCAGGGCGGCGGATCGACGACGGTCATCACGGAACCGCTGACGGTGAGCACGCTGGCGGGGCAGGCCCTCACCAACGGCAGCGCGGACGGCACGGGCAGCGGGGCGCGCTTCTATTACCCCGCTGGGGTGGCAACGGACAATGCCGGCAATCTTTATATCGCGGACACCGACAACCATACGATCCGCGAGGTCGTCGCGGCCACGGGCGCGGTGAACACGCTGGCCGGCCTAGCCGGGGTCTCGGGCAGCGCGGACGGCATGGGCAGCGGGGCGCGCTTCAACAGTCCCTCGGGTGTGGCGGTCGACGGTTCCGGCAATGTGTATGTGGCGGACACGTTGAACCACACCCTGCGCGAGGTGACTCCGTCGGGCGTGGTGAGCACGCTGGCGGGAACGCCCGGCAGCACCGGCAGCTTGGATGGCACGGGCACCGCCGCCCTGTTCAGCGGGCCGCAGGGCCTGGCGATCGACAGCGCGGGCAATCTCTACGTGGCCGACACCAACAATGACACCATTCGCAAGGTGGTGCTGGCGACCGGCGGGGTGACCACCGTCGCAGGTCTGGCGGGCAGCCCGGGCAGTGCCGACGGGCTGGGGAGCGCGGCCCGGTTCAACGCTCCGTCGGATGTGGCGGTCGACACGGCGGGCAACCTCTATGTGGCGGACGCGGACAACGACACGATCCGCGAGATCCTGCCCTCGGGCCAGGTCAGCACCCTCGCGGGCCTGGCGGGCAATTCCGGCGCCGCGGACGGCACGGGCAGCGCGGCCCGCTTCAATTCACCCTCCGCCGTGGCGGTCGACCTCTCGGGCAATGTCTATGTGGCCGACACCGACAACTTCACGATCCGGATGCTGGTCCCGGCCACCGGACAGGTGAGCACGCTCGCCGGCCAGGCGGGAACCAGCGGCAGCGCCGACGGCGCCGGATCGGCGGCCCTGTTCTTTGCGCCCGCGGGCATCGCGGTGGACAGCAGCGACAATCTCTACATCGCCGACACCGACAACGACACGATCCGGCTGGGCTTGCTGGCGGCGGCTCCAGTCATCCAGGCGCAGCCGCAGAGCCAGACGGTCACCACGGGCAGCAGCGCCCTGTTCTCGGTCACGGCCACGGGCCATCCGGCGCTGACCTACCAATGGTATTTCAATGGCGCGGCGATCAGCGGGGCCACGGCCAGTTCCTACAGTCTGGCGAGCGCCCAGTCGGGCAACGCCGGGAGCTACACGGTCACGGTCACCAATGCCGTTGGCCGTGTGACCAGCAGCCCGGCGACGCTGACGGTCAACACGGTGACTTCGCAGCCCAGCGCCATCCCGAATGCCGGCGGCACGGGGGGCGGTGGCGCCCCGAGTTGGTGGTTCCTCCTTGCGCTCGCGCTGGCCGGTGTCATGCGCAAGGCGGTTCGCAAGCCGAGTTTCTTATTGAGGATTCAGTATTGAATGGATACCGCTTCCAGAGCGAAGAACCGCATCCATTCCTTTGTGAAAGATCAATAACTCCAGGGCGTTGACGAGGCAGGCTGGCTGGTAGACCCGACCACCAGTGCCACCGCAGAAGATTCGGGGCTTGGCGCCGGCATCAAGATTCTGGCGGAGGAGGGTGGGTGGCTCCCGCCCGGAACGGCGGCGGGATCACGCGCCATGTTTCGGCGGCCCATCATCGGGCTCGAAACATGTCCTTAGATTCCGGATACTGAGAAGCCCGCCCTGGGCCGCGGACCTCCCCGCCCTGCTTGTTGGCCGCGCGGCCGGCGATCATGCCCAAGGGGCCCGCCGCTCGGGGAGCGAAACCTAGTTGAAGTGACTCAAGATCTTCTTCTTCTCCGCCTGAAACTCCTCGTCCGTCAGGACGCCCTTTTTGCGCAAATCATCGAGTTTCATCAATTGGGCGTAGAGATCGTCGGTGGCCTGCTTCTCGCTGACCTCGGGCGCCGGCGCCGGATTCCGGTAGGCCCCAGGCGAAGCGGACTCGGCGGGCGGATTAGCCTCTCCCGGGGTGACCGCCTTGAAGACGACCTTGGCGCTGGCGTAACCGGTCGCGTAATACGGCTTGTCCACGACGACATCCAAAACCTTCAACTCTTTGCCCTGCTGGGCGCAGAAATGGGCCGCGTCTGCCTTGGCCTCGTTCGTCATTTGCTCGGTGTCTCTGGTGAAAGCGGTTTGGGCTTTGCGCGTGACAGCGTAGGTGCCGTCTCCCAGCGAGACCACCGCTGATTGGGTGGCGCATCCCCACAAAGCGGCACCAATGGCGAGTGCGGAAATCATTCTGGCAGTGTTTTTCATGTTCACGTTTCGAACCTTGCCGGCTGCGTCTCTCAGGTCAAGGCTGGGCTAAACGATTGCTCAATTCAGCCGGCAGCAATTCCAGGGCAAGCCGGTGCAAGCGTTGATCGGCAATCCGCAAGCCATACGCCTGGCCCAGGACCTGCAGGCGATAGAGCGAACCGGTGGATAGTGAGCGCAACTTCGCCTCATCAACATCCGCCAGGCATTGGCGGACCTGCTCGCGGGCCAGGTCGGCGCGCTTGTTGCGCGCGAGCACGACCGCCAGGCTGACCCGCCGGTCCCACGGCAGGCCGCGGTCGCCTCGGCCGGACAGGCGCCGGAGCAGCGATTCAAAGGTGCGGTCAAAGTCGGTGTTGTCACCGCGGGCGGATTCCACCTCGGCCCGGACCGTGAGGGCGCCGAGATCGGCTGGAAAGCGCCGGAGCGACTGCTCCGTCGAAGCGGCTCGATCCAGCTGCCCCATTTCCACAAAATACTCGGCGATCCGGCTCAGCGCCGCGGCATCGTCCTGGTCTTCGACTACTTCAAGCACGGCGATGGACTGTCCCTCCATTCCAGCCACGGTCGGAAACTGATAAGGCACCGGCCTGAGCCACGGTGGCAGGCGCCAGCGCAGCAGTTGTTCACAAAACGTGCCCTCGATCCGGCCCATTCCCATGCGCGCGTAGACTTCGAGATAGGAATCCCACGATGGAATGACGATATGGGTGACCCCGCGCCGGTCGATCAGCTCCTTTGCCTCTTCCGGGGTTGACGCGCTCAGGATCCGGACGGCGACCCCAAGACCATCCAGGTTCTCCTGGCTGAGCGTCGCCAATCCGCGCAACCCGCCGTAATAATGCAGGGTGATGGTCTGGTTGTTGGGCGCCAGAATCACCGCATTCCCGTCCCCGGTGTGCAGCGCGAGCCAACGGGCCAAATCCCGTTCGACCAGTCCCCAAATCTCCGTCTTGCCCAGCTCATTTCTCGTCGCCCCCTCCACGGGCGGAACGATCTGGATTGCGCCCAGCAACACGACCGGAGCCAGGCAGCCCGACCAGATCCAACCGAGGAGACGATGGTTGACCGAGCTGCTGATCGCCGCCGACGCCGCGACCAGCAGGGCAAGCAAAACCGCGTCGACCTGGTTCCACCAGTTCAGTTGCTGGCTCGCGAACCCGATCGCGACGAGCACCGGGCCCAACGCGACCGCCACGGCCATCCGGGAGGCCAGTCCGGCGCGCCGGCGGAGAATCAACCATCCCGCCGGCAGCACCAGGAACACGGGGAAGACCGTGGCCCAGATCATGAGAATGTTCTGCTCCTGGACGAGCCAGACCCAAAAACTGGTTGCCGTCACGCCTCCGGAAAGTCTGGTCAGCTGAAACGAAGACAGATCGGTTTCCAGGAAGCCCAGACTGTGGGTCAGCCACATCGCCACCGGCAGCGCGCCCAAGGCGGCGCCAGCCAGCACCCAAATCCCAATCTCGCGAAGGTTCCGGGCGGGTCTGGTCCCCTGGATCCACGCTGCTATCCGGGCCAGCAACGCGCCGCCGCCCAGCCACGCGAGGCCGTGAAGCGGGTGAACGGCCCTCAGCTGCCACGAACCCAGGTGGCCGGGAAAATACTCGATGAGATACCCCGCCAGGCTCGCCGCCGCCCCGCCGAGCGCCCAGGTCAGCCACGGCAGGGGTTTCGCCGCCGGGGCCGGGCTCCCCGGCGCGGGCGACCGCGCCGCCCACGCCGCGATCAACCCACCCAGGGCGATGCCGGCGAGCACCGGCGCTTGAACCGCCACGCCAGTCCACAATCCTAGACCGCCCGCGGCGCCGGCCAGGAAGAACCAGCGGTGCGTCCGGCCTTCCGCATCCGCCGCCGCCGAATGCGCCGCGCCGACCCCGGCCAACAGCGGAAGCACGCTCCACAGAGCGCCGGCCAGCATCAGGCCATGATCGTTGGGCGCGCCCGGCAAAAATCCCGCCGCGAACGGGAAAACGGTGGCCATTCCGATCGCGAGCCATGCGGCAGGAAATGCGCCGAACTGCCACGCCGCGAAAATCGTGGTCCCTGCCAAAAGCAGCACCTGCAACAGCGGGTCGGCGATCAGCGCCGCCTGTTCCACCGCCGGGCCGGCCGGCCGGCCGGAAACCTCGTGGTCGAGCCACGCGATCATTCCCAGCCACCAACGGTAGGGGGAAGGTGAATCGACCTCCCGGCCAAACGGCGCATTTTCATAGTCAATGTGCCGCACGCGCCATTCCCGACGGGCGAACATCTGTTGCGTCTGGCCGAGCCACTCGTAGCTCGCGTTGTCGTGTTCCGGCACAATCAACCGCGGTCGCCAACCGGCGCGACCGGCCGGCTCCGTCCCGGACTGCTCGGCAATCCCCGACACATATTCAACCCGCTGCACCCGGAGTGTGTCGGTCCAGATCAGGAATCCGCACGCGCAGAGCGGGATGGCCACCCAGGAGTGGGAAAGAGATAGGAATGGGTTCCTCATTGGGGGCACGGCATCGGCCGCGAGTTTGGGAAGCGCGCATGCAATGGCACAAGAAAGGAGGGAGCAAGCAAAGTTCGGGATTCTCGCACTGGCCAAACTATCCTTGACTCCCCGGAGGGCGGTTAGTCCCATCGCCGCCCAGCCATGTCAGCCCGCATCTTTCATGGAGACGCGACGCCCTTGTCCCGTGGGTCCCCTAAGAACGCGCCGAGGGCGGCGCGTCCCGACGGAATATTTGGACTAGGCCGGGCCCAGGCAGGCGAGGAAGGGCGGCTTGTCCACCAGACGTTCTGGGCGCGTTGGGGACAACGCTCATCACCTTCTGGTTCGCGGAAACGCAGGGCAGACCAAAGTCCGACTGCATCGATCCGGCCAAGAGCCGCCCGCTGGCCTTGCGCGATCCTGGCGGCCGTAATGTTCGCCGGGGCGGCCGGCCGGGCTGCCGATTCGGCCGGCGACATCGCCGACCAGCCGCTGGCATCGCATTCCCACCCGCGCGGGAAGACCATGTTTGTGCAGCTCCCGGCCGAAGACACCGGCGTGCGCACCGAGAACCGTTACAATGACCCCCGGATGTGGGGAGATCTTTATCAGGAATTCGAGGACGGCTCGATCGGCACCGGGGTGGCCATCGGTGACTACGATGGCGACGGCCGGCCCGACATTTTTGTGGTGAGCAAGACCGAGGGCTGCCGGCTCTTCCGCAATCTTGGAGGCTTCAAGTTCGAAGATGTGACGGAGAAGGCCGGCGTGGGCGACAAGGGCTCTGAGGCCGGTGTCTGGAAACAGGGGGTGACCTTTGTCGACGTGAACAACAAAGGCCGGCTGGACATCTATGTTTGCCGGTGGAACGCGCCCAATCTCCTCTATATCAACCAGGGCGACGGGACGTTCAAGGAAATGGCCCACGCCTACGGGTTGGATGTGAAGGATGCCTCCGTTATGGCGGCCTTTTGCGACTACGACCGCGATGGCTGGCTCGATGTCTACATCACGACCAATCTGCTGGACAGCACCCGGCATCCGAATGGCCAGCGCGGTTATCTTTTCCACAACAATCGTGACGGCACCTTCACGGATGTGACCGACCGTGCCGGCATCACGGGGGAAGGGTGCAGCCATTCCGCCACCTGGTGGGATTATGACAACGACGGGTGGCCCGATCTTTATGTCGCGAACGACTACGGCGTGCCCGACAAGCTCTACCACAACAACCGGGACGGGACCTTCACCAATGTCATCGACCGCGTCCTGCCGCACACCTCGTTTTATTCGATGGGCTCGGACCTGGGGGACGTGAACAACGACGGGCTCATCGACTTCCTGGTCGCCGACATGGCCACGACGACCCACCGGAAGGACCAGAACTCCATTGCCGAGGCCCGCGAGAAGAGAGTGGAACCGGACAATTCCGCCGCCACGCCGAAG
>CAVRNM010000146.1:0-8087 GCA_963722225.1 uncultured Verrucomicrobiae bacterium
GGGCGGCCGTGCTGAGAGTCAATCGCCGGGAGAATCGGGCGATGGCGCCGGATGATCCCGGAGAACTCGAACGATGAAACTCATCAACCAGGAAATCATCAACGGTTTGATCAAGCGGGCCACGGAGGTCACCCGCCGGCGGTCGAACTATAATCTTCATCCGGTGCCGGAGGATCCCGTGCAGCGCCTGCTGGTCGCCGCCAAGCTCGATACCTATTTCCGGCCCCATCTGCATGAAATCCAATGGGAATGCGCGGTGGTGCTGCAGGGGGTGTTCGAACTGTTCATCTTCGACGACACCGGCGTGATCACCGGGAGGGTCCGGCTGGGCCAATCCGGCGATGCCCTGGGTTTTGAGATTCCGGCCCGGGTGTGGCACGGCTGGCTGCCGGTCGAGGACGACAGCGTGTTCTTCGAGGTGAAGCCGGGGCCTTACGATCCGGCCCGCGGCACCACGTTTGCGCCCTGGGCGCCGCCGGAAGGCGCCGCCGCCGTGTCCGCCTTCCTGAACCGCCTGAGGTCAGCCAAGATTGGCGACCGGCTGGGAGGTTGAGCGGCGTGCATCGACCGCCGCTGGATACAACCAACCGTCATTTGCCACACAGCATGTCGCAACAGGACAATGGGGAAATCAGGAAGGCTGGAACATGGTTTCTCTGTTCCTGAGTTCCTGATTTCCACATTTGACCGGTCCCTCTGGCGCTGCTCTCCCCTGCCCGCAGTCCAACCGATCGGCGAAATTCAGGCTTCGGCCAGGATCTCCAGCATCCGCCCGAAGAGCCGGTCGACCTTCTCCTGGTTGGATTTCACCAGATGCTGGAACCGCGCGAAATCGATCTCGGTCCCTTCGAGACCGTTGGCGTAGTTGTCGACCAGCGCCAGGCTGTTGTAGCACAGGCCCGCCTCGACGCACAGATCGGCCTCATGGGCGGCGGTCATGCCGATCACGTCGCCCCAGTCCTTGAGGATCCGGATCTCGGCCTTGGTTTCGAATCGCGGCCCGCGCATCTGCACGTAGACCTTGCCGGTTTTGATCTCGAATTCGGGCGCGAGCTTCGCCGCCAGGAGGGGAATCAGATTGTTGGCAATGCCCGGCGCACCGCCCTTGAGCTCGGTGTCGAAAAACGTGGCCGGACCCTGCTGGAGGCCGACGTAATCGCGGCATGAGACCAGGGTGCCGGGCGGCAATTCCGGCTTGAGCGAACCGACGGAATTGAGCGACAGCACATCCCGGTAATCGAGGTCCGCCAGCGCGCGGATGTTCGCGCGGTGGTTGATCGCATGCGGCGGCAGCGGAAAGCCGCCGCCATGCCGGTTGATCAACACAAAGTCTCCGTGCTGCCGGTAGGTCACCTTGCCAAACCGCGTCTCAATCGTGCGGACCACCCACGCCGCGAACCGGGTGCTGTGGACAATGCTTGTTCCGCTGAGGAACGCGACCTTCATGCCTCCGACTAGGCGACGGCCCGAACGGCGACGCAACCGCATTTTATTCCGCGGCAAGTGGTACCAGGGTGGAGCAGCAGTCCCAAGGCGCTCGGGGCGCGTTGCGAGCTGGCGAGCCCCGCCCCGGCGGGGCGACCTCAGCGAATCCATGCGTCGGATGTAGATGACATGGGGCCGACAGGTGGCGCGAAAAGCGCCAACCTGTCGGCGCTATGGTAACACTACACACAACTAACAAGACAGAGCATATCGAGACACGTGCTGCCGTCGAGACGGCAGTGATCATCAAGCTGGGGTTGGACCTGCATGCGGAGCAGGTAACGGTGTGTCGGCAGGTCGACGGGCGCTTGCCGCAGCCCTCGCAGCGGCTCACCGAGGAACAACTCCTCCGGCTGGTCCGCGGCCACCTCGATCGCGGGGAAAAGGTCTACAGCTGCTATGAGGCGGGGCCGTGCGGCTACGGGTTGCACCGCAAGCTCACGGCAATGGGGGCGATCAACGACGTGGTGGCGCCGCAGCGCTGGGACGAGCACGGCCAGCGCGTAAAGACCGATGGGCGCGACGCGCGGGAGTTGTGCCAGCGCCTGGACCGGTATGTGCGCGGCAACACCGATGCGTTCACGGTTGTGCGGGTGCCCACGCCCGAACAGGAGCAAATCCGGGCGTTAGGTCGCCAACGCGCCCTCGTGCTGAAAGAGCGGCAGCGCTGTGAACTGCGCGGCCACGGGCTGATGCTCGCCCAAGGCTGCCAGGCCCCGAGCGGCTGGTGGGAGCCGGCCGTGTGGGGCGAACTGGCGCCCCACCTGCCGCCGTGGTTGCGCGAGCACGTCGGGCGCTGGCAGCGCCAGGCGGTGGGCTTGGAGAGCGAACTAGCGCAGCTCACGCCGCGCCTGGCGGCGCTGAGCGCGGGTCAGCGCGCGCCCAAAGGGCTGGGCGCGCTGACGCACGCGCTGCTCGAGAGCGAGATCCTCGATTGGTCGCGCTTTACCAACCGGCGACAGCCGGCGAGCTACACCGGGTTATGTCCGAGCGAGGCTTCCAGTGGGAACCGCCGGCGCCAAGGCAGCGTGACCAAGCACGGCAATCCGCGGGTGCGCCATCTGCTCGTGGAAGCGACGTGGCGGATGCTCGAATGGCCGCCCGATTACCCACCGCTGCGCCCGGTGCGCGCGGCGCGCGGGAAACGCGCCCGCAAACGCACGGTTGTCGCGGCCGCGCGCCGGCTCGTGGTCGATCTTTGGCGGATCCGGACCGGCCGCCAAACCCCGGAACAACTCAAGCTGCTGATGACCGATCTGTGAGGGAGTCTGGCCGGAAGGGCCTGGTCCTGGCGGCGCGGTGGCGCGTGTTCGTTCCCGCCCTTGGGAGTCAACGCCCCGCGTTCGTAGATGGAACCGCTTGTCTTCGCTGCTGCCGCATAAGTCATCTCACGCCGGCCCTGGCGCCGTGCTTGGATAGCAGGTTGGACCGCGGGCTCGCCGCCGGCGGGTACCTTGGCGAAGAACGCCGATAAAGCGCCGCCCCCAGCCCCGCTCCCCATTCCCTCGCGACCTCCCCGAAAAACTTCAATCGCGACGGACAGATCCTGCCGCCCTCCGACGCGCGAAACCTCTTTCCGTGCGCCACGGTCGCCTGTTTTTGTGCTCGACTCAGCGGCCCTCATAGCAGCAGGGCGGGGTCGCCGCACCCCGCCACTCTCGGCAAATCGGCGGGATGGCGGATGTCGCGCCTTGTGGCGCTCGGTACGGCGATCCCGCCCTACAACGCCCCACCGGACGGTGCGACGACCTCAGGCACGCGCGCCACCGGGGTCATTCCAATCTTCATTTCTCGGCGCCCCGCCGTCCGGTCATTCCCCTTGTCAAACGGCAACGTCCCTTCATAAAGGGCCAGAATCCACGCATGCCTTCCGCCGGCCTCAAAGTTCCCCGCCACGTCGCCATCATCATGGACGGCAACGGGCGGTGGGCGAAGCAGCGCGGCCTCCCGCGCATCGAGGGTCACCGCCGCGGCGTGGAGACGGTGCGCTCCATCATCGACGCGGCCCGTGACCTGGGCATCAACTATCTGACGCTTTACGCGTTTTCGGCCGAGAACTGGCAGCGCCCCCCGGACGAGGTCTCGGCGCTGATGAGCCTGCTCGAGTTTTTCCTCCGTCGCGAAGCCAAGACTCTGATCAAGAATCGCATCCGCCTGCACACGATCGGCCGGATCGAGGAACTTCCGGCCGGGCCGCTCAAAGAACTCAAGCGCGCGATCGCGGCAACCCATGAATTTACGGAGTGGAACCTGGTGTTGGCGCTCAATTATGGTTCGCGCACCGAGCTCGCCGACGCCGCGCGCGCCTATGCCGCCGCCGCCGTCGCCGGACGGGAAAAGCCGGAAGAGTGCTCGTGGAGCGTGCTGAGCCGGTATCTCTACACCGCCGGCCTGCCGGATCCCGACCTGTTGATCCGAACTTCGGGGGAAACGCGGCTCAGCAATTTCCTTCTCATGCAGTGTGCCTACGCGGAGATGATCTTCTCCCCGGTTTTGTGGCCCGATTTCACCAAGGCCGAACTCGTCGCCGCCATCGAGGAGTACCAGAGCCGGGAGCGCCGGTTCGGCCTCACCGGCGAACAGGTCAGGCCCCCCGCCCGAGTCCACCGGCCCGCCGTCAATCAATAATCTTCCGACCCCGTTCCCGCCCGTGCTCAAACGGACGATCAGCACCATCATTCTCTGGAGCCTGCTCCTGCTCTGCCTCCGCTTTTTCGGCACCGACGGCGCGGTCTGGCTCATTACCGCGATGAGCGTGCTCACGCTGTACGAGTTTTATGCGTTGCTCGGCCACATGCAGCTCGCCCCGTTCAACCGGCTGGGGCTCGCTCTGGGCGCGGCCATCACGCTGGCGCCCCGCTATTTTGAACCGACCGTCTCGGCGGGCGAATTGCTGGCCCTGGGGGTCATCGTGTTTTCGGTGCGGATCCTCGGCGAGCGGGACCCCCAGAACCGGGTCGAGACGCTCTGCTGGACCTTGTTCGGGCTCGTCTACGTCCCGTTCATGCTGCATTTCCTGGTGCGGATCGCGCTCGTCGCCACTCCCCGTCCGCACACCGGCCTGGCGCTCGCGTTCTGGCTGATCGCCGTGAGCAAGCTTTGCGACACCGGGGCGTTGCTCACGGGCCTCGCCATCGGCCGGCACAAGATGGCGCCCAACATCAGCCCGAAAAAATCCTGGGAGGGCGTGGCGGGCGGCGTGCTGCTCTCCGTAATCGCCGGTGCCGGGCTGGCCTGGGGCTGCCGCTCCTACCTTCCGGCGAATTTCACGCCGGTGTTCGGCGCCATCCTGGCGCTGCCGCTCGCCGGGCTCGGGGTCGTCTCCGATCTCGTGGAATCGATCATCAAGCGCCGCGCGGACATCAAGGACGCCGGCCAGACCATCCCCGGCATCGGCGGCGTGTTTGACTTGTCCGACAGCCTGATACTCACCGCCCCGGTTGGCTGGGTGGTGTTTCACCTGCTGTGAACGCCCGGCCGTTTCTTTGCTGAATCTCCATGCCGCCCTCCAACCCGCCCGCGCCCTCCACCCCCGCCCGGAAGCGCATTGTGCTGCTCGGCGCCACCGGCTCCATTGGTGAAAACACCCTGCGCGTCGTGGCCGCCCATCGCGACCGATTGGAACTCGTGGGCATCGCGGCCCGCACCAATCACCGGCGGCTCGCCGAGATTGCGCGCCAGTTCGGCGTCCGTCACATCGGCGTCTTTGAGAACGGCGCGCTGGCGGAAGCCCGCGCCGATCTGGGGGCATTTCCGGCCGGGGCGCATCTTTACGGCGGACTCAGCGGCTTGATCGAGCTGGCGCAACTTCCGGAGGCCGACCTGGTCCTCGTGGCCGTGGTCGGCACCGTCGGGCTGCGGCCCGCACTGGCGGCACTGGCGGCGGGCAAGGACCTCGCCCTCGCCTCCAAGGAGATCCTCGTGGTGGCCGGCAAGTTCATCATGGCGGCGGCGCGCGCCCACGGCGTCCGGCTGCTGCCGGTCGACAGCGAACACAATGCGGTCTTCCAATGCCTGGAGGGTCACGCGTCCGCGGCGGTCCGCCGCATTGTCCTCACGGCTTCCGGCGGCGCGTTTCGCGAGCTCCCGCTGGCGGCGCTGGCGCGCGTGACGCCCGAGGACGCGCTCAAGCATCCGAACTGGTCGATGGGGCCCAAGATCACGGTCGACTCGGCCACGCTGGCCAACAAGGGGCTGGAATTGATTGAAGCGCAATGGCTCTTCGGCCTGCGGCCCGACCAATGCCAGGCGGTGCTCCACCCGCAGAGCATCGTCCATTGCCTGGTCCAGTTCGCCGACGGCACCATGCTTGCGCAGCTCGCGCCCCCGTCGATGACTTTCCCCATCCAGCATGCGCTGCTCTATCCCGAACGCCTGCCGGGGGTCGCCGCGCCGCTCGACCTCGACCGGCTGTTCAGCCTCGATTTCCGGCCGGTGGATGAGACGCGTTATCCCTGCCTGTCGCTGGCGCGATCGGCCATGATGGCCGGAGGGGTTGCCCCCGTCGTCTTCAACGCCGCCAACGAGATGGCCGTGACGGCGTTTCTGGCCGGCCGGATCCCGTTCCTTGCTATTCCGGAGCTCATCGATAACAGTCTTCAAGTAATGTCGAATTTCGAACCGGCTGACCTCGACGCGGTCTTGGAAGCCGACCTGGCGGCCCGCCGCACCACTCAAGCCAGCCTCATCAACCTTCGATCCTGATCTGCGCGTGTTTCCCGACCTCCTCCAATCAATCGGCTCCAGTCTCTGGGGGGTGTTCCTGATCGTCCTATTCTTCGGCGGCACGATCTTCGTCCATGAATTGGGCCATTTTCTGGCCGCCCGGCGCCGGGGCGTGCACATCGAGCGTTTCTCGATCGGCTTTGGACCCAAGATCTTTTCCTGGCATGGCAAGGACGGCGTGGAATACCGGATCTCCTGGCTTCCGCTCGGCGGCTACGTGCTGCTGCCGCAGCTGGCCGACCTGGGAGCGATTGAGGGCGAGTCCAGGGTCGACGTCGAGCGGCTGCCTCCCCTCAGCTACGGCACAAAGATGCTCGTGGGCGTCGCCGGCGCGGCCTTCAACGTGCTTTTTGCGTTCCTGCTGGCGTTCGCCCTCTGGCTGGCCGGGCGGCCGGAACTGGAAAATATCACGAGCACCCGCATCGGCTATGTTCAGTCGACGGTGAGGTTGCCGGACGACCGGGAGGTTACCAGTCCGGCCATGGCGGCCGGTTTGCGGGTCGATGACGTCATCCGGTCAGTGGACGGCCGGACCGTCAGCGACTGGCCTGAGGTGTCGGAGGCCCTGATGCTTGGAACCGGCATGGCACCGGACGGCCAGCGCGTGGCGAAGCTGACCATTGAGCGGGCCGGTTCCCTTCTCGACGTGGTCGTCCACCCGCTGCGCCTCGGGGAAGAACAGACGCGCCGGATCGGCATCTCCTCGGCCCACGAAGTGATCGTCGACAAAATCGACCCCGGCTCTCCCGCCGAAAGCTGGGGCTTGCGGGCCGGAGACCGGTTTCAAAGTCTCGACGGAATTCCGGTGACCGGGATCGATGCCCTCTCGGAGTATTTGGCGCAACATCCCAGGCAGAGCTTCACTCTCGTGGTCCGGCGAAACGGCCCGCGCGTCCAGCTGGTGGTGCCGGAGCGGGCGCCCACGGCGGCGCATGCCTTCTCCGGGGTCGAATTCACCACCAACTACCGCCTGCTGTACCAAAACCCCTGGAGCCTTTGTTCCCAGATCGTGGACACGACTTTCCGGACGCTCTGGAGCCTGATTTACCCGCGGGGAGATGTGACGCTGTCCAATCTCAGCGGTCCCATTGGGATCGGGCTCGGATTCTGGCGGGCGGCGCAGTCCGACTGTCCGGTTCGTTTTGCGATCTGGTTCGCGGTCCTGTTGAATCTCAATCTCGCCATCTTCAACCTGCTGCCAATTCCCGTGCTGGACGGCGGCCAGATGGTTTTCGCCACCATCGGACGCCTCTGGCGCCGCGCACTGCCGGCCAACTTCATCATGACGGCGCAAGGCGTGTTCATGGTGCTCCTGCTTTCCCTGATCTTGTACGTCAGCGTTTTTGATGTGAAACGCCTGGTGCGCGATGTGCGGGCTGATCGGGCGGACACCCAGGCGCCCGCGGCGCCGGAAGCCAAGCCCGCCGCGCCCTGACGCCCCGCCGCTGCCGGCCGTCCGCATGCCTTACTGCGCGTCCCGCTTTCAAACCATCCGCCGCTCCACCGTCGCCGTGCGGATCGGCGCCGTCGGGGTTGGCGGATTGAATCCGCTCCGGCTGCAGTCGATGACCACCAGCGACACGCAGGACGTGGACGCCACCGTCCGCCAATGCGTCGCGCTGGCCGAGGCGGGCTGCGAAATCGTGCGGATCACCGCCCCGAACGTCCCCGCCGCCCGGTGCCTCCGGCTGATCCGGGAGAAATTTACCGCCGCCGGCTTTGGCGCCGTGCCCCTGGTGGCGGACATCCACTTTCTGCCCTCCGCGGCAATGGAGGCGGTCGAGCACGTGGAAAAAGTGCGCGTCAATCCCGGCAACTACGCCGACAAGAAAAAATTCGCCGCCCGCGAATACACCGACGCCGAATATGACCGGGAG
>CAVRNM010000147.1:0-27807 GCA_963722225.1 uncultured Verrucomicrobiae bacterium
GCGCGGGAGTTCATCGCGAAGATCAAAGCCGCCGCATGGCGCCGGGTCAAAGCAGGACTGGACGCAACTCGGATGCGGCGGCCTTGTGTTCCGCGTCGATCCCGGACGGCATTTCCAGCGCGGTGCGGTGAGGCGAATCTCAGCGGTATCCGCCCCGCCTCGTCCTAACGCGCTGGCGTGATCTTCCAGAACGCATCAGCCTCTTCCGGGCTCACCCGGTTCAGATAATGCTTCTTGATGATGGCCTCCGAATCGCCCGCTTGGAGGGCTGCGTCTCCCACGCTGCGAGATTTGGCCACGTGCATCGAGATGAACGTGTGGCGCAGCACATCGTGTCCGAGGGAAAACTTCTTTCGGACCGCCGTCAGGAGATTAGCGGCACTCCTTGGAATGATGGGATAGCGGTCGATCGGATACCGCGTCAGCCAGGCACGGAGGCAGGGCTGGATCATGATCTGTCGGAAAACCTTCGTTTACGCCAGCTCGGGGGTAATTCGGATAGAAGCTCGAAACATCACCGGGATTCGAACCCGGTGGGTGGCCGATTGGATTCCGCCACCGGGCGTGCCGGCGGGACTGACGGCGCTGCATTGGTCAGAACGGCTCACGGAATGCTCGGCCATTGACTCGCGGGACTTTGTGGTGATCAATCCATGCCGCCGGATTGATGTTATGACAGATCTGACGGTTAATGCCGGCTGGTTCTGTTTATGAACGAGTTACATCATCATGATACCTCGCCATCAATGGAAAGCGCAGCACTGCTTGCGGGGTGTATAACCTGAATATTGGACCTCTGGAGGATTGCCTGATCCGAATGAAACCTGTCCTGTATTTCGCCGCGGCCTCGGTCGGCCTGTGGCTTCTTTCCCGCGATCTGCCCGGAGCAGCCGTGGTGGCCGATGATCCCTGTTCCTACGTCGATCCGTTCATCGGCACGGACGGCGGAGGCAACATCGTTCCTGGACCCTGCCTGCCGTTCGGAATGGTTAAGCTGAGCCCCGACTGCGATCTGGACTTCTCGAACTCAGGCTATGTTTCGGGACGTCCCATCGTCGGGTTCAGTCATACGCATGTCAGCGGAACCGGAGGTGGGCCGAAGTACGGCAACATCCTCGTGATGGCGACGACGGGCGATCCCGATCCGGGCAACCACGCTTCTTCGGCGGCGGATGAGACGGCCAGCCCCGGTTTTTTCGGCGTCACGCTCACCCGGTTCGGCATCAAGGCCGCGCTGTCCGCCACGCCGCGCACCGGATTCCACCAATATACCTTCCCGGCGACGACGCAGGCCAATGTCCTGATCGATGCGGGCAGCTTCCTGGGACAGCACTATGCCCACGCCGGCGAGCGCCAGCTGCTCGTCGGCTCGGAGGTCCGAATCCTCAATGACGCCACGGTCGAGGGTTACAGCCGGGTGCGCGGGGGATGGAACGCCGGCGACGCCTACACCGTGTTCTTTTATGCGGTTTTCGACACGCCGGCAGCTGCGGTCGGAACATGGAAGAGCGGCCGGATCACGCCCGGCGGACGCCGCGAATTCGATTCCGGCGAGCCCACCGGCGCTTTCCTGAACTTTGACACGCGGTCGAACCGCACCGTGCGGATGAAGGTCGGCATTTCCTATCTCGGATGCGAGAACGCGCGCCACCATCTCGAGCAGGAAAGCCCGGGCTGGGACCTCGAGGCCGTGCGCCAGTCCGCCGCGGAGTCATGGCGCCAGGCGTTGCGCCCGGTCGCCGTCGCGGGGGGCGACGAGGCCCTCAAGCACGCGTTTTACACCGCGCTCTATCACACCATGCTGATGCCGGTGGACAAAACCGGCGAGAATCCGCGGTGGTCCTCCGGCGAACCGTATTACGACGACTTCTACGCGATCTGGGACACGTTTCGCACGAACCATCCGTTGCTGACGCTGCTGAAGGAGTCCGTCCAGGTCGAGATCGTGCGATCGCTGATCGACATTGCCGAGCACGATGGCTTTCTGCCGGACGCTCGCAGCGGCGACTGCAACGGCCGGACGCAGGGTGGCAGCAACGCCGACATCGTGATCGCCGACGCCTGCGCGAAGGAGCTGCCGGGCATCGACTATGCGCGGGCCCTGCGCGCGATCCGGCGGGACGCCGAGGTTCCGCCCGGCGGCGACGAGCGCAAGGAAGGCCGGGGGGGCTGGCCGATTATCGCTCGCTGGGCTACGTCTCAACCTCCTATGAGCGGTCGGGCAGCCGCACGATCGAGTATGCCTATGACGACTGGGCCATCGCGCAGGTCGCGCGCAAGGTCGGCGATGACGCGGCGGCCCGGCACTACCTGCAGCAGTCGGGAAACTGGAAAAACCTGTGGCGACCGGTCACGGATCACGGAGCCACTGGTTTCATCATGCCGCGGCGGGCGGACGGGAGCTGGGTCGATGCAGTCACGGAAAACGACGGACACGGCGACAAGGTGGCGCCGTTCACCGTGTTGTCCGCCGGAAGCTGGAACGATGTATTCTATGAAAGCCATTCCTGGGAGTATTCATTCTACGTTCCGCACGATGTGCGGGCGTTGATCAGCGCTTGCGGCGGGCGTGAGGCCTTTGTGACGCGCCTCGACACGTTTTTCCGCGAGGGATTCTTCCATGTGGACAACGAGCCGGGCTTTCTCACGCCGCTGCTCTATGTTTACGCCGGCCGGCCGGACAAGACGGCGGCAGCCGTCGTTCACCTCCGCAACACCAACTATAACGACACGCGGAGCGGACTGCCGGGCAACGACGATTCGGGCGCGATGTCGTCATTGTTCGTGTTTCATTGCCTGGGGTTCTTCCCCATCGCGGGCCAGGACGTGTATTTGATCGGAAGCCCCGCGTTCGATCGCGCAGTCGTGCACATGGAAAACGGCCGCGAGGTGGTGGTCGTCGCCCGCAGCCTGAGCCGCGAGAACATCTACATTCAGTCGGCCACGCTGAATGGGCGGCCGCTCGATCGCGCGTGGTTCCGGCACGCCGAGATCCGCCCGGGCGCCACCTTGGAGTTCGAGATGGGACCCAAACCGTCGGCCTGGGGCGCGGCCACGCCGCCGCCCTCCGCGTCGGACGGGGCGCCCGTCGCCACGATCGCCTCCCCCGACCACGCCCGTTGAAATCGCCGCGCCCGCGTTGCCAGTGTTTTCCTGCCCCCTTTATGAACCGACCATCATGGTTTCCATGCCTGCTCGCACTGATGTTTCTGGCGGCGGCCGCCTGGGGCGCGCCGGACCTGCCTCGGCGCACGCCGGTGATCCTGGACACGGACATCGGCACCGACATTGATGATTCCTGGGCGCTGGCCTATTTGCTGCGCAGCCCGGAACTGGACCTGAAGCTGGTCCTCACGGAAACCGGCGACACGCGCTACCGGGCGAAAATCGTGGCGAAAATCCTCCAACGCGCCGGCCGCGCGGAGGTGCCGGTCGGGATCGGCCGCCCGGGGACGATGGGCGCGGCCGAGCGCAATCTCGATCCCTGGGTCCGCAGCTACGATCTCGGCCAGTATCCCGGCCACGTCGTGGAGGATGGCATCGGCGCGCTGATCGACACGGTCATGCGTTCACCGGAGACGGTCACGATCATCGCCATCGGCCCGGTGCCGAACCTGGCGGATGCGCTGACCCGCGAACCCCGCATTGCCGCCCGGTGTCGTTTCGTTGGAATGCACGGGAGTTTTGACGCCGGCTACGACGGCAAGGGTCCGGCTTCGGCCGAGTCGAATGTCCGGGTGGATCCCGCCGCCCTGCGGACCGTGCTGGCTGCGCCCTGGCAGGACATCCTGCTCACGCCGCTCGACACTTGCGGCCGGGTCACGTTGAGCGGAAACAATTATGCGCGGATCTGGGGCTCCATGAATGATCCGCTGCTGCGCGCGGTCATTGAGAATTATTGCGCCTTCGCGCCCCGGGTTTCCTGGATGGACTGCGATTTCTTTCCTGTCCACTCGACGACGCTCTTCGACTGTGTCGCGGTATATCTCGCGACTTCGGAACACTTGGTCGAAATCGAGACGGTGTCGTTCCGGATCACCGACGACGGTTTCACGATTCGCGACCCGCGCGGCGTTCACGCCCGCGTCGCCCTGCGCTGGAAGGATGAGCCGGCATTCGAAAAGCTTCTGACGGAGCGGTTGCTCGGCCACTGATGGTCTTCTGCCGGCTCCGGCTTTGTCGGGCGGGGTCGCCGAATCCCGCCGAGACGCGAGATTGCGGAGTTCGACGACGCGCCCTACAATTCCCGCAGCGCCGCCGCGATGGGTTGGCGCGCCGCGCGGATCGCCGGGAGCAGGCCCCCGATCAGGCCGATCGCGGTCGCCAGCACCACTCCCAGCACCAGCAACTGCGGGGTCACGGCAAACGCAAACGCGATCTGGCTGAAACTCTGCCAGTTCATGGTGGCGGCGTGGAATCCGTTGAACAAGAAATAGGCCAGGCCCGCCCCGGACGCGCCGCCGCCCAGCGCGAGCGCGATCGACTCGAGCATCACCGAGACCACCACGGCGCCGCTGCCAAATCCGAGGGCCCGCAGGGTGGCGATCTCCCGGGTGCGCGCGGAGACCGAGCTGTACATCGTGTTCAGCGCGCCAAACACGGCGCCAACCGCCATCAGCGCCGCAATGAGAACTCCCAGGGTCGTGATGAGGGTTGTCACCGCGGTCGACTGGCTCGCGTAATACTCCGACAGCCGCATGACCTGCACGTTCAGCTGCGGATTCGTCGTCATCGTATCCTTGAACGCCGTGAACGCGCCGGGCGAATCGAGCCGGACATAGACCGATTGAAACGTGTCGCCCCGATCATAGGCCGCCTGCAGCACCGGCGCATCGGTCCAGATCTCCGACTCCGCCGTCGCGCCCCCGGCGGAAAAAACCCCAACCACCGGCCATTCCCGGCGGCCGACGAGCAGCGAGCGGCCGACCTCAAGCCCGGCAAATTCCCGCGCGGCGCCGAGCCCGACGATCACCTCATCCTTGCCCGGTTCGAAGGTCCGGCCCTCCACGATCTTCACCTGACCGTGGACGCGAAACGCCGCCGCTTCCACCCCGCGCAGCGGCACGTTCACGTCCGAACCGGTCGAGCGCTTGGGCAGATTGATGATGACAAAGAGCTCCGCCGACGCCAGCGGACCCTCGGGCGTGCGCGCCACGCCCGGCGCGTCCGCGATGATGCGGGTGCTGTTGCGACTGAGGCCGCTGACCATCTCACTATCCGCGCCGCTCCGGAGAACGACGGCGGCGTCCGCGGCCCCCGAAGCCGCCATCGCCCGGCGGAACCCCGCGGCGATTGAGAGCACGCCGACGAGCACCGTGACGACCCCGGCAATGCCGATGACCGCCGCCGCCACCGATCCCCGCCGCTGGGGAATTCCCAGCAGGCCGAACTTGGTCACGGAGACCACCTGCGACAGCCAGTTGATGGGGCCGGCCATGTCAGATCCTCCGCAATGCCTCCGCCACCCGCAGGCGCATCGCCTGCAGCGCGGGGAACAAACCCGTGATCAGGCCCAGCACCAAACACCCTCCCAGACCCTCAAGCAGGTCGCCGGGCGGGAAGAAGAACATCGGCAGCAAGCTGCCCGTGGGATCGCCGAGCGCGGTCAGCGACTTCCCGATCCCGAGTCCGATCGCGCCGCCGAGGACCGCCAGCAGACACGACTCCAGCAACACCAGCGCCAGCACCTGCCCGTTCGTGAATCCGATCGCCTTGAGCACCCCCAACTCCCCCGTCCGCTCCCGGACGGACTGGGAGATCGTGTTGCCGGTGACCAGCAGAATCGTGAAGAACACCGCGCCCATAATCGACGCGGTGATCAAGGCGATGTCGCCAATCTGCTTCACCCAAGCCTGCACAAACGCGCCCTCAGGCTCGGTCTTCGTCTCGGCTGAGGAATTTTCGAACTCGGCATCAACCAGCTTCGCGATCTCCGCCGCCCGGGCGGGATCCGTGATGCGAATGGTGTACCAGCCCACCTGGCCTTTGCCAAACCCCGACCGCCGCGCCTCATCGAAGTAATCGAAGCGAAAGTAGAGCGGAGTAGTGTCCGTGTTCTTGTCGCGACCGTCAAAAATCCCCACGATCTCGAACTCCCAGGTCCGCGTGCCGTCGTTCTTGGCCCAGATGGAGGACAGGAGGGGAATCTTGTCGCCGATCTTCCAGTGAAAGCGCTCCGCCGTTTTCCGCCCGACGATGGCGCCGATGCGCGTCCGCAGCCAGGCAGCCTTCTGCTCCGGAGCGAGCACGATCTCCGGCAGCATCTCCAGGAACTCCTCCGGCACCACGGGAGTCTGCATGAAGAAGTTCTTGGGGTCCTGGTAGATTCCGCCGAACCAGGTCTGATGCGTCACCAGCGACACGCCGGGGATCCGCGCCATCCGCGCTTTGTAGCTCTCCGGCAGCAGTTGAATAATCGATACCTTATGCCGGACGATGAGCCGGTTGGCGCCCGCCAGGCTGATCCCGCCCGAAAGCGCGTGCTTGATCGCCGACAGGTAGCTGAAGAGCACGAAGGCCACGACAATGGACAGCAGCGTCAGCACCGTTCGCATCTTTTTGCGCAGCAGGTTGCTCCAGATGAGAGGGAAAAATCTCATGACCGGCGCGCGCAATGGCAAAATCCACCGACATCCGCAGGCGCTTGATCTGAAGAGCGCAGCGAGACTGCGCCCCTACGATGGCAAAACTCTCGCGGTCGGAACGCCCTATCCCCGCACGCAGGGGCGCACCGGGTGTGCGCCCGCAACGCACGACCTGCGCACGGGCGCAGACGAGCTGCGCCCCGACGGGAGACAATCGATCGGGCGAGGCGTTTCATTTCACGGGCTCGGCGCTGAGCTGGCCCTTGTTCAGATACACGGTGCGGGACGCGCGCGCGGAGGCATGGGGATCGTGGGTGACCATGATGATCGTCTTCCCGTGCTCCCGGTTGAGCGCCTGCAGCAAATCGAGAACCTCATCGCCCGCCTTCCGGTCGAGATCGCCCGTCGGCTCATCGCACAACAGCAGTGTCGGATCGGTGACAATCCCGCGGGCGATGCCCACCCGCTGTTGTTCGCCCCCGGACAGGGTCCGCGGGAAATGCTTCGCCCGGGACGTCAGGCCCACCACGGCCAGCGCCGCCTCCACATGGCGGCGCCGCTCGGCCTTCGACAGGTGCGTCAAGAGCAGCGGCAGCTCCACGTTGCGCTCGGCGGTGAGCACCGGCAGGAGGTTGTAGAGCTGGAAAACGAACCCGATATGGCGCGCCCGCCAGGCGGCCAGGTGGCGGTCCGACAGGGTGCCGACGCTTTCGCCGCCGACGCGGACGGTCCCCTTGCTCGGCCGGTCCAGGCCGCCGATCAGATTCAACAGCGTGCTCTTGCCCGACCCGGATGGTCCCATCAAGGCGAGGAACTCCCCCGCCGGCACCTGCAGATGGAGATCCTTCAACACATGGATTTCCTCCGCGCCGCGGTGGAAAACCTTCTCCACCCCGTCGACCTCGACCAGCGCGGCCTTGCCGTCGTTCCGCCCAGATTCGTTCATGGATTGATCTCCTTGACTGCGGCCCCATCGACCAACTCGGCGGGCCCTTCCACGACCACCCGTTCGCCGCCGGCGAGGCCGGCGCCGATCTCGCTCTCCCCGCCGTGGGTGTTGACCACGGACACGGCCCGTCGTTCGACGCGACCGTCCCGGACCACCAGCACGATATCGCGCCCGTCCTGCTGCCGGACGGCGGGCTGAGGCACCAGGACGGTCCGGCTGCCGGCCGGACCCGCCTCCCCGGTCCCGCGAAATCCCACCTTCACGCTCATCTCCGGCAGGATGCGCGGATCGAGTTTGTCGAACCCCACCCGCACCCGCACCGTGGACTTCTCGCGATCCGCCGTGGGGATGATCGCCGTGACATGGCAGGGGATCTTCCAATCCGGATAGGCATCCAGCGTTCCCTCGACCGCCTGGCCGGGCTCCACCCGGTTGATGTAGCTCTCGTTGACATCGATTTCGATCTCAAGCGAATCCATGTCCACGACGGTGCAGATGCCCGTGCGGGTGAAACCGCCGGCCGACATGGGAGAGATCATCTCGCCGGGTTGCGCATTCTTGGAGGTGACGATGCCGGCGAACGGGGAGCGAATCACCGTGTCGTCCAGCTGCTGCTGCCAGATCTCGACGGTCCGCGCCGCCACGTCGGCATCCGCCTGCTGCTGCTCCACTCTGGCTTGAAACGCGAGCGCCGCGGCCGCGGCATGATCGAAGTCCGCCTTGGTGGCCACCTGCCCTTTGGTGAGATCGGTTTGGCGCTGCAGCTCCTGCTCCGCCTCCTTCAGGCGCACGCGGGTTTCCGCCATCAGGGCTTTGGCCGAGGCCAGCTGCGCGCGGGCCATCAGCAGGCTCGCCTTGACGTTCGTGTCGTCCAGCCGGGCCAGGACTTCGCCCTCCCTCACCTTCATGCCCTCCTCCACGAGCACCTCGACAACCTTGCCGGTGATTTTGGATGAAACGGTGGCCTCGCGGCGGGCGGTCACATAGCCCGAGGCATTCAACACCGTGCGGTCGCCGCTCGCGCGCGTCACCTCCCGCGCCACGACGGCCCGCACCACGATCGCTTTGGGCCGCAGGCTCCACCAGGTAATCAACGCAATCGCGGCCAATGCGCCCATCCCGAGGATCACCGGCAGGATCCGCCTCGGAGCCTCCGTCTTCGAACTGCGCGCAATCCGCAGGTCATCCAGCGTCGGTTTCGGAGGAGTCATGGGTAGCCCTCACAAAAGAAAGCCTTTACGCTGGGGTCAATGGCGTTGTGGCCGCGAGGCAAAGCCTCCGTTCTTTGGATGTAGGGCGGGGTCGCCGGACCCCGCCGGTTCTCGGGAGGCCAGGCGGGGTGCGGCGACCCCGCCCTGCTATGAGGGCCGCTGAGTCGAGCACAAAAACAGGCGACCGTGGCGCACGGAAAGAGGTTTCGCGCGTCGGAGGGCGGCAGGATCTGTCCGTCGCGATTGAAGTTTTTCGGGGAGGTCGCGAGGGAATGGGGAGCGGGGCTGGGGGCGGCGCTTTATCGGCGTTCTTCGCCAAGGTACCCGCCGGCGGCGAGCCCGCGGTCCAACCTGCTATCCAAGCACGGCGCCAGGGCCGGCGTGAGATGACTTATGCGGCAGCAGCGAAGACAAGCGGTTCAATCTACGAACGCGGGGCGTTGACTCCCAAGGGCGGGAACGAACACGCGCCACCGCGCCGCCAGGACCAGGCCCTTCCGGCCAGACTCCCTCACAGATCGGTCATCAGCAGCTTGAGTTGTTCCGGGGTTTGGCGGCCGGTCCGGATCCGCCAAAGATCGACCACGAGCCGGCGCGCGGCCGCGACAACCGTGCGTTTGCGGGCGCGTTTCCCGCGCGCCGCGCGCACCGGGCGCAGCGGTGGGTAATCGGGCGGCCATTCGAGCATCCGCCACGTCGCTTCCACGAGCAGATGGCGCACCCGCGGATTGCCGTGCTTGGTCACGCTGCCTTGGCGCCGGCGGTTCCCACTGGAAGCCTCGCTCGGACATAACCCGGTGTAGCTCGCCGGCTGTCGCCGGTTGGTAAAGCGCGACCAATCGAGGATCTCGCTCTCGAGCAGCGCGTGCGTCAGCGCGCCCAGCCCTTTGGGCGCGCGCTGACCCGCGCTCAGCGCCGCCAGGCGCGGCGTGAGCTGCGCTAGTTCGCTCTCCAAGCCCACAGCCTGGCGCTGCCAGCGCCCGACGTGCTCGCGCAACCACGGCGGCAGGTGGGGCGCCAGTTCGCCCCACACGGCCGGCTCCCACCAGCCGCTCGGGGCCTGGCAGCCTTGGGCGAGCATCAGCCCGTGGCCGCGCAGTTCACAGCGCTGCCGCTCTTTCAGCACGAGGGCGCGTTGGCGACCTAACGCCCGGATTTGCTCCTGTTCGGGCGTGGGCACCCGCACAACCGTGAACGCATCGGTGTTGCCGCGCACATACCGGTCCAGGCGCTGGCACAACTCCCGCGCGTCGCGCCCATCGGTCTTTACGCGCTGGCCGTGCTCGTCCCAGCGCTGCGGCGCCACCACGTCGTTGATCGCCCCCATTGCCGTGAGCTTGCGGTGCAACCCGTAGCCGCACGGCCCCGCCTCATAGCAGCTGTAGACCTTTTCCCCGCGATCGAGGTGGCCGCGGACCAGCCGGAGGAGTTGTTCCTCGGTGAGCCGCTGCGAGGGCTGCGGCAAGCGCCCGTCGACCTGCCGACACACCGTTACCTGCTCCGCATGCAGGTCCAACCCCAGCTTGATGATCACTGCCGTCTCGACGGCAGCACGTGTCTCGATATGCTCTGTCTTGTTAGTTGTGTGTAGTGTTACCATAGCGCCGACAGGTTGGCGCTTTTCGCGCCACCTGTCGGCCCCATGTCATCTACAACGCCGACCCCCCCCATTAGTATCTCCGCTTCACTGCCAGCAGCTGCATTAATCTTTCGCGGGCCTCGGCGTCGTCAGGCCGGAGGCGCAGGGCCGCTTGGAAGTGGTCGATCGCCTCGGAAATCCGGCCGACCTGCGCCAGCGCCATGGCCAGATTGTACTGGGCCATGGCGTCATCGGGATCCAGCCCGCCGGCCATCTCGTACCACGGGATCGCCTCGGACTGGCGGCCCGACCGCGCGAGCACATTGCCCAGGTTGGTGCAGGCAGCGGCATCGCGGGGATTGATCTGGATCGCCTCCCTGTAGCGCGTGATCGCGTCCTCCAGCCGGCCCAGCTTGGCCAAAGTTTTTCCAAGATTGAAGTGCACGGTGGCCAGACTTGGCTTGAGCCGCAGCGCCGTCTCCAGGTGGACCAGCGCCTCAGCCGGCCGGTCCGACTCCAGCAGGGCGAGCCCCAGGTTATTGTGCGCCTCGGGGAAGTTCGGACGGATCCGGAGCGCAGTCTCGTAGTGATTCACCGCTTCCGGCAGACGGCCGAGCTTGGCCAGCGCCAGTCCCAGGTCGTTGTGCGCGCCAGAATCGTTGGGTGCGAGCTGGAGCGTTTTCTCGAATCGCTTCAGCGCCTCCTCCGTCCGCCCCTGGTCGTACAGGGCCATGCCCAGATTGACTTGCGACCACTGGTTGCCCGGACACTTCGCCACCGCGTCGCTCCAGACGGACAGCTCGCTGCGATAGTCCTCGTTGCGCGACACCGTCAGCCACCCGAGGCCAATCGCCACGGCGAACCAGGCCAACAGCATGCGCCGCCCACCCCAGGCATACGCCCCCACCACCGCCAGACTGATCACTGCCGCCAGCGCCAGATACATCCGGTGTTCCGCCATGGTCTGCCGGGGACCCGGCATGAGCGAGGTCGGCGCCAGGATGGAGAAGAACCACGCCCCCAAAAAGCCGATCACCGGTTGGCGCTTCAGCGCAAACACCGTGCCCGCCACCAGCGTGATCCAGGCCAGGGCGGCAGGCACGACGTCCACCACGTCCTTCACCCATTGCGCGCCATAATCGAACACCAGCGGATGCGGCCAGACCGACAGCCACAGATAATCCATCACGGCCGGAAACTGGGTCAGAGCATAGGCCCCGAACGACGCGCCCGAACCGACTCCCGTGCTTCCACCCCGGTTTCCCCCCACGCTGGCCACGAGGCCGCCGAGCAGGAGCCAGGTCGCCGCCAGGCCCAGATACACCCGCTGGCGCCGCCGCCACGCCTCCCGAAAGCTCCCGGCGACAAACGTCCGGTCATACAGCAGCACCATCACCGGCGCCGAAACCATCACCTCCTTGCTCGCCATACCCAGCAGGCAGGCCGCCACCGAAAACCCATACCAGCGGTTCCGGCGCCCGCCGGAGGCGCCGCCGCCCGGGGGATCCGCCCGGTTCGGGCCGGCGGATGTTCCCGCCGCCCTGCCACCATCTTCCTGAACCTGCACGCCCCGGATGAAGCAGTACAAGGTAAGGAGATAGAAAAGGCCCATCAGCGACTCGGTGCGCTGGACGGTGTAGGTCACCGCCTCGGTTTGCAGCGGATGCACCGTCCAGAGCAGCGCCACGAGGCCGGCGAGCTGGGTGGCTTCCGCCGGCAGGGGCCGGGCCAGCGTGCGCCGCACGACACCGAACAGCGCCAGTCCGGCCAGGATGTGGATGGCCAGGTTCACCGCGTGATAGCCCCACACGTCCGTGCCGCCGAGCGCGTAATTGACCGCGAGGGAAAGATTGACCAGGGGGCGTCCGCCAACCGTCCGCTCGGCCGGCGGCGAGAAGACTCTGGAGAGGGACGACAGGTCCCGGATCGTCGGGTTCTCGGGAATCGAGGAAAGGTCGTCGAAAACAAACGGTCCGAAGAAGCTGTTGTGGTACGCGGCCAGCGCCGCCAGCACGATGACCACACCGGCCAGAAGGATCTTCCAGCGGGATTCGACGACGAGCGGCTCGGTCGGTTCGGGGGGTGACGTCACAGGCGGATTGCGTCCGATCCGATTTGATGCAGACCCGGCCGCCAAATCCAGCGCAATCCTCGGCCGGCGCGGCCGCGATCCGTCGGATTTCCGGACAGGAAAGCCATCCGGGCAGGCTTTCTGCAATCGGATGTAGGGCGGGGTCGCCGCACCCCGCTATTCCACCAAGCGCGGCGGGTTCCGGCGACCCCGCCCTGCACCACCGCACGGGACAGTTAGTGGAGCCACGGGCCAGCCTGCATCCCGAGAGGATAACCGAATTTCCACGGAAAATCGTTCAGTCGGACGCCAGCGTCACCTGCAACTTGCGCGTCCCGCGTCCAGAAGAGATCATCACGCCCAGCGGCTGCTCCATCGCCGTGCCACCCTTGACGCCGGCCACCGTCTTGACCCCGATCAACTGGAGATTCCAAGGCCGGGCGGTCCGGCCGCCCTCGAGCTTCGCCACCACGGTCCGACCCTGCCGGCTGACGTGCAGCGTGAGGCCGGGCTCGCCGCGCTCGGTCGGCACGGAGCGCGAGAGGGCGGCGCCGTCGTCCAGCTCATAAATGCGGAACGTGGTGCCGCCGGTGTAATCGTAATCCGGGCGGTCGTCGACGGCCCCCACGGGCAGGATTGTGCCGGGACGCACCAACAGCGGCAGGCTGAGGAAATCGTGCCGGGCGCGATGCCACCGCCCGCCTTCCTGGACTTCGCCCGTCAGGAGATGCGTCCAGCGCCCGAACGGGAGATAGTAATCCGCCGTGCCGTCCTCGGTCAGGACCGGCGCGACCAGCAGGGCATCGCCGAGCAGGTACTGGCGGTCCAGCGTGTCGCTGGCCGGATCGTCCGGGAATTCGACCAGCATCGCGCGCAACATGGGAATGCCTTCCCGGTGCGCCGTGACCGCCTGGCCGTAGAGATAGGGCATCAGGCGGCACTTCAGCTTCGTGAAGAACCGGAGCACGTCACAGGCTTCGTCATCGTAATTCCACGGCACCCGGTAGGACGACGAACCGTGCAGGCGGCTGTGCGACGACAACAGGCCGAACGCCACCCATCGCTTGTAGACGGCCACCGGCCCCTGGCCTTCGAAGCCGCCGATGTCATGGCTCCAGAATCCAAAGCCGCACAGGCTGAGCGAGAGTCCGCCCCGCAGCGACTCGGCCATCGATTCGAGGGTGGACCAGCAGTCCCCGCCCCAATGCAGCGGGAAGCGCTGGCTGGAGGCATACGCCGAGCGGGCGAACAGCGTGGCCTCGCCCTTGCCCCGGAATCCCTCCAACGCCTTGAAGACGCATTCATTGTAGATCACCGGGTAAAGATTATGCATGCCCACGGGATCGGAGCCGTCGTGGTAGACGACACCCTCCACGGGAATCCGCTCCCCGAAATCCGTCTTGAAGCAGTCCACGCCCAGATCCTGCAGACGACGCAGGTGGCCGGCGTACCATCGGCGGGCCGCCGGGTTCGTGAAATCGACAATGGCCATGCCTGGTTGCCAGAGATCGGTCTGCCAGACTCCGCCGTCCGACTTCTTGATGAAGTAGCCCTCCCGTTTCCCTTCCGCGAACAACCGCGACCGCTGGCCGATGTACGGATTGATCCAGACGCAGATGTTGACTCCCAACTTGTGGAGCCGCGCCAGCATGCCGGCCGGATCGGGAAACGTGCGGGGATCCCACTCAAAATTGCACCAGTCGAATTCCCGCATCCAGAAGCAATCAAAATGGAACACCCGGAGCGGGAGATCCCGTTCCTTCATTCCACGGATAAAGCTCGTGCAGGTTTGTTCGTCGTAGCTGGTGGTGAACGACGTGCTCAGCCACAAGCCGAACGACCAAGCCGGCGGCAGCGCCGGCCGGCCCGTGAGCTGCGTGAGTTTGCGGAGGATGTCTTTCGGGGTTGGGCCGTAGATGAGGAAGTACTCGAGCTTTTCGCCCGGCAGGGAGAACTGCACCCGGGCCGTGCGCTCCGAGGCGATCTCAAAGGACACCGGGCCGGTCTCATTCACCAGCACGCCATAGCCCCGGTTGGTAAGATAGAAGGGGACGGATTTGTAGGCCTGATCGCTGCCGGTGCCGCCGTCCCGGTTGTCGTTCTCCACCACCTGCCCGTTTTTGACGAACGCGGTGAACCGCTCGCCCAGACCATAGACATTCTCCCCCACCCCCAGATGCAGCCGCTCATGCAGGAACGGGCCCTTGCCGGCAACCTGCAGATAGGCCATCCCGCGTCCGGCGGAGGTGGTCAGAATCCGGCCGTCCGCGGCAAAAGCGACCTGCCAGTCGCCCGTTCTCTTCACGTGCACCGCCAGGCGGCCCGACCGCAAGACCGCCTCTTCCTTTCCCACTTCAATCCTGCCCGCCGGTGCCGGCTGGGGCTGAAGGGGAATCCGGGGATGGCGATTCTCCGTCCCGGAAAAGTGCTCGAGGCAAACGTGGACCACGTCATCCGCCGGCGCGCTCAGCCGGATCGTGAGCAGCGGCCCGCCCAGCGTATCGCCCCGGTGGTTGATGCGGCGGGTGGGCGCGTGAATGAGGAGCGTGCCATGCTCCTCGGTGACATCGTGCGCCTCGGCCGGATAGAACGCCGTAACACCTGGCTGCATCAACCATTCGCCGTCGCTGAATTTCATTATTGGTAAAGCCGGAAAGGAGGTTGAATCGAGCCAGCCACCAGGTGGAACCCGGTTGGTGGAGCGCGTCGGCCCACCGCGCCTGGCCCGCTGGGGTTTCAGGGGTTAAATCACCGTCCCGCCAGACGGGGCAAGGAGATTCGCCCGTCCCGGCAGGAGGCTGTCGGACTTCCGTCCGGCCAGCCTCCTATTAGCAGCCTGGAGGGCTCGAAGCCCGACCGGCTGCTAGACGACCTTGCCCTGCATGACGGTGTGCACGACCCTGACGATTTCGTGGAGATCGTAGGGCTTGGGCACCATGCCCAGGAACCCATGGGCGCGGAATTGGGCCAGCACCGGATCGCGGGAATAGCCGCTCGAGACGATCGCCCGCACCTGCGGATCAATTTTCCGCAGCTGCTCGATGGTTTCGCGCCCTCCCATGCCTCCCGGGACGGTCAGATCGAGAATCACGACGTCAAACGGGTGGCCCGCCTCCCTGGCCAGGGCGTACTCGCGCAACACCGCCGCGCCGTCACCGACCGCCCGGGTTTCAAGTCCGACGCGCTCCAGCAGCGCCGTCGCCGATTCCCGGATC
The DNA here is from genome assembly GCA_963722225.1 of uncultured Verrucomicrobiae bacterium. Classification (GTDB taxonomy): domain Bacteria; phylum Verrucomicrobiota; class Verrucomicrobiia; order Opitutales; family Opitutaceae; genus Fen-1467. The sequence goes on from CAVRNM010000147.1 coordinate 15,610, forward strand.
GCTGGCTCATCGTCCATCACCAACACCCGGCCATGCTGGCGGACCGGCATGCTATCCGGCGGGATCGCCGGGTCGGGCGGATGTTGCGCAGCCGGCAGCCAGACGTCAAAGGTCGTCCCCTCGCCCAGCTTCGAGCGCACTTCAATGCGGCCGAGGTGTTTGTTCACGATGGAATACACCGTGGCCAGGCCCAGCCCGCTGCCGTGCTGTTTCGTGGTGAAATAGGGATCGAATATGCGCGGCAGATGCTCCGGATTGATGCCCTGGCCGTTGTCCGCGATGCTCAGCTTGAGGAACCGGCCCGCCGCCAGGCCCGGCGAGGAGCCGACGGTAACCTCGGCATTGCCCAGGGTGATCCGGATGATTCCTCCGTCCGGCATGGCCTGGAGGGCATTGATGATGATGTTCTGCACGACCTGCCCGATCTGCCCCTGATCCACATCGGCCGGCCAGAGGTCGTCGGCGAACCGGAATTCGCAGCGGGCCTTCGACCCATGCAGCGCAAACTCGGCCGCCTCGCTAACGATTTCCGACAACACCACCGCCTTGCGGACCGGGTCGCCTCCCTTGGCGAACGTGAGCAGTTGCAGGGTGAGATCGCGGGCGCGCATGATTCCCTGCTCGGCCGCCGACAGCCAGCGGCCCACCACGGGAAGACCGGAGGAATCAAGCTTGGCGAGGGCCAGATTGCCCATGATCACGGTCAGCACGTTGTTGAAATCGTGGGCGATGCCGCCGGCGAGAATCCCCAGCGACTCCAACCGCGAAGATCGTTGCAGCTCGGCTTCCAGCCGGGTTTCCTTCTGCAATTGCGCCCGGATTTGCTCTGTCTGCTGCCGGACCCGGCGGCGCAGCGTAACCACCCAGCCGATACCGAGCAAGATCAGGACCGTCAGCACCCCGGCGACGGCCAGCGCCAGCTCGCTGGTCCACCAGGAGGCGGGCCGAAGCACCTGGATGTCCCGCCGCGAACGCAACTGGATCTTGTAGGCGCGCGCATGCCGGTATTCGTCAAACTCAATCTGGTAGATGCCTGCCAACGCGAGCCGGCTTCCCGACAACCATCGGGCCGGCGCCGGATCGGCCGCGTCCCGGTCCAACCCCGCCTCGAACACCGCCTGGCCCGTCTGGATCGTCAGCTGTGAGTCCTTCTGCCGCGTGGTGATGTCCAGCAACGTGCCGGCGACCCGGACAAGGTGCCCGTCGAGCCCCTCGTCGATACTCTCCGGATGATCCAGCGGGATCGGCGCCGGCTCCGCGCCCGCCGCCACGCGCCGATAAACTGCCTCGCGCAGAACCACCCGGCTGCCCTCCCGCCCGGGAAATCCCACCGCCTCAATCCGATCGCCGGGCGCCAGCGGCGCGAGGTCGCGGCTCAGGATCTGCAGGCTCTCCGCTCCGTCCTGGATATAGGCATAACGCCCGGGCGCATGGTGCAAGACCACGCCGGCGACCCGGGTCCGCCGACTGAAAGTCAGCAGCGTGCTGAATTGCCGGAGGCTGGCGATCGATCGCATCGGCACGGCAAACGGGTTCGCGGAGGCAGCTTCCTCCACCTCCACATACTCGGGGGACGGCACCCAAAGACGGACGCCCACCAGCTGCCGATGCTCGTTCGCCATGGCGCTGCAGACTCCGCTCAACCGCACCACCGCCCCCTGCAGACTCACCAGCTTGTCGGTCGGCGGCAAATAGGCGGCAAACTCGCCGGCGGAGGTCGTCAGCTCCAGGCGCGTCCACCGTCCGTCGCGGCCCACCTGGCGCAAATAGCCGCCCAATTCGATCCACTGGCCTTCTTCGACACCGGTCATCGCCTGTTCGAGGGTGACGATATTCGCCCTCGGCAGGTCGAGCGCCCCCGTTTCCTCCAGCTCGGCGGCCCGGACCTGCGGCGCGAATCCGCCCACCGAGGTCAGGCCTTTCACGATGGCGCTGTCGCCTTGGGGAGGCGCGTTGAACCGGGCCGGATCGATCGTGATGCAGACGCCGCCACTCGCGTCCTGCAGAAAAAAGAACGGCGCGGTGGGATGGGACCATGTGACCACTCCATAAAGCCGGACCGGATATCCGCGGACCGCCTGATCCATCCCCAGATTCAGAATCTGCTCCGCCAGGCGCAACTGGGGCAACGCCTCGCCCGCGGGCAGCACCCCGTCTTCAGCTCCTCCGGATTGTTGTGCCCGATACCGGCCCTTGCGGAGCGTCCATTCCGTGCCGCGGATCCGTGGATACCCAATGGCTTCAACCCGGTCGCCGGGCGAAAGGGGAAAAGTTTGGCCGGTCAGGACATCCACCTGTCCGGTGTCGTCCCGCAGGATCAACGAGCGCCCGGGCTTCTGGGACCAAACCTTGCCATCCACCCGGACCGGCGCGTCCGCCGCAACCTTGGGCAGCGCCTCGATCGCTGTCACGGGAAGATTGAATTGAGGATCCGTCTGGAGCCACCCCAGAACCTTGACGTCTTGCGGCTGGGCGATCCAGAGCGCCCAGTCCGACACGTTTCCCGCACGATCGAGGGTGGGAACCAGGACGCCCCGGGCACGCACATAGGCATTCTCCAGCTGCGGGACTGCGTTGGCCCCGCGATGCAGAATCCGCGAGCAAACCACCTGATCTCCTACAGTCAGATCAAACATCAGGTGGTTGGAGTCCACTTCAGTCTGACGGTTGAAATAGCCCTCCAACATGACCAAGTGCGGTTCCTTGCCGGCGCCGCTTTCGATCTCTTTTTTCGGCGCCACCGCCGTTGGCGGTTCGTCTGGCGCCAGCACGCTGACTTTCACCCTTTCAAGGGACAGCCCCTCCGCCGCCGACATCGTTCCCTCCACCAGGATGCGCTGGCCCGCTTCCAGAGACAGGGTCTTGATTCCGCGCGAGATGAACGAGACACTCCCCTCGCTTTCCACCCAAAGGAGATCCCACGCCGGGTCAAAATAGCGAACGACGAACTCAAACCGGACATGTTGCGGTTGCGTGCGGAACGCATCGGGCTGCTCCCAGAACAGGGAGACCGAAGTGATCACGTCCGAGGTATCCGCCGCCCCGGCGGCAGTGGCAGCCGGCGGGGTCGGGCTCCCATCAGGCGCCGCCTGAGTTCGCCCTGCTGGGCAGCCGCCGGCCAGCAACAGACCTGCCATGATGGGCTTCCACCAAAGGCAACGACTGTGAAATAGTGGGAGGATCACTCTTCCACTTCTCGGCATAATGGCTTTCTCGACGATCATAGTGCCCGAAAAATGGGGGCACCCCTCCCTTATCGTCTCGTAGTCAACGGACTTAACCCGGAAGCGGGGAACCTATCGACAAGAAGGCCACGCGGTCGCAGCCGCGTGGCCTCGTCGTAGCCGGAACCGGCTGGAATCCGCCGGTCCCGCACCTGGGCGTTTCAGCCGCCGTTGCCAAAATCGAATTTCTGACTCGCCTTGACCAGGACGGGACGACCCCGGGAGGTCGGCGGCGAGAATTTCCATTGCTTCAGAGCATCCAGGGCCAGCCGGGTCAGCACCGCGTCCTGCTCGGTTGAGACCGAGGGCAGGCGCACGGCGCCCATCTCGTCGATATAGAAGTCAATGCTGATGGATCCTTTGATCCCTTGTTTCGCCAGTTCGACCGGATAGTGCGGCCTCACCGCCAGGATGGGCCTGGGCGGCTGGTCGAGGGACCGGGCCGCGCACGGAAGATAGGTGAATTGGTCTGGCCGCACGCGCCAGATCCGCGCCTCCTCAGTTTCACAGATGTTGGGAGTGGAGATGACAACGCCCGAGGTCGAGAAGTCGAATTCGAGCTCGTCGACCGTGCCCACCGGCTCGCCCTGCCAGCGCGCAGGCAGGAAGGTCCACTCCTTGAGCGCCGCCACGGCGACATCGGCAAACTCCGGTTGCGTGTAGCCGAGCACCAGCCATTCGGACAGCTTCCCGTCGGCGCCGGTCGAGATGACCAACCGGGCCGAACCACGGGTTATTCCGATTTGCAGCAGATGACGGGGGAAAGTCGGGTCCGTCGTCCGTTGGATCTTCATCGACTGCCAGTCAGGGGATGAAGCCGGGGATTGCGCGAGGAGACTGCCAACCAGCAGCACTCCGATACCGATGAGATGCACAGGGGATGTGTTCATAGGGATGGTGCGTTGACAGGAGAAACACCAGCGGCCGGCCGATCCCTTCATGATACACCTAATCCGGCCGGCACACAAACCCGCGCGGGCTTGCACAGGACCGGCGTTGGGGGGAATCGCCCAGTGCGGCTAACCCTCCATCCACACCCCCTCCCCAAACTTTGGTGTAGACCCAGACTTTGGGGTAGACCCGCCATTTCACCGGCTGGTGCCCCTGCCGAGAATCGAACTCGGATTAGTCGTTTAGGAAACGACGGTTCTATCCGTTGAACTACAGGGACGGGAACTGCCTGTGGTTAGACTTTCTGCCCGCCCCGGTCAACTTTCGACCGGCCCAATCTTCCCGCCCCCGGAAAGCCCCGGCCGGGAGGAAACGGAACCGGGTTGGTTCGTCCGGCGGCTCAACCCGCTTGTATCCTACATTCAGATACAAAACGGCGGGGACCGCGCCCCTCCCTCCCGGCCGCCACCGCGGGGAACCGGCCCGGGCGAGAGGGCAGGAGGTGGTTCGAGATCATTCCGTGACCCGGGAAGAGATCACGAGTCTCCGCCTGGGCAACGCAACGGGGAGAATTGCATTGAACCTGCCGGCGTTTTGTGACGAAAAATCATTCACCAATGATCGTCTGCGCCTGGTGTGGAGTGGTTATGAAAGCGAGCGAACCGTCGCTCGTCAGCCATGGGATTTGTCCAAGATGCGAGGCCACATTGATGGGAGGCCGCGGGCCAGTCTCGCTCAAGGAATTCATCAATGAATTTGGATTCCCGGTCGTGCTGGTGAATTCCAACGTGGAGTTAATTGATGCCAATCAGGAGGCGCTCAGGTTTGTCGGAAAGGATCTGGATCAGATCAAGGGTCAGCTGGGGGGCGAGGTGCTGGAGTGCATTTATGCGGCCGAGCCGGGTGGATGCGGCAATACCGTCTGCTGCAAAGCATGCACCATTCGGAATTCAGTGAACTCGACCCACCACACGGGAAAACCGTTGGTCGATGTTGATGCCTATCAGGATATCATGACCAAGGACGGCCTGAGAAGAGTCCATCTCAAGATCTCAACGGTGAAGAGCGCGGATTCGGTCCTCTTGAAGATCGTTACCGCCTGACGCCCTCCCAGGACGGCAAAGTCGGCACAGATGCAAGCGCCTCTCAAATAAGGGCGCCCTGGAACACTCGCCTTAATGATCGTACCAAGAGGCCGAGCGAATCACACCTACGGCCCATTGAAAGGCGCCAGCCGTGCCATGACCACATCTGCGACAATCATCCCAATGTTGGAGATCGCTGCCTTGGCCTTGGTCCTGATTGGTGCAGCGTTTGGTTACGTACTCCGCCAAGCGTTACGGTCTCCGAGGGGTTATGAAGATGAGGATGGTTTCCATTTCGAGCCGGAACCGCTCCCGGAGCCCAGGGCCGAACGCTGGCCGCGGGCGGGGTACCCGGGGATCAACCGCAGGATCTCCGGCAGGATCTTTCACCACCGGTCCAGCAGTCCCGAAGATCTTGGGCCGATTCTCTGACAGCTGTTCGAAAGCAGCAAAGCCGGGAGGGTTGGTGCGCGGTCGACACCGGACCCAATGCGGCGCACCCTGCACGCCGCGCAGCACGGTTTTCGGACTTGGTCATCCGGGTCATGCCCCCTGACGGAAAAGCATCATCCAGCCTCGCAAATCAACGGCTGATCGGCATCATTGGAGTCCGCTTCTTCCCCTGTCATGATCGCGCCCAGTCTCCCCATCGGATCGCCGCCCGCCGCCGCCGAGTTCGACCTCGAGCTGGTCCGAAAATACAACGTTCCAGGGCCGCGCTATACCTCCTATCCGACGGCGCCGCACTTCACGGAGACAACAACGACCGAGACGCTCGTCGCGGCCATCCGCCGGGACAACGAGGAGGCCCGGCGCCCCCTCTCGCTCTATTTTCATCTGCCGTTTTGCGAGACCTTGTGCTGGTTCTGCGGCTGCACGACGGTGATTACGCTGAAACGCGACGCCGCCTCGGACTACGTCGACCATCTGGAAAAGGAACTGGCGCTGGTCCAGCCGCTGCTCAACCGGGACCGGCGCGTCGCCCAGATGCATTTTGGCGGCGGCACTCCCACGTTTCTCCCGCCGGCGGTGATCCGGCGGCTCGGCCAGGCGATCCATTCCCGCTTCAAGTTTGCCGACGACTCCGAGAACAGCGTCGAGATCGACCCCCGCCGCATTACCCGGGACCACGTGCGCGCGTTCCGCGAGCTGGGCTGCAACCGCGCCTCGATGGGAGTCCAGGATACCAACCCGGAGGTGCAGCTGGCCGTCCACCGGCTGCAGCCGATGGACGTCACCCGGCAGGCGTTCGACTGGATGCGCGACGAGGGTTATCACTCGATCAGCCTGGACCTGATTTTCGGCCTGCCGCACCAGACGGCGGATTCGTTCGCCCGCACGATTGACGATGTGCTGACGCTGCGGCCGGACCGCCTGGCGGTCTTCAGTTACGCGCACGTGCCGTGGATCAAGCCGTCACAACGCATCTTCGAAAAGCAGGCGAACCTCCCCTCCACCGAGGAAAAGCTGAAGATGCTGGCGGCCGCCGTGCGGAAGCTGGCGGCCGCCGGGATGGTCTACATCGGGATGGACCATTTTGCCCGGGCCGACGACGAGCTGGCCGTGGCCCAGCGCGAGGGCACCTTGCAGCGCAACTTCCAGGGCTACAGCACGCATGCCGGGGCTTCGATCTACGGATTCGGCATGTCATCCATCTCCCAGACCAGCGATTCCTACCGGCAAAATCTGAAAGAACTTCCGGAGTACCAGACGGCGCTGGAGGCCGGCCGCCTGCCGTTGGAGCGCGGGCTCATTCTGAGCGAGGAAGACCGCATCCGCCGGCAGGTCATCATGCGGATCATGTGCGACCGGCGGATTGACTATGCCGACCTCTCGCGCCGGCTCGGAGTGGATTTCGCCGAAAAATTCGCCCGCGAAATCGCCTCGCTGGACGATTTGGCGGCAGATGGGTTGCTCCAGCGCATCCCGGAAGGGTTTGCCGTCACGGGAGTCGGGGCGCTGCTCATCCGCATCATTGCCATGCGGTTCGACGCCTATCTCGAAAAAGGGCCGCGCCGGTTTTCGAAGACGGTGTGACCGATGCTTGCATTTTGGCCGGTTATTTGCGCACTCCTGCTGTCCCCATGCCCTTTCGCATCTGCAAGAGCTTCGAAATCGAGAGCGGACACATGCTCTCGAAGCACGCGGAGAAGTGCCGCTTCCCCCATGGCCACAGCCGGAAGGTGGAAGTGGTGCTGGCCGCCGATGAGCTCGACGCCAACGACATGGTCTGCGATTTCAGCGCGATCAAGCAGGCGCTCGCGACCTTTCTCGACGCTTTGGACCATGCGTTGTGCATCAACACCGATGATCCCCAGTTCGCGTTTTACCGTGAGACCTACGGCGACCGCGTGATTCCGTTTGAAAAAACCGACCCGACCAGCGAAGTCATGGCCCGGGCGGTGTTCGACGAGCTGAAACGGCGGCTGGCCGAGGCGACGCGGAACCCGGCCATCCATCCGGCATTGCCGCCCGGCGTGCGCATCGAGCGCGTGCGCGTCACGGAAACCAGCAGCAGCTGGGCCGAGTACAGTCCCTAGGAGCCTGTCGGGCTTCGCCCTCCATGCTCCTCAACAAACGGCGGACGCCTTTTGGTGCAGAACGGCGACTTTTCTTCCGATTCAGCGGAGAAGTTTTGCACTTTGGCGTGGGGCTTGCGTAAGAGAGGCATGCCCGCCCGTTTTGTGACCGTAGACCGCGAGACTCCGATGCTGCTGCCGCCCGATCTGCGCGACTGGGTGCCCGCGGATCATCTTGTCCACTTCGTGATCGACGCCAGCGGAGAGCTGGACGTGCGGACGGCCCGGGTCAACGAGCAGCTCCGCCAAAATGGCGCAGCCATTTTGTTTAGCAGAGTGGAGGACGAAGTCCGCCACGCTGCTAGCCGGACGCCTGCTGCGGCCGCTCGGCGCCCGGTCACGGAATCCTCAATGTCATCCCAGCCCGCACCGAGTTCTCCTTTTTCAGCACGTCGCGGTTGGCGTCGAGAATGACGGGCCATTTGGCCCTGCTGCCATAATAGTGCAGGGCGATCTTGGACAGCGTTTCACCCTCGGCGACCACGTGCGTGCGACCGGCACTGGGCGGCGGCTTGGCCGACGGGGCCACCGGTCGCTCGGCGGGCTGGACTGGTCTCGCCACGGCGGCACCGGCGGCCGGCGGATTGAGCAAGGAACCGCTGGTGACCGCCGCGGGCGGAGCCGATTCCGGCACCGGAATCATCATCGCCCCGGAGTCTCCGCCCGAATCGGTCCCGCCACGATTCAGCCGGGCCACTTCCTCCTTGAGATCGAGATTCTGCTTTTGGAGCTCGTCAATCCGGCTCATCAGGTCAAGCCGCAGCATCTGATCCTCCAGCGGCCGGGCGGGCAGCGTCCGCGCGAAATCGCGCATTGCGGCATCGATCCGCTGCCGCACCAGATCGGCCTGCCGGGAATTGGGCTCCAATTCGAGGTATTTGCGGAAATGGTAGATCGCGTAGATCGGATCCTTGAGGTATTGCTGGTAGATCAACCCCGCCTCCAGGTGCGATTCCGGCGCATCCTCGTTCCGCTTCTCGACGACCTTGAGGTAGGCAGCCAGTGCCTCCTGGTAACGCCCCTGTCGTTTCAGCTGGTCACCCTGCCGGTAGTACGGCTCGTTCGTTTCCGTACCCAGGGCCAGGCGGTCGGAGCCATCGCAACCCGCCAGCAGGAGCACGGCCAGCCAGAGCAGCGCGCAAGGCAATCCTAGGATGCAAAACAGTCGGGGCATGGGAATGGGATTGAATGCGGAAAATTGGGGACTAAGTTCACCCCACGCGCATTTCCAACACAAATCCTAAATGACTCACGATGATCAATCCGCCCTCGCCCGCGGCCGCGAGTACATCCGGATCGAAATGGAGGCGCTCCAAGCCACGGCGGAGGCGCTGGCCGAGCCGTTTGTGGCGGTGGTGCAGGCGATTGAGGAGGCGCAGCGGGCCGGCCGGAAAGTGATCTTCAGCGGGGTGGGCAAGTCGGCCCACATCGCCCAGAAACTGGCCGGCACCTTTAACAGCACGGGCGTGACCTCATGTTTTCTCGATGCCACGCAGGCGCTGCATGGCGACCTCGGCCTGTGCGCGGCGGGCGATCTGGCCGTGCTCCTCAGCAACAGCGGCCAGAGCGCGGAGATGTTGCGGCTGTTGGCAACGTTAAAGCGGTTTGAGCTGACGATCGTCGCCCTCACGAGCAATCCCGACTCCGAACTGGCCAAGGACGCCGATCTCCGGCTGCTCTACCGGGTGCCCCGGGAAGCGTGCCCGCTGCGGCTGGCGCCCACCGCGAGCACGACCGCGGCCCTCGCGCTCGGCGACGCGCTCGCCATGGTGCTGCTGGAGCGCCGTGGCTTCACGAGGGAGGATTTTGCGCGGCTCCACCCGGCGGGCAACCTCGGCACCGCCCTGCTGCTCAAGGTGAGGGATATCATGCGGGTCGGCGAGCGCCTGCCGGTAATGCCCGACCAGCGCACGGTGCAGGATGCGATTCTCGGCATGACCAAGGCCAAGGCCGGCTGCGTCGCCCTGGTCGACGAAGTCTCGGGCAAGCTCACCGGCATTCTGACGGACGGTGATTTCCGCCGCCACGTTCTGAGCAGCCCCGATTTCCTTTCCCAGCCGGTCAACCACTACATGACCCGCACGCCGAAAACGGTCCATTGCGACGCGCTCGCCGTGGAGGCCTTGCGGACTTTCGACCGGTTCAAGATCGACGACCTGGTGGTCGTGGATGACACCGGCCGGCCGGTGGGATTGATCGACGTCCAGGATTTACCCAAGATGAAGCTGCTGTGAGCGCCCGGCGGCGGGCCCCTTCGTCGGGTCGGCCATCCGGCGTTGGGAACCGCGATCAGGAGGCAACCGGGACGACGCCAGGCGATTAGCACCCTCCTTCGCGGCCCCGGGGGCGGATCGGACGCGCCTAATAGCCGCCGCAACCGCGACTAATTCCGCTCGCCCGCGGCGTTTTCTACAGGAATACTCACGCCAACCGTCTAACGTACTTCCGCCATGCCCGTCCCTCCGTTCCGCTATCAAGAACCTTTCCCCCTCGGCCAGGATGCGACCCATTATCGCCTCCTCACAAAGGAGTTCGTTGCTTCGAGCGCATTTGAGGGCCGGGAGATCCTCAAAGTCGCGCCCGAGGCCCTCGCCTACCTGGCGCACCACGCGATGCGCGACTGTTCCTTCCTGCTGCGCGAAAAGCATCTCCAACAGGTGGCGGCGATCCTCGACGACCCGCTGGCCTCCGAGAATGATCGTTATGTCGCCCTGACCCTGCTGCGCAACGCCGAGGTCGGCCGAGGGCGTGCTGCCGTTCTGCCAGGACACCGGCACCGCGACCGTCGTCGCCAAAAAGGGCCAGCAGGTCTGGACCGGCGCCAACGACGAGGAATGCCTCTCCCGTGGCATCTACCAGACGTATACCGAGGAGAACCTCCGCTACTCGCAGACGGTGCCCCTGGACATGTATCAGGAAATCAACTCCGGAACCAATCTGCCGGCGCAGATCGACCTCTCCGCGACCGAGGGCGCCCGCTACGAATTCCTCTTCGTCGCCAAGGGCGGCGGCTCGGCCAACAAGACCATGCTGTACCAGGAAACCAAGGCGCTGCTGAACCCGAAGAGCCTGGAGGCCTTCATCGTGGACAAGATGAAACATCTCGGCACCGCCGCGTGCCCGCCCGTATCACCTGGCCGTCGTGATCGGCGGGACTTCGCGCCGAAGCCTGTCTGAAGACGGTCAAGCTCGCGTCGGCCAAGTACCTCGACAGGCTTGCCGACCAAGGGCAACGAGCTCGGCCAGGCTTTTCGCGACGTCGAACTGGAGGGCAGGATCCTCCGGCCGCGCAGGCACTGCGGCATCGGCGCCCAGTTCGGCGGCCAATATTTCGCGCTCGACGTTCGGATCGTCCGGCTGCCCGCGCCACGGCGCGTCCTGCCCCGTCGGCGTCGGCGTCTCCTGTTCGGCCGATCGCAACATCAAGGCCCACATCAACCGCGACGGCGTGTGGCTCGAAAAACTCGAGAACAATCCCGGCCGCTTCATTCCCGGACCGCCATGCGCGTCATTCGCGAGGAAAACATCGTCCGCATCGATCTCAACCGGCCGATGACGGAGATCCTGGCCGAGCTGACCCGATATCCGGTCACCACGCGGCTCTCGCTCAACGGCACCATCATTGTCGCGCGCGACATCGCCCATGCCAAGCTCAAGGAGCGGGTCGACGCGCGGCCAGGGCCTGCCCGAGTACTTCCAGCGAGCACCCGGTTTATTACGCGGGTCCGGCCAAGACGCCCCAGGGCTATGCCTCCGGCTCCTTCGGCCCGACCACCGCCGGCCGCATGGACAGCTATGTCGAGCTGTTCCAGTCCCTCGGGGGATCGATGGTCATGATCGCCAAAGGCAATCGCAGCAAACAGGTGACGGACGCGTGCAAGAAGTTCGGCGGCTTCTACCTCGGCTCCATCGGCGGTCCCGGCGGCCGTGCTGGCCAAGGAAAACATCCGAAGGTCGAGCTGCTGGAATATCCGGAACTCGGCATGGAGGCGGTCTGGAAGATCGAAGTCCAGGATTTCCCGGCATTCATCCTCGTTGACGACAAGGGCAATGATTTCTTCACGAATGCCTGCGCCGCCGCCCACGCTGCACCAAAAAAGTAGCCGCGGCACGTCCGGCACGGTCAGGACGACGGCGCGAAACTAGCCGGCCGGCGATCCGCCCCCTCCCCCGGCACGGAGGCGCCGGGTTGAGTCATGGCCCGCGGATCGAGGACCCGGTCAAGCGCGGCGGCGCCCATCAGCCCGCGTTCCAGCACCACTTCGCGCAGGGTTCGGCCGGTGGCATGGGCTTCCTTGGCCACCGCGGCGGCGGCGTCATAACCGATGTACGGGTTGAGCGCGGTCACCAGCATGAGCGAACGGTCGACCAGCTCCTGGCAACGCACGGGGTCCGCCTCGATTCGGGCCACGCACGACA
>CAVRNM010000148.1:0-30655 GCA_963722225.1 uncultured Verrucomicrobiae bacterium
CCAGGCCGGCCCCGGCGAACATGGCCAGCGAAACGAGATTGCTCGTGGCGTTCATCACCTTGGTGTGGGCGGTCGCCCGGGTCAGATTTTGCCCGCGCAGCAGCACGAAGGCGATCGCCCAGAACGATCCGGCGCCCGGGCCAAAGAAGCCGTCGTAAAATCCCAGGCCGAGACCAAAAAACACATAAAAAACCGTCGCGCCAACTCGCGGCGGACCATCCTGGAGTCCGATCCGGGGCTGGAAGATCAGGTAGACAACGATGGCGGCAAGCAACAGGGGAATGGTTCGTCCCAAAACCGTCGAGGCCACATGCTGCACCGCGAGGGCGCCGAGCAATGCGCCGACCAGGGTGCAAAGGATCCCGACGCGACAATCGCGCAGCGCGACCAGCCCGCGGCGGGCATAATGCCAGGAGGCGGACACACTGCCGAACGACGACTGGAATTTGTTGGTGCCCAGGGCGAGTTGCGGCGGCAGGCCGAGATTGAGGAGGACTGGGAGCGAAATAACGCCCCCGCCCCCGGCGATGGAATCGACCAGGCCGGCGCTAAATCCCGCTGCAAAGAGCAGCAGATATGCCCGGGGGGGAGGTGGTGGAAGAACGGCATCGGGCGGGCGACGTGCGCCAGCAACAATTTCCGCTTTCCGGTCCAACACAATATGGAATCCGGGCCGGTGAGGAGTCTGGCGGGTTTCGGGACCGCCAGACTCCTGCGTTGGCAAACGCCGGCCGCGGGCTTACTCTCCGCGCATGGAGTTCCACGTTCTGCCCCTGCGCACGGGTGCCGCCGCCGAGAACATGGCCGTCGATTTCCTGCTGCTGCAGCGCTACCCGCCGCCGCCGGCGATCCGTTTTCGCCATTATGAGTGGCGCCACCCGGCGTTCACCTTTGGATTCGGGCAGAAAGCAGCGTGGGTGCGCGAACAGCTCCCGCCCGATGAGCGGTTCGACATTTGCCGGCGGCCGACGGGCGGCGGCATCGTGGATCATCGGCAGGACTGGACTTACACGCTCGTCATTCCGCGCGAGCATGAGTTGTGGGAGGAGCGGGCGGCGGCCTCGTATCGCGTCGTCCATGACTGCCTCGCGCAGGTGCTGCGCGAACTCGGCGAGCCGGCCACCATCAAGCAGGAGAACGAAACGGCAGAAGCGGCCGGTCCGGGCGGTTTGGGCCAGATGATGACGGCCTCGTCGGAGCCAGGCGTGTGTTTTCAGCGCGCGGAAATCTATGATGTGATCCACGAGCGCACGGGAGAGAAGATCGCGGGGGCGGCGCAGAAACGCAATAAACAGGGGCTGCTTCTCCAGGGCTCGATCTGGAAGCCGGCGGTGGCGCTGCGCGACTGGGAGACCTTTGGGGCGCGCTTCGCCATTTCGCTGGCCCAGGCCGCCGGGGTCCCGGCGCGGGCCGCCCTCTGGCCGGAACTGAACGAAGACGAACTGACTGGTCTGACGGAACAATACTCGTCGCCGGAATGGATCGATTACCGATGAACTCCCGGCGGCGGGCTGGCGCCGAGTTCACCGATCGCCGGGCCCCGATCATTCACCCGTTGCCCGCAATCCGAGCCGCCAGCTGCCCGATGCTCTGGTCGGCGGGCCAGGCGGGGTGCGTGCCCGGGCGTGACCCGCCGATCCTGCGATTCTCGACGACCGGATCGTTGGGAGCAGAAGGACGAGCGTGACAAGGACTAGGACGGTGAAGTATGCAGGCTAGGTGCGCGGGCGCTGGCGTCTGCGCCCCCCCATCTCCAACATGACCCCCAATCCCTTCCTCGGCGTTTGCTTCCATTGGCTCGGCGGGCTGGCCTCCGGCAGTTTCTACGTGCCCTACCGTGGCGTAAGAAAATGGTCCTGGGAGACCTACTGGCTCGTGGGCGGCTGCGTCTCGTGGATCATCATGCCGTGGCTGCTGGCGGCATTCATGACCCGCGATCTCCTCGGCGTCCTGCATCAACAGTCGATTGGCACACTGGGGTGGACCTACTTCTTTGGCGCGATGTGGGGGCTCGGCGGCCTGACGTTCGGCCTGACGATGCGCTACCTTGGCATGTCGCTGGGCATGGGCGTGGCGCTGGGATACTGTGCGGCGTTTGGCACGCTCGTGCCGCCGATTGCCAAGAGCTTTTTCTCCTCGATTCCCGTGGCCAGCAGTTTCGGGGACATTCTCGGCTCGACGGCGGGCTTGATCACGCTGACGGGCGTCGGCGTCTGCCTGGCCGGCATTCTCGTCGCGGCGCTCGCCGGCTTGAACAAGGAGCGCGAGATGCCTGAGGCGGAGAAGCGGAAGACCATTGCCGAGTTCAACTTCAAGAAGGGCATTCTGGTGGCGACGTTCTCCGGAATCATGAGCGCCTGCTTCGCCTTTGCGCTCACCGCCGGGAACCCGATCGGCGAAGCCTCGCTGGCGGCGGGCACGAACAAGATCTGGACCGGGCTGCCCAAACTGGTGGTGGTGCTGCTCGGAGGCTTCACGACCAACTTCATCTGGTGTGTGATTCTCAACGTCCGGAACCGGACCGGCTACCAATACCTTGGCCGCACCGCCCGGCCGGAACATGCGGGCCTGAACGCGGCGGGCGGCAGCGCCGGCGGAGCAGCGGCGGCCGATCCGGATCTGCGGGTGCCGCGTTGCACCAACTACTTGTTCTCGGCGCTGGCCGGGGCGACCTGGTATATGCAGTTCTTCTTCTATACCATGGGGGAAACGCAGATGGGCAAGTTCGGCTTCTCGTCCTGGACCCTGCACATGGCCAGTATCATCATTTTCAGCACCCTCTGGGGTTGGTTTCTCCGCGAGTGGAAGGGGTCGAGCGGCCGCACCCACCGCCTGATCGCCGCCGGCATCGGGATCTTGATCTTCTCCACGCTGGTGGTCGGCTATGGCAATTACCTCAAGGTGTCCGGAGGCGGCTGACGGAGCGTCGCGCCTGCGTCGGCGCCCGGGAAGACGCTTTGTGCCGGGAAAGCCGCCCGCGATCACGCGAAACGAGCGGCAGGTCCCGGACCGGCCCCGGTCACCCGGTTTTTTTCAGGGTGATCACGCACTCGAGGTGGCGCGTCTGGGGAAACAGGTCAAAGGGCTGAACGGCGGTCAGCGCATAACCGGCGGCGAGGAAATGGCCCAGGTCGCGCATCTGGGTGGCCGGGTCGCATGAGACATACACGACGGCCCGCGGGCCGAAGGAGAATAGCTGCCGGAGGAACGGCTCGTCGCAGCCCTTGCGGGGCGGGTCGATCACGACCGTCGTCTCGGCGGGCGGAAAATCGACCCCGGCGAAGATCGCGGCAGCGTCGCCGGCCAGAAAAGACGCGTTCGTGATCCCGTTGGCCGCGGCGTTTTCCCGGGCAAACGCCACGGACGTCTCGCTGACCTCGATGCCGGCGACGCGCTGAAACTTCTCCGCCGCCGCAAGGGCGAACAATCCGCTGCCGCAATAGGCATCGATGAGAAATCGCGCGTTCGTGGCCGCCGCCTGATCGCGGACGTAGCCGGCGAACATCGGCAGGATAAAAGGATTATTCTGGAAAAAATCGCGCGCCAGGAACCTCAGCCGCAAAGGCGGCAGCATTTCCGCTGTAGCCGGGGTCGCTGACCCCGGATTGCCGGCCTCAGCGAGGCCGGCTACAGCGATCTCTTCGGTGATCACCGCGTCGTATTCGGTCGTCACCGTGCCGCCGGCATCGCGGAGGAGCAGCGTCGCCCCGTGCGGGTATGCGCCGGCGAGGAGCCGCGCGCGCGTGTCGGCGCGCAACTCTGTCAGCCGGGTGTTGATCGCGTCGGTCGCGATTTCGCATCGCGGCACATCGACGATCTCGTACCGGAAGCCCTGTTTCAGGAAACCGATGGGGCAGTCCGCCGCCGCGGCGGGCTGTTGGGCTACCAGTCCCACCTCCTGGTCGGAAGCGACCGATGGCCGGGTTTCAGGTTCTGCTTGGCATTTGTTTGGGATTTGGAATTTGGCGTTTGGGTTTTCGGCCGTGCCGCCGCGGCTCGGCGGGGCAAAGTGCGGTGTAATCTTCGAACGATAGCCGAAGGAGCGAGGCGAGCCAACGACGGGGGCAACCGCAAATTCAACGCCGGCCATGTGGCGCAACAGTTCGGCCACCTGGCGCCGCTTCCACTCCAACTGTTCCGCGTATACCAGGTGCTGATACTGGCAACCGCCGCAGCGGCCGAAGAGCGGGCAGCGCGGAGACGAAACCCGGTGCGGCGAAGGGGTCAGCACCGCGAGGAGGTCGGCCTCGGAGTAGTTCTTGTGGTTGCGGAAGACCCGGGCGCGGACCCGCTCGCCGGGAAGCGAGAAAGGGACCATGACGACCCAGCCGGCGGCCCGGGC
Source organism: uncultured Verrucomicrobiae bacterium (assembly GCA_963722225.1). Classification (GTDB taxonomy): domain Bacteria; phylum Verrucomicrobiota; class Verrucomicrobiia; order Opitutales; family Opitutaceae; genus Fen-1467. The sequence goes on from CAVRNM010000148.1 coordinate 4,343, forward strand.
CGCCGGAAGTTCCAAGTCACAAGTTCCAAGAGGCAAGGGTTCCGCGAGCCGGACCCGACCCAACCCCACGCCCAGGTTGGTGAGCGTGGCGATCTCCAGTTCCAGCTCCTGGTGGTAAGCAAACGGACGGTCGTTGAATTTCTTTCTGCCCACAGAACCCACAGAATACACGGATCGGCCAAACACGAAGCGATTTTTCATTCGTGTGTTTCGTGGGTTTTGTGGTGATGTCTCACGCATGTCGGCGGAAAAGATCACCAGCCTGCAGAATCTGCGGCTCAAACAGCTCGTGAAGCTCCGCGACCGGCGTCCGCGCGACGAAGCGGGCTTGTTCCTCATTGAAGGTTATCGCGAGTTGAAGCGCGCCCTCGCGGCGGGGGTGAAACCGGTGGAATTTTACTGCGGGGCGGATTGGTTCCTCGGCGCCAATGAGCCGGCGCTGATCGACGAGGCCCAGCGCGCGGGCGCGCAGGTGTTCGATCTGTCCAAGGAAGCATTCGCGAAGGTGTCCTATCGGGACCGCCCCGACGGAGTGCTCGCGGTGGCCCGGCAGTGGAAGCGGACGCTGGCCGACCTGGATCAGTTGGTCGCCGGCCTGGGCGAGGCCGGAATACCGGAGCCGGAAAGTCCAGCGCCAGAAGCTGCCGTGCAACCCCTGGTTCGTGGAAGCCATCCGGAAAATCCGCCGCCCGATGCGGTGGAGGGCGCTGCGCCGTCAGCGCCGCCTGGGAATCGGGCGGTAACAGCGCGCCGCCCTCCAGCCCCTGGCGATTTGCGGAAGGCCCCGGGCGGGGATCCCTTTCTCCTGGTGATCGAGGCGATCGAGAAGCCCGGCAACCTGGGCACGATTCTGCGCAGCGCGGATGCGGCGGGAATCCACGCGGTCATGGTCTGCGATCCGGTGACGGACATCTTCAACCCGAATGTCGTCCGGTCCTCGACCGGCGTGCTGTTCTCGATGCCGGTCGTGGTGGCGGGCAGCCCGGAGGTGCGCGCCTGGCTGGGCGCGCGCCGTATTCGAGCTGTGGCGACAACGCCGGCGGCGGAGGCGCTTTATACCGACGCAAATCTGCGCGGGCCGCTCGCCCTCATCATGGGCAGCGAGCAGTACGGGCTCAGTGAGTTCTGGCTGAAGGAGAGCGACGGGCTGGTGCGCATCCCGATGGCGGGCCAGGCGGATTCGCTCAACGTGGCGATGGCCACGGTCATCACGCTGTTCGAAGCCGTCCGGCAACGGAAGCTCACGGCCTGACCTGGAGGCTGGCGATCAGCTCCGCCGTTCCTTCCGCCATGGAAACGCGCGGCGCATAGCCGAGGTCGCGGCGCGCGGCGCTGATGTCGAACCAGTGGTCCAGCGCGAGTTCCTTGGCGACGAAACGTGTCAGGGGTGGCTCGCCGGGGAGGGGCAGCAGCCGCCAGAGGGCTTCGCAGGCCCCGCCGATCACCGTGGCGGCGCCGAGGGGCAGGCGCCGGGTCACCGGCGGAATTTCCAGCGCGCGCAAGAGGCTGTTGATCCAGTCCCAAAGCACGACCGGCTCGCCATTGGTGATGAAATACGCCTTCCCCGCGGCGGGCGGCGACCGATTCTCGATGTCATCTATTAAATGACAACGGCGATCGGCGGTCTGGGAGTCTTGGAACTTGGAACCTGGAACTTGGGATTTGCCGAGGGCCACCTCGGCTAAAAGGTGGGCGTCGACCACGTTGTGGACGTGGACCAGGTCGACGCGGTTGCGGCCGGCGCCGACGATGCGGAGGCGGCCGGCGCGGGCCTGGGCGATGACGCGCGGCACCAGGTGCGGATCGCCCGCCCCCCAGATCAGGTGCGGCCGGAGGACGACGGTCCGCAGGCCCGGCGAGTTGGCGGCCAGCACGGCGCGCTCGGCCATCGCCTTGGTGAGCGGATAAGCGGCGGGGCACCGCGAGGCGAGCGGCAATGATTCGTCGGCGCCGGCCAGATCGCGGCCGTTGTACACGACGCTGGGCGTGCTAGTGCAGACCAGGCGGGGCACCCCGTGGGCGCGGCAACCCGCGAGAACGGCGCGCGTCCCGAGCACGTTGGCCTGATAAAAATCGCGGTAAGGTCCCCAGACGCCGACCTTCGCGGCAACATGAAAGACGGTCTCGACTCCGCAACAGGCCGAATGCACCGCCGCTTCGTCAGCGAGATCGGCCGTGATCACACGGACTCCCCGCGCGGTCAGGTCAGGCGCCGGCCGGCGCGCGAGAACGGTGACAGCACGGCCTTGGGCGAGCAGGCGGTCCACCAGGTGGCGTCCGAGGAAGCCGGTGCCGCCGGTAACGAGGGCCGATCCAAGCGGCGGGTGAGAGTGAGGGTGAAGAGTGAAGGTGGCGGGCACGGCAGGAAAGCGAGTCTATCACTCGCATCTTTCACTTTCACGAGTCACTCCCGAAACGCGATCGCGTTTCGGGTCGCGGCCCAGCGGGCCAGCGCCAGCCGGTGGATCTTCGCGTTGTGGCGCCCGTCCACCGGGAGGTGCGGGTGGAAAAAGAAGCGGCGGATCGCGGCCGTGTGCGGATGTTGGAGAGCCAGCTGGCGGAGGGCACCGGCCAGCTCCTGCCGGCGGGCGCCGGAGCGCAGATGAACACCCGGCTTGGTCTCAACGACAACCGCGGGGATTTGCCGGCCGCGGTCGCCGAGACCGATGAGGGCACAGCGGGCCACCTGCGGATGAACGCGGAAGACCTGTTCGCAGGGCTCGGTGAACATCGGTCCGTCCGCGGACTCCAGACGTTCGGCGACGCGCCCGCAGAACCAGAGCCGGCCGTGGGTGTCAAGATAGCCGGCATCTCCCATCCGATGCCAGACCGCGCCCGCCGGCGCGGGCGCGGAAACTCCAATGTCCAAATTCCAGGTGCCAGAAGTGCCTGGAGAACCAGCGATTGTTTGGAGTTTGGGCTTTGGAGTTTGGATTTTCGCCTGCTTCGTGGCTTCCGGCAGCTGGTCGTATTGGCGGGTCACCGTCGGACCCGTGACGATGATTTCGCCGATGGCTCCGGCGGGGAGTTCGGTCGCCTCGGCCAAAGAGGCAAGAGGGCCATCGACAATGGAGATGATTTTCACCCGGTTTTCCGGCAGGACCCGGCCGACGCAGGCTCCGCGGAGGGAAGCAACGTCGATTTCGTCGGCCGCGATGGAACTGACCGGGAGAACCTCGGTGGCGCCGTAGGGGCTGTGGAATCTGCCCCCGGTGAGAAACCGCGGAGCATCCGCCCAAAGCGACGCCGGCACCGGCGCACCGGCGCACAACACGCGGCGCAGGCTGGGCAGCGTGAGATTCCGGGCGAGGCAGAGATCCGCCACCTTGCGCCACAACGTGGGCGATCCGAACGAGTTGGTCACCCCTTCCTGGCGAATGGCCGAAACGATTTTTTCCGGATCGACTGCGGCGGGCCGGCTGGGATCAATTTCGGGCACGATCGTGGTCAGGCCGAGCGCCGGGCCGAAGAGGGCGAAAAGCGGGAGCAGCGGCAGGTCGATCTCGCCCGGTTCGATGGCGTAGGTTTCTCGCACCAGCCGCACCTGGGCGTCGAACATGCCGTGTTCGTAACAGACTCCCTTGGGCGCGCCGGTCGAACCACTGGTAAAAAGGATTGCCGCGAGGGTGTCGGGGGAACTCTGCGCGAAACCGGATAGCGGAGGCGGGAGAGCGGAAAGCGGAGACCGGAGACCGGAGAGGTCTGTCGCCGGGTGCTCTCCACTTTCCGGTTTCCGGTTTCCGCTCCCCGGTATTGGTCCCAGCCGGGAGGTCATCGAACCGCTGGCGCGAACCCGCACCCGGACGCTGCGGAATGACGGTCGAAAGACGCGGCTGACAAACTGGGCAAAAGGGATGCCCAGCAGGACGCGAGGCTGCGACCGCGCCACGCAGGCGAGGAAATGGCGGAGCCCCATGCCAGGATCGATGACCACCGGGACGGCGCCGAGTTTGAAGAGCGCGAAAGCCGCGGCAATCAGCGGCAGGCCCTGCCGGACCATGACGAGCGTCCGGTCCCCCGGACGCACGCCGCGGCCGGCGAGATACGCGCCCCACGCGTCGACTTCCGCGTCGAGTTCGGCGAAGGTCAAAGTCAGGTAATCGATGCCGCCCGTGGATGTCCGGCCACGGGGGACCTTCACGGCGGAGCGACCGGGCTGGAGCGCGGCCATCAGGGGCAGATGGCGCGCGATGTTGGCGGAATCGGCGGACACAGGATTCAGGCCGGACGGTCGTCCGGCTACTCCGGACCGTCGCCCGGGTCATTGAGCGCCGGCTCGTTGCGGAGCAGATCGGCCTGCCAGGGCAGGAGGATTCCGTCAAGCCGGTCCGGATCGCGCGCGATCTGGGCGAGCTGGGAGCGGTTGGCGATCAACGTGGGATCGAGATTGAGCTGTTGCGCGATGCGGTCGCGATCGGATTTGAGGCGGTCCTGAAGGGCCAGCTCGCTGGCATTGAGGGGCTGAAAGCCCGGCTCGCGCCCACCGCGATGACGGCGCGGGAGCGTGGACGGATTCTTGTCGAGGCCGGTGCGAACAGCCTCGGTCAGGCTGGCGATGAGGCGGGGATGGCGGCGGCCCAGATCCAACGCGAGAATGGCCTCCTCCGGCAGCCCGGCGTCGGCGCGCGACGCGATCTCAATCAGAAAATCGTTGCTCGTGATCTTGAACGGCGGCTGGTCGAGCCGGAGCGCAGTCGCCTCGCGCCAGTGCCACACCGCCCAAAGCGCGCACTGGCCGCGCGGGCCAAGTCGCTCGGACCGGCCGATGCGCCAGGCATGTTCGTCATTTCTGGGAAAACCCGAACGGGCGCATTCGATCTGCCACCGGCAGCGCTGCTCCTGCCAGGCGAGGCGTCCGCGCCGCTGCAACTCGTCGCGCAGAATGTCGCGCAAGGCGGGCAGGTGGAAGACATCCAGGGAGGCATAATCCAACAGCTTTTGCGGCAACGGGCGTTTGGACCAGTTGGCCTTCTGGCCCTCCTTGGCGAGGACGACGCCGAAATGGTGTTCGAGCAGCGGAGCGAGTCCGAAGCGCGGCATATTGAGAAGCTGGGCCGCCATCATCGTATCAAAGAGGCTGTGCGCGTTGAACTCGCAGAAGTCGTAGAGCAGCCGGAGGTCGAAGTCGCTGCCGTGCATGATCAGGTGCTTGGTAGCGAGGCGGCTCCAGAGTCCGTCCAGCGGCAGCGGCGGGAGCAGATCGACCAGGAAAATCTTCTCCCCCGCCAAAACCTGCAAAAGGCACACCCGCGTCCGGTAGCGGAAGAGATTGTCGGCCTCGGTATCGATCGCGACCTCCTGCACCCGGTCCAGGGCGTCAAACAACGGCGCCAGCAGCGCGGGTTGGTCGATAAAAGTGTAGGCAGGAGTCGGGTTCAAAGCTACGGCAAAGGTGGTGAGCCTGTCAGCATGCTCCAGCGGGGCGGAATTGAACAGGCGAAAGTGCGCAGCGAAGCGCAGCCTCCGGCTTTCCAGAGTCTTGAGGCAATTGAAAACCGAGGCTGGCGTCTGTTGGTGAAGGATACGCGCCTCGCTGTAGCGTCCGCTGCGCGGACGAGTCGATCCAGAAACCGAGACCATGGCGTCGGAAGAGCAGCCGTGGGAAAGCCCAGGGTTCCAAGCGAAGCCGAGTGAAAACACCGCTCTTTCGGAAGATCATCGAGCGCCTCCCAATTCAGGGCCCGGCCCAGGCGCTGAGAAAGGCGTCGAGCAGTTGCGGCAGCTCGGCGCTGTAGCCTCCTTCCAGCATGCCGGCGACTGGACAATCGGTCTGATGCAGCCAGCAGCCGAGCTCGGCGAAATCCTCGATTTCCAGCGTCATGGCCGTGACCGGGTCGTGGGCGTAGGCGTCGAATCCTGCCGACACCAGCACGAGGTCGGGCTTGTAGCCGACGATGGCGTCCCACGAGCGCGCGAGTTCCGCCATGTGTTCGGCGCGCGGCGTATGCGGGGCGATGGGATAGTTGCGACAGTTGGAGCTGTTGCGCGTCCCGGTGCCCGGATACCCGGGGAACTGGTGGATCGAACAGAAAAGGAAGCCTTCCCGGCCGTCGAGGATGGCTTCGGTGCCATTCCCATGATGGGCGTCGAAATCCCAGACCGCGACCCGCTGGGCGCCGCGGGTGCGGGCGGCGACGGCCGCGAGCGCGATCTGATTAAGGTAACAGAACCCCATCGCCTGCCCGGCCGTGGCGTGGTGCCCCGGCGGACGCATCAGGGCGAACGCCTTCTCGTGCTGCACGAGCGCAAGGTTCATGACGCACAGCGCCGCACCGGCCGCGCGCCGGGCGTGGTCGTAGATGCCTTCGATGTACGGCGTGTCCTCGTCGAAATCGGGCGGGACCTGGAGCCGCTTCAGCAGCGCGGGCGTGTGCACCGCGAGCAACATGTCCTCGGTCGCGATGGCGGGGAGGCGCCATTCCCACGCCGGATGGGCGGCATGGAGATGCGCCGCGCTCTGAATGACCCGGGTCGGCTGTTCCGGGCGCCGGGGAGAGCCGTAGTCGGCACACTGGGGATCGTGGACGATGATCATCAAGCGAGGGCGATATTCACTGCATGCTTCGGTCGCATCGATCAGCACGGGCGCTCCGCCAGGGTCGATTTTAACAGCGCTGGATCATCGGACAGAATGGCATCGGCACCCCAGCGGGCGAGGCGAAGCATGACGCGGGGCTGGTTCACCGTCCAGCACCAGACGCAGAATCCGCGGCGTTTCAAGGCCGCGATAAATTTGGCGGAAGGAATCGCCTGGTGATTCAGGCTGACGCCGGCGGCTCCCAGGGTGGCGAGGACCGAGGCCAGACGACGAGCTCGCACGAGGGCTGGTCCGCGTCCCCCACCCTGGTGGATCAGCATGCGGGGAAGATGCGGCGCCCGAAGGCAGGCCTCGGCCACCAGTTCCGGTTCGAACGACGCCAGAACGACGGCGTCTCCGGCGCGGGCCCGGCGGATCGCTGCCACGACGGGCGCCACCGGCGTGCCCGGCTTGAGTTCCACCTCCACCACGCAGCGATCGCGGGTCAAAGCGAGCACCTCGGTCAGAGCGGGAATGGCCTCGCCCCGGACCTGGAATTCGCGCAGCTCCCGGCGGGTGAATTGCGCGATCCGCCCGGGCCGGCCGGTGAGGCGGGCCAGGGTGGTGTCGTGGAAGACCATGGGCACCCCGTCGCGAGTCACCTGCACGTCGAGCTCGATGCCATCAGCGCCCAGCGCCAGCGCGCGGCGGAAAGCGGCCAGGGTATTCTCCGGCGCCTCGGCGGAGGCGCCGCGGTGGGCGATGAACAGCGGGCGGGCCACGGAACCGAAAAAAACGCAGAAACAACGGGAAGGCGAGCGTATCCACTAATGGGAGGTTGTCCGAAAAGTCCGGCAAGAACCGTAGGGGCGGTGGGGTGTGTGACTGGAATCTGGCCAAAGCAGGCGGATGTAGGGCGGGGTCGCCGAACCCCACCACTCTCGGCAAATCGGCGGGATTCGGCGATCCCGCCCTGCTGCTATGAGGGCCGCTGAGTCGAGCACAAAAACAGGCGACCGTGGCGCACGGAAAGAGGTTTCGCGCGTCGGAGGGCGGCAGGATCTGTCCGTCGCGATTGAAGTTTTTCGGGGAGGTCGCGAGGGAATGGGGAGCGGGGCTGGGGGCGGCGCTTTATCGGCGTTCTTCGCCAAGGTACCCGCCGGCGGCGAGCCCGCGGTCCAACCTGCTATCCAAGCACGGCGCCAGGGCCGGCGTGAGATGACTTATGCGGCAGCAGCGAAGACAAGCGGTTCCATCTACGAACGCGGGGCGTTGACTCCCAAGGGCGGGAACGAACACGCGCCACCGCGCCGCCAGGACCAGGCCCTTCCGGCCAGACTCCCTCACAGATCGGTCATCAGCAGCTTGAGTTGTTCCGGGGTTTGGCGGCCGGTCCGGATCCGCCAAAGATCGACCACGAGCCGGCGCGCGGCCGCGACAACCGTGCGTTTGCGGGCGCGTTTCCCGCGCGCCGCGCGCACCGGGCGCCGCGGTGGGTAATCGGGCGGCCATTCGAGCATCCGCCACGTCGCTTCCACGAGCAGATGGCGCACCCGCGGATTGCCGTGCTTGGTCACGCTGCCTTGGCGCCGGCGGTTCCCACTGGAAGCCTCGCTCGGACATAACCCGGTGTAGCTCGCCGGCTGTCGCCGGTTGGTAAAGCGCGACCAATCGAGGATCTCGCTCTCGAGCAGCGCGTGCGTCAGCGCGCCCAGCCCTTTGGGCGTGAGCTGCGCTAGTTCGCTCTCCAAGCCCACCGCCTGGCGCTGCCAGCGCCCGACGTGCTCGCGCAACCACGGCGGCAGGTGGGGCGCCAGTTCGCCCCACACGGCCGGCTCCCACCAGCCGCTCGGGGCCTGGCAGCCTTGGGCGAGCATCAGCCCGTGGCCGCGCAGTTCACAGCGCTGCCGCTCTTTCAGCACGAGGGCGCGTTGGCGACCTAACGCCCGGATTTGCTCCTGTTCGGGCGTGGGCACCCGCACGACCGTGAACGCATCGGTGTTGCCGCGCACATACCGGTCCAGGCGCTGGCACAACTCCCGCGCGTCGCGCCCATCGGTCTTTACGCGCTGGCCGTGCTCGTCCCAGCGCTGCGGCGCCACCACGTCGTTGATCGCCCCCATTGCCGTGAGCTTGCGGTGCAACCCGTAGCCGCACGGCCCCGCCTCATAGCAGCTGTAGACCTTTTCCCCGCGATCGAGGTGGCCGCGGACCAGCCGGAGGAGTTGTTCCTCGGTGAGCCGCTGCGAGGGCTGCGGCAAGCGCCCGTCGACCTGCCGACACACCGTTACCTGCTCCGCATGCAGGTCCAACCCCAGCTTGATGATCACTGCCGTCTCGACGGCAGCACGTGTCTCGATATGCTCTGTCTTGTTAGTTGTGTGTAGTGTTACCATAGCGCCGACAGGTTGGCGCTTTTCGCGCCACCTGTCGGCCCCATGTCATCTACAACGCCCTTTTGTCCCCTCTCAGAAGTCCGACGGACTCCTCGGCAAAGGCTTTTCTTTCCTGCGCGGTTGAGCCAGTCTGCCGGGCGATGAAAGTCGTGGTGCTTTGTTCCGGCGGCATGGATTCAGTGACCGCGCTCCATTGGGCCTGCCGCCACGAGGAAGTCGTGGCGGTGTTGAGTTTCGACTATGGCGCGAAGCACAATCACCGCGAAATCCCGCTGGCCGCCGAACACGCCCGCCGGCTCGGGCGTCCGCACGAGGTGATCAGGCTCGATTTCGTGAATCGGTTCTTCGCCTCGGCCCTGCTGCAATCGGGGGGCGAAATCCCCGAGGGGCATTACGAGGCGGCGACGATGGAGCAAACGGTGGTTCCGTTTCGGAATGCCATCATGCTCTCGATCGCCACCGGCGTGGCCGAAAGCAGCGGCGCGAAGGGTCTGGTCATCGCCGCGCACAGCGGGGACCATGCCATTTACCCGGATTGCCGCGAGGACTTCATGCGCGCGATGGGCGAGGCGATGCGGCAGGGCACGTACGCCGGAGTGGAGCTGTTGCGGCCCTTCATCGCCATGAGCAAGGCGCAGATCGCCACGGAAGGCGCGCGGCTCGGCGTGGATTTCGCGCGGACGTGGTCCTGCTACAAGGGGGGCGAGATCCACTGCGGGCGGTGCGGCACCTGCGTGGAGCGGCGCGAGGCGTTCCTGGTGGCGGGCCTGCCCGATCCCACCGTCTATGCCTCAACCGGCCCGCTGCCGCCCAGGCCGCCAGGCGGGCCAAACCCCAAATCCCAAACGCCAAAGCCCAAGGAATCCTGACGGGCGCCTGCGGCGGAAGGACAAATAACGCGGAAAACAACCGATGCTGATCGCCGAAATATTTCATTCGATCCAGGGTGAAGGCGAGCTCACGGGCGTGCCGTCGGTCTTCGTTCGAACGTCGGGCTGCAATCTGCGCTGCGCCTGGTGCGACACGCCCTACGCCTCCTGGAGGCCCGAGGGGAAACCACTGACCATCGACGAGATCATCGGCGAGGTCATCCGGTATTCCTCACCGCACGTCGTCCTGACCGGGGGCGAACCGATGGTGGCGCCGGGAATCGCCGACCTGGCCGCCGAACTGAGGATGCTGGGCCGCCACGTGACGATTGAAACCGCCGCGACCGTCGCCCCGGCGGGCATTGCCTGTGACCTGGCCTCGTTGTCGCCCAAGCTGCTGAATTCGGCGCCGGACCCGCGACAGCATGCGGCGTGGCGGCGGAAGCACGAGGCTCTGCGCTGGCAGCCCGACGTGGTGCGGGCGTGGTTGGAGGCCGGTCCCTGGCAGTTGAAATTCGTGGTCGCGCAGCCGGCGGATGTGGAGGAGATCGAGGGAATGCTGGCCCAGCTGGGGCGCGACGTGCCGCGGCACAAGGTGCTGTTGATGCCGGAAGGCACGACCGCCGAGGCGTTGCGCACGCGGGCGCCCTGGCTGAGCGACCTGTGCAAGCGCCACGGGTTCCGGTATGCCCACCGGTTGCAGATCGAGCTCTACGGAAACACCCGGGGCACCTGAGCCGCGTGGCCTAAATGTGTTTTCGCGCAACAAATTTCCGGATGCAGGGCGGGATCGCCGGATCCCGCCATTTCTCCGGGCGTGGCGGGGTGGCGGATGTCGCGCCTTGCGGCGCTCGGTACGGCGACCCCGCCCTATAACGCCCCACCCGGCTAGTCCGGCACGACCACACTTCGTCAGGAAAGCTGTTGGATCACCTTGCGAGTTTCGGCGAAGACGGCTTCCGGGTCGCCCGAGGCGTCGATTTCCCGAAGCAGGCCTTGCTGACGGTAATACTCCAGCACCGGATTGCAGGTCGCGGCGTAGACGTGGAGGCGAGTGCGGATGGCCTCGGGCTTGTCGTCGTCGCGCTGAACGAGTTCTCCCCCGCAGGCGTCGCAGCGGCCGGGCTGGCGGGGCGGCTTGTTGGCGACGTGATAACCTGCGCGGCACTGCTTGCAGACCCGGCGGCCGGAGAGGCGTTCGATAATCAGGGCCTCGGGAGCGAAATAATTGACGGCCGCGTCGAGCTTGCGGTTGACGTTGCGGAAAATGCCGTCCAGCGCACGCGCCTGGTCGATCGTGCGGGGAAAACCGTCGAGCAGGAAGCCGTACTGGCAGGACAGGCACTCGGCGCGCTCGCGCACGAGCTCGACGACCGTGGCGTCGGAAACCAGCTCGCCACGCTTCATGGCGGCCAGGGCGGTGGCCATGGCCGGCGAGGGCGCGACGCCGCTGGTATCCCGGGCGGCGTGGCGGAACACATCGCCGGTGGAGAGGTGGCAGGCGCCAAATTCGGCGACAATCTTCTCGGCCTGCGTCCCCTTGCCCACGCCGGGCGGGCCAAGCAGCACCAGATGCCACGGGCGCGGGGCGACCGGGTTGGTTTTTGCGCAATTCGCGCCGGGACCTTGCAGCCAGGCAATGCGGTTACCAAGGGAGTACATATTCGGTCGAAGCTAACGACTTTCCCGATCGGCGCGAGCGTTATGAAGTTTCTCCCGGCCGCGGAAGGATCCTATCAGAACGGCAGGGTCCCCTCATTCGATCAGCTCATCGATCAAAATCCCCGGTGCGGCGGGGCGCTCGCCGATCCTAAAGGCGGCTTGGATCAGCGGCAACGCCTCGGCCAGGAGCGATTCATCATTCGCACGGATCGTGCAGAGGCGGCCGCGGCGTGGGACGCGCTCGCCGACTTTCAGCAGGTCGGTAAGGCCAACCGCCGGGTCAACGGCGGCCGAAACCTTCGCCCGGCCCGCACCGAGCAGCAGGGCCGCCTGGGCGATGGCCATCGGATCAACGTCGACGACATAACCGGCGTCTCCTGCACCCACTTCCTGGGTGAATCTGGCGCCGGGCAGGCGCATGGGGTCGTCGATCACCGCCGGGTCCCCGCCCTGGGCCGCCACGAGGTCGCGGAATTTCGCCAGCGCGGAACCGTCGGCGATGGCGTTCTCGAGTCGCGCTCGGGCTTCGGAGGGATTGGCCGCGGCCTGGCCGAGCAGGAGCATCTGCCCGCCGAGCGCAAAGGTAACCTCCATGAGATCGGCCGGCCCGCGGCCCTTGAGCGCCTCGATGGATTCAATCACTTCGACCGCATTGCCGACCGACCGGCCGAGCGGCTGGTCCATTGCCGTGAGCAGCGCCCGCGTCGGTTTGCCCATGGCCCGGCCGATCGCCACCATGGCGGTCGCGAGTTCCCGCGCGCGAGCCTTCTCCTTCATGAAGGCGCCGCGCCCGAAGGTCACATCGAGCACCAAGGCGTTGATGCCCTCGGCGAGTTTCTTGGACATGATGCTCGCGCAAATGAGGGGAACCGACTCGACGGTGGCGGTGACGTCGCGCAACGCGTAGAGCTTGCGATCGGCGGGGGCGATCTCGGCGGTCTGGCCGATCATGGCCACGCCGATGCGCCGGATTTGGGCGGCGTAGGCCTCGAGTGAAAGTCCGACTTGGAAGCCGGGAATCGATTCGAGTTTGTCGAGGGTGCCGCCGGTGTGGCCGAGACCGCGTCCGCTGATCATCGGCACCGGCACCCCGCAGGCGGCCACCAGCGGAGCCAGGACCAGCGAAACCTTGTCGCCGACTCCGCCGGTGGAATGCTTGTCGACCTTGATGCCGGGAACGCCGTCCAGGTCGGCGACAGCGCCGGAGCGCATCATGGCGTCGGTCAGGCAGGACGTCTCATCCGCCGTCATTCCGCGGAGGAAGATGGCCATCAGCAACGCGGCGGTTTGGTAATCCGCCCATCCCCCGTGAGTCACGCCGTGGACGAAGGCAGCGATTTCATCCGGGGTGAGAGCATGGCCGTCGCGCTTGCGGGCGATGATGGCCTGGGGAAAAACGGGGGCAGCCATGCGGGCAGTGTGACAGCCGCCCGTCGGACGGCAAGGAGCGGGAAGCGGCGCTGTCACCAGGATCAGAACGAGAAACCCAAATCCTGGGATTGCCGCGGCCGTCGCATTGATAAACGATTTCCCAGATGACTCCGGATCCGGAAATGCTGGACCATGCTGCGCGCGCGATTGGCTCGGCGGAGGCCATGGTCATCACGGCCGGTGCCGGAATGGGCGTGGACTCGGGTCTGCCGGATTTTCGCGGGCCCGAGGGATTCTGGCGGGATTATCCGCTCTATGCGAAACTGGGCCTGTCGTTCGAGAAGCTGGCGAACCCCGGATGGTTCGAGCGCGATCCGGCGCTGGCCTGGGGCTTTTATGGGCACCGGCTGGAGCTGTACCGGCGGACCGTGCCGCACGAAGGGTTTGCCTGCCTGCAACGCTGGGCGCAGAAACGGCCGCGCGGCCATTTCGTGTTCACGTCCAACATCGACGGACAGTTCCAGAAAGCGGGTTTTGCCGAGGAGCGCGTGGTCGAATGCCATGGCTCATTGCTGCATCGCCAGTGCGTCAAGCCCTGCTGCGCGGCGACTTGGCCGGCGCCGGAGGAGCTTTCTTTCACGATTGATCCGGTGACGATGCGGGCGACGGGCGAACTGCCGCGTTGCCGGAGCTGTGGCGGGCTGGCGCGGCCGAACGTGCTGATGTTCGGTGATGAGAGCTGGAGTCCGGGGCGCACGTCCATCCAGCAGGTGCGGTTCCAGACCTGGTCGCGTTCATTGGTGCGCGGCCGGTTTGTCGTGATCGAACTCGGCGCCGGGACCGACGTGTCGACCGTGCGCTCGGCGTCGGAGCAGATGGCCGCCGCAGGCCAGGGGTCGCTGATCCGCATCAATCCGCGGGACCTCGCCGGTCCGTCGATTGCCGTCACTCTGGCGGGGACGGCGCTGGCGGTGCTGCGGGAATTGGACCGACGGATGGCGCCGCAAGTGACTTCGAACTGAACGGGAGGAGGATCGGGCAGAGACGGGTAACAACGCGGCTACCGGCCCTGCAAAACCAAAGATCTTCAACCCCCCCCCTCCTCCGCGCTCGTCCGCCAGAAGCATCGGGCTCTTGAGCTTATCGAGGTCCACGCCCGCAGCCCCCACCCGGCGGCGACTCTCTCGCCTCGACCATCAGCCGAAAATCCGTCATCACACTGAAAAATGCGTTACCGGCTGGAGATCAGCGACGAGGCCCTTGAGCAACTCCGCGCCCTTTCCAAAGACCAGCGCCAGAGAATCGGCCAAAGGCTCGACGCCCTGCAAACCGACCTGCAGGGCGACGTGAAGAAACTCGCCGGGCAGGAAGGAAAATACCGCTTTCGCGTGGGCTCGTTTCGCGTGCTCTTCACGCTCGAAAAAGACCTGATCTTCGTTCACGTTGTGAAGGACCGCAAAGATGCCTAGCGCGATTAAACGAAAACCCGTCCGCAGACCGACGCTGCGCGGCTTGAGCCACGAAGTGTCCCGGTTGCGCTCCCGCGTCGAGGAACTGGAGGTCCTGCGCGACCTCAACGCCGCGGTTGTCCGCAACCAGGGCAAGCCCGGTGTTGCGTGGGACAAGGCCAAGGCCGCGCTGGGCTTGTAGCTGACACGGCCGCTTCTCCCTTCAGTCGCTCTTTTAACGCCGCATCCGGCCTTGGCGGGCGCGGCGTTTTGCTGTAATCTAGAAACCGCTCGCCGGACGCACGGTGCGGCCGGACCCGCGAGCCGATCCCCAACTTCACCCGGTGGGATCCGATGGGGTCATGTGTGATTTCTCGACAAGATCCGCCTGCAATCAGGCTGGGAGGCGTGGCTGTGCAATCGGAACCGCCGCACGTACTGGGTGACGCTGCCCGGAACGCCCATCTGCAGGCGTCGGGCCAGCCAGGCGTTAGAAACGGAAGTCATCTGAGTCATCATCGCCGCCAAGCGGACCTTGTCAGCAGCTGATTTCTTTGGGGGAAGCTCGTTGAGATCGATGCGGAGTGCCGCTGCCAACGCCACCAACGTTTCCTCCCAGAGGGCATTGCGCGCCTGTTGCTGAGCCTTCCGGTCAGCGCCGAGTAACTCGAAGCCTTCCCGGCCCCGCACCGAGGGAGCCAGTTCCCGCTCGAGATCGTGCTGAAACTCGGCCGACCCGATGGCCCAGCCCCGGCTGAGCCGGCCAAACTCGTCCTCGCGACGCCGGGCGTCTTCTTCTGCCAATACCCCCAGATACTCCAGGTAGCACTTCCAACCCTCCGGGGTGTCGCTCAGATGGCCGCTCTCGAGGAGGACCGTATCCGCTATGAGCCAGGCCGGCCGATTTTGGCCCAGAAACCGGTACAGGCTGCTGTGTCGGAACTCGCGCAGGCGCTCCGCCGGCACAATGCCGGCGCGCACGGGATTCAGATGAATGTAATGCACGACCCGCCCGAGAGCTTCCCCGGGCTCGACGTGCAGCGCCTTGTAGCGGCCTTGGAAGGGCCGGCCCATCTCGCCCCGGAACCGATTGAACCGCGCCGCCCAGGTTCCCTGCAACCACTTCATCGCCTCGCTCAGATTCGGCTCCGGCGTTTCCACTGCCAGATGAAAGTGGTTGCTCATCACCACGTACGCGTGCACCCGCCAGCCAAATCGCTGCGCCGCTTCATCGAGGCAGCGCTCAAAAGCCTCGGCCGCCCCGTTCCCGGTGAAAAGCTCGCGCCGGTAATTACCGCGGTTGATGACGTGGTAGCAGGCCCCCGCAAACTCAATCCGAAGTTTCCGTGCCATGGCCGCGAACCTGCGTCCAGCCCAGCAACGGTCAAACCTCCAGATTCCTCCCTGAGCGGTCTTGTCGAGAATTCACACATGACCCCGTTGGATCCCCCCGGTGCGGCCGGACCCGCGAGCCGATCCCCAACTTCACCCGGAGGAATCCGTTTAATGATCTTCCGCGCCCTGATCGGCGCACCCGTTCATTGATTGTTCATCTCGGCACCCGACGGGTGCCGAGATGAACCCCTTGCTTCGCTTCGGGGCTGCGCCTGCGGCGTGACCCGTATCCGAACGCGGTCGAGGCGAGGGCCTGATGTCGTTCGTTGGTTCGAGGGAAATCCGACCCAAGGCGCCGAATGAATGGGATCGCCTGCAGGCAGGCTTCTACACGGACGTCCGGTTTCCTGCTCGCAGGCGCTCGGAGCCGCCAGAGCTTCCGGATGGCGTCAGCGCCGCCGGCGTTTGACGGTGAGCTGGGCGACGGAGAACCGGACAACGGCTTCGAGCCGCTCGATCTCGGCCGGATCCAACTCCTGCTTGCCCTTGAGCGCATCCTCGGCGCGCTGCATGGCTTTTTCGGCGGCGTTCTCGTCGATCTGGGCTTCGTTAATCGCAAATTCCGCGAGCACCTTGACGCGGTCGCCCTCGATCTGGGCAAAGCCCCCGCCGATCACCAGGTTCCTGGTCTCGACACCCTTGGACACCCGCAGTTCGCCATCGGCGACCTGGCTCAGCAGCGGAATGTGGCCCGGCAGGATGCCAATCTCTCCCTGAACGGTTGGGATGACCACCGTGTCCACCGTGTCGCTGTAAACACGGTCCTCAGGAGTGACGATTTCGAGGGTCAGAGGCATGGTGGTGAAAAGGGGCAAGTTCCAAGTTCCAAGTACCAAGGATCAAGTAGCGAGCATCAAGCAATAGGTGACAAATTATAGGGTCGCGGCAGAAGAGGGATTGGTCGAAACCTAGCATCAGTTCCTTGGAACTTGGCACTTGAAAATTGTTACTTCTTCGCCGCGGCGAGCACGTCCTCGATGCCGCCCTTCATGTAGAAGTCGCCTTCGGAGACATCGTCGAGCTGGCCGTCGAGGATCATCTTGAAGCCGCGGACGGTGTCCTTGACCGGGACCAATTTGCCTTCGAAACCGGTGAAGACCTCGGCCACCGAGAACGGTTGTGAGAGGAACTTCTGGATCTTGCGGGCGCGATAGACGGCCTGTTTGTCCTCGGGGGAAAGCTCATCCAGACCGAGAATGGCGATGATGTCCTGCAGGTCCTTGTAGCGCTGGAGGACGCGTTGCACGCCGCGGGCCACCTCGTAATGCTCGGCGCCGACGATGTCGGCGGACAGCGCCTTGGAAGTGGAGCCCAGCGGATCGACCGCCGGATAGATGCCCAGTTCGGAGATCGCGCGATCGAGCACGATGGTGGAGTCGAGATGGGCGAACGTGTTGGCCGGAGCGGGGTCGGTGAGATCGTCCGCCGGCACGTAGATGGCCTGGAACGAAGTGACGGAGCCCTTCTTCGTCGAGGTGATGCGCTCCTGGAGGACGCCCATCTCGTTGGCCAGGGTAGGCTGGTAGCCGACGGCCGAGGGTGAACGGCCGAGCAGCGCGGAGACCTCGGAACCGGCCTGGGAGAAACGGAAGATATTGTCGATGAAGAGCAGGACGTCCTGGTTCTTTTCGTCGCGGAAGTATTCGGCCACGGAGAGGGCGGAAAGGCCGACGCGCAGACGGGCGCCGGGCGGCTCGTTCATCTGGCCGTAGACGAGCGCGACCTTCGATTTCGAGATGTCGTCCTGATTGATGACCTTCGACTGGGACATTTCGTGGTAGAGGTCGTTGCCTTCGCGGGAGCGCTCCCCCACCCCGGCGAAGACGGAGTAACCGCCGTGTGCATGGGCGATGTTGTGGATGAGCTCCATGATGACGACGGTCTTGCCGACGCCGGCGCCGCCGAACGCGCCGACCTTGCCGCCGCGGACGAACGGGCAGATCAGATCGATGACTTTGATGCCGGTCTCAAGGATGGTGGACTTGACATCCTGGTCCACGAGCAGCGGCGACGGACGGTGGATCGGATAGCGCTTCTGATGCGGCACGGGGCCCTTGTCGTCCACGGGGTCTCCAGTGACGTTGATAATGCGGCCGAGCACGCCCTCGCCGACTGGCACGGTGATCGGAGCGCCGGTGTCCGTGATTGTCATGCCGCGGACGAGACCTTCGGTGGAAGACATCGCAATGGCGCGGACGACCCCTTCGCCTAAATGCTGCTGCACCTCGAGCGTGAGCTTCTCCGCCCGGCCGGCCGCGCTGAATTCGACGGTAAGCGCCTGGTAGATGGCGGGCATATTCTCCGCCGAGAACTGGACGTCGACCACGGGGCCGATAATTTGGACGATCTTGCCGATGTTCATGTGAGAAAAGCTGAAAACTGAAGACTGAAAGCTATTGCGCGTACTGCGCGGCGGCGATTTCGAGGATTTCCTGCGTGATTGAGGCCTGGCGGGCCTTGTTGTATTCGAGGGTCAGGACGTCGATGAGCTTGGTGGCGTTGTCCTTGGCGGTTTTCATCGCGACCATGCGCGCGCTGTGTTCGGACGCCTTCGCATCGAGCACCTGGTGATAGACCTCCCGGTTGATGTAGAGGGGAAGCAGCGCGGCGAAGACCGCCGCGGGATTCGGCTCAAAGAGCATCTGGCGATCGTCCGGCTTCCCCGTCGCGCCGCCGGCGCGCTCGCGCAGGCTCGCAACCGCCTCCTTGAGGCTGGCCAGCGGCAGCAGCGGTAGCAGCGACGGCTCCTGGATCAGCGTGTTCCGGAAGCGGGGCCAGATGATCTCGACAGTGTCGACGACGCCCTCAAGGAACTGCCTGACCATGAATTCGGCGACCGCCTTGA
This sequence comes from uncultured Verrucomicrobiae bacterium, assembly GCA_963722225.1. Lineage (GTDB taxonomy): Bacteria > Verrucomicrobiota > Verrucomicrobiia > Opitutales > Opitutaceae > Fen-1467. Next base: position 22,846 of record CAVRNM010000148.1, read on the forward strand.
CGTCGGCGAAGGGCACCCGGTCCTTCACCTGGAAGTCGGCGAGAAGATCGCGCCGCGTGCGCGCGAGGAATTGCGCGCCTTTGCGCCCGATCACGGCGAACTTCGCCGGTTCCTTGATCTCCATGACCAGCTTGAACAGGTTGCCGTTGAGCGGACCGCACAGGCCCTTGTCGGTGGTGACGAGGATGATCCCCCGCGTCTTCACCGGACGCTGCACGAGAAACGGATGGAACGACTCGTCGACCCGGGTGGCCACGGTGGCGAGCAGTTCGGACAGGAGCTGCGCATAGGGGCGGCCGGCCAGGGCGGCCTGCTGCGCCTTCTTCATCTTCGACGCGGCCACCAACTCCATCGCCTTGGTGATCTGGCGGGTGTTCTTGACCGATTTGATTCGGCGGCGGATGTCGCGGGTCGAGGGCATTACGAAAAGCTGAAAGGCTGAAAGCTAAAACGCTAAAAGCTAAAAAGCTGAAGATCGCGTGAATCTGCCCGAAGTCTCGATGCGCATGCGGTTGTTTCCGTCTTTCAGTGTTTTAGCTTTCAGCTTTGGTAGGTTCCCTTCCATTCATCGACGGCCTTCTTGAGCTCGGCCGCTAGCGTGTCGTCGACGACGGCTTTCTGCCGCAGCGTGTCGAGCAGCGCCGGCTTGCGGGTGTTGAGGAACTCCTTCAGGTGGTTGGCGGCGTCGACGATCTTCTTCACGTCCACGGAATCAAAGTAGTTGTTCTGCATTGCCCAGAGGACGGCTGCCTGCATCTCGATCGGCAGCGGATTGAATGCCGGCTGCTTGAAGAGCTCGACGATGCGCGACCCGCGGTCGAGCTGCGCTTTGGTGCGCGCGTCGAGATCGGAGCCGAACTGGGCGAACGCGGCCAGTTCGCGGAACTGGGCGAGCTCGCCCTTGATTTTCCCGGCGACCTGCTTGGTCATTTTAAGCTGGGCGCTGGAACCGACGCGCGACACGGAAAGACCGACGGAAACGGCCGGGCGCACGCCCTGGTTGAAGAGATCGGTCTCCAGGTAGATCTGCCCGTCGGTGATGGAGATGACGTTGGTCGGAATATAGGCCGAGACGTCGCCCGCGAGCGTCTCGATGATGGGCAGGGCGGTCAGCGAGCCCTTGCCGGCGAGGCGCGCGGCGCGTTCCAGCAGGCGCGAATGCAGGTAGAAGACATCGCCGGGATACGCCTCGCGGCCGGACGGCCGCTTGAGGATCAGCGAAATCTGGCGGTAGGCCACGGCATGCTTGGACAGATCGTCGTAGACAATCAGCGCATCCATGCCGTTTTCCATGAACCATTCGCCCATGGCGGCACCGGCGTAGGGGGCGACGTACTGGTTGGCGGGATTGTCGGCCGCGGGGGCGGCGACGATGATGGTGTATTCGAGCGCGCCGGCGGCCTCGAGGGACGCGATGGTGCGCGCGATGTTGGAGTTCTTCTGACCGACGGCGACGTAGATCGAGTAGAGGGGTCGGAAGGCGGGATCGTTGGACGCCAGGCCCAGGCGGTTGATGCGCGCCTGGTTGATGATGGTGTCGATGGCGATGGTGGTCTTGCCCGTGCCGCGGTCGCCGATGATCAGCTCGCGCTGGCCGCGGCCGATCGGGATCATCGAGTCGATGGCCATGATGCCGGTGAGTACCGGCTGGGAAACGGATTTGCGCACAATGATGCCGGGCGCGATCTTCTCGACGGGATAGTATTCGGTCGCCGCGAGCGGGCCTTTGCCGTCAACCGGGCGGCCGAGGGCATCGACGACGCGGCCGAGGAGCGCCTTGCCGACCGGCACCGAAAGCAGCTTGCCGGTCGTGGACACCTCGTCGCCCTCGCGCAAGGCGGAGACGTCGCCCAGCACGACGCAGCCGACTTCGTCTTCCTCGAGGTTGAGGGCGATGCCGATGGCGCTGCCGGGGAACTGGACCATCTCGTTGTACATCACCTCGGAAAGTCCGTCGACTCTCGCGACACCATCGGCCACGGAGCGGATGGTTCCCGTGTTCTTCTTAACCGCCTTGGAGGACAACTGGGCGATCTGCTGTTCGATTTGTTCGGTAATGAGGCTCATGAGGGCGGAAGCGTTGGGAGGTGAAGAATGCGAAGATCAGCGCGATCAGACCGGGACGGCCAAAGCGGCCAGCTGACCGGCGATCGAGGATTCGTACAGGTCATCGCCGATGCGGATGCGCAAGCCGGCGAGGAGAGCGGGATTGGGTCGGGCCGAGGCGGCGATCGGCCGCTGGTATTTCCGGGTAAACGCGGCTTCGAGGGAGCGGAGCAGGCCGTCGTCGATCGCGCCCCCGTGCTCGACCAGCGCGGAATTCCTGGCGAGCTGCGTAGTGATCAGCCGCTGGTAGTGCCGCAGGACCGCGAGGGGTTGCCGCGGAGGCTGGTGGGCGAGATGCGCCAGCACCGCCGACACCCGCTCCGCCGAAACCTGGCCGTCGGCGAGGCTGAGGCGGAAAAGCTGGCGGGCGAATTGCTGGGATTTTTTGCTGGCGCGCATCGGGAAGAAAAAACTGAAGGGCTGAAAGCGGAAAGGCTGAAGAACGAAGGGCTGAATTCGGGGTGGTCGTGGTTCTTTCGAATACTGCGTTTCAGCCCTTCAGTCTTTCAGCATTTCAGGTTTTGATTTCTGTGAGCTCGCGGGCGGCGGCAGTCGTGTAACGGGCCCGATCGCCTTCGCTCAGCTCCTGGGCGAGGACGCGCTGCGTGGTGGCGACGACGAGGCGGGCCACCTCGGTGCGGGCCTCCGCCAGCATCCGTTTGTGTTCGAGTTCGATCACCTGCTGGGCCTTGACGAGCAGGTCTGCTGCGCGCGCCGCCGCCTCCTTTTGCTGGCGGTCGGCCAATTCCTTGGCCGTCTGGCGCGCCTCGTCGATGAACCGGGCGCCTTCGGCCTGGGCCTGCTTGATCAGGACGGCGCTGTCCCGTTTCGCCTTCTCGAGCTCGGCGGCGGTGGCCTCGGCGTTCTTCAGGCCCTGGGTGATGCGGGCGTTTCGGTCGTCGAGCGTCGAAAGAATGGGTTTGATGGCAAACTGATAGAACACGCCGGCCAGGACGGCGAAGCTGATGAACTGCCAGATCACATATTTCCACTCGACGCCAAATTGGAGAAGCAGGTCGGTGGGGCCGCCGGAAGGAGCGGCGGTGGCCTCGGCGGCAGAAGCGGCGGCAAGGACGAGTGCGTACATGGCAGGAAGAGAAGTTGCGGCGCCGGCGGGAAAAACCCCGACGGCGCCAGAAGACGGAAGGAGAGCTTCCTTTACCTGAGGAACAGCAGGGCGAGAATGCCGAGGCCTTCAGCCAGGGCCATCGCGAGAATCGACTGCACGAGGACCTTGCCCGACGCGCCGGGATTGCGGCCCACGGCTTCGACCGCGCGGAAGCCGATCAGGCCGACGCTGAACGCGGCGGAGATAAGAGCCATACCACAAGCGATATTGCCAGTCATGGAGGAGTTGGAGTTGAGGGTTGAGTCGTTATTGGTGATCCCGGCCGTGCACGTTTTGTTGGTACATGCTCCCGGCCGCGAAAGTGGCGGTGGCAGGTCTCTAGTGGGCGACCTCCGGGGCGTCGCCATGGTCGGGGCCGGCTTCGGCGGGTTCGTCGCCGTGATTGCAAATCAGTCCGATGTAGACCGACGTCAGCAGGGTGAAGACGAAGGCCTGCACCACGCCGACGAGGATCTCCAGGAGGTAGAAGAGCGTGAAATACGAGGTGTTATGCAGCAGGCTTTCGCCGCCGAACACGTTGCCAAAGAGACGCACGGACAGCGTGATGGGCCGGATCAGGATCGAGACGACTTCGATTACCCCAACGAGGAGGAAAACCAACGTGAGGCCCCAATATATTAGGCCGGGAAGCTCCTTCCGGTCGGCCTTGTTGCCGAAAAGTTCGAACAGGAAATGGCGCGGCCCGGCGTACTTCATGACAATGAAGAACCAGGCCGTGAAGGAGGTCAGGGCGAGCGCGATGGTGCCGTTGAGATCTGAGGTATGCGGCCGGAGCCAGGGAATGAAGCCGACCTGTTCGCCGGTGGACTGTTCGATCTCCCTCCAGCCGATTGTCCCCACCAGGGGGAACAGGCCGCTCCAGTTGTGAACGAGGATGAAGACGAAGAAACAGATGAGCAGCGGAAACGCGACCGGCATGGCCTTCGGGCCGACGATGGGCGCAAAGATCTCGCGGAGACCTTCGATCAGCGATTCCAGGACGGCCTGACCGCGGGTCGGGATAATCTGCGGCCGGCCGACGAGCCACCGGATGAAGAGAATCAGAAGCAAGGTGACCAGCCAGCTCGTCGCCATGGCGTTGGTTACCGGAAGGGGGCCGAGATCAAACAGCGGCTGCGCCTTTTGGGAGACGCCACCTAGGCTTGAGATTGACATGGGCGAACTCTTCGTCCGTGATCTTTCGCCCAACGGGATACTTGCGGTGATCCAGGCGGCAGGTCACTGTCAGGCCCTTGGCCGTCGTCGTCCCGGCGATCAGCCGCACCACTGTCTCGTAATCACGCAGCGGCTCGCCGCGCCAGTTGGATGAGATGAAGGAAAACAACCGGTGCTCCACCTTGTTCCATTTGCTTGTGCCTGGCGGGAAATGACAGACGGTCAGCGTCAGACCAGTCTGGTCGGCCAAGCCCTGCAACTCCCATTTCCATAGCCGCAGTCGCCAGCCGTTGCTGCCGCCGCCATCGGCGGTGATCAGCAGTCGCCGCGCCTGCGGATACAGGCGGCGGCCCTCGGCGCGCCACCAACCGCGGATTGAAGCCACCGCGAACGCGCCCGTGTCGTGATCCGTGCCCACGTTGACAAAGCCGGCGTTACGCCTCAGATCGTAGATCCCGTAAGGATAGGCGCGGGGCACCTCGGGGCCGGGAAAATCATGCCCGTTGACCTTGGCCGCCGTCCCCGTTTTGAGCCATTGACGGCCCTGGTTCTGGTAGTTGCCGATCAATTCCTTCTTCTTCGTGTCCACGGAAATGACCGGCTCGCCCGCCCGCAAAGCTTGTTTGACGGCGCGATTGATATGCTGAAACTGCGCGTCTCGGTCGGGATGATCGTCCCCCTCCTCAGTCTTGCGGTTGCCCTGCAGGCTGTAGCCATCCTCCCGCAGGAGTTGGGTGACTTTGGTGTGGCTGACCGGGTGATGCCGGGCCGTCAGTTCCGCCGCAAGCGTGCGGGCGCTCTTGCAGGTCCAGCGCAAGGGTGACTCCGGGTCGCCACGCGCCGTGGGCTCGACCATGCCGTCCAAGGCGGGCGCCAAGCCGGGATCGTTGGAGTCAACGCGCGCCGGCCGCCACCCTCGTGGCGAATCCGGCCCGGGGCCAGCGGCGCGGCCTGCAATTCCTCAACGCCCTTGGTCAACGTGACGCGCGACAGGCCGCAGGCGCGGCTAACCCGCGAAATGCCGCCATAACCCAGTTCTACGGCTTTGCTGGCGGCTACCAAACGGCGGGCGTGTTCATCCAGATGTGGCCACATGCCGGCAAAGTACCGGCCGAGTTGGGCATCGATGATCCATGCCCAACTAATAACACACCAGACCGTAGATGTAAATGTTATTTATTTACGCAGCCTTACCAGCATGCCAGTTTCGGTTCCGATCACAAAAGCATCGAAATCGCCGTGCGGCCGCGTAAAGGTTCGGCGGCGGTTTGTTCCCGCTGCCATGAGCCGGCGCCCGGTTATGATCAACTCGCTGAAAGGCGTTACGAATTCATACCTTTCTGGGGGTTTTTGGTCTTCCTGCTGTACTCGATGCGGCGCGTCGATTGTCGCCGTTGCGAAGCCGTGATCGTCGAGGAAGTTCCCTGGGGCAACGGCAAGCATCAGTTGACCAATGCCTACATGCTGTTTCTGGCCCGCTGGGCGCGCCGGCTTTCGTGGAAAGAAATGGCCGAGGCGTTCCGCACCGCCTGGGACAAGGTCTTCGACGCCGTCGAACATGTCGTCAAGTATGGACTGGAACACCGAAAGCTCGGTCAAATCGACGCCATCGGGGTCGATGAAATCCAGTACGCCAAAGGGCACAAGTACCTGACGCTGGTTTATCAGATCGATCTCGGTGTCACCCGTTTGCTGTGGGTCGGCAAGGAGAGGACGATCGAATCCTTTCAGGGATTCTTCACCACCATAGGCGAAGAAATCACCTCCAAGATCGCGTTCGTCTGCTCGGACATGTGGGAACCCTATCTGAAACTCATCCGCGAGAAATGCTCCGAGGCCCTGCATATCCTCGACCGTTTTCACATCGTGGCGAAAATGAACAAGGCTCTCGACGAAGTCCGCGCCGGAGAATCGCGCCGCATGGCGAGCGAAGGCCGCAAACCGGTACTGAAGAAGTCGCGCTGGCTCCTGCTCAAACGCCAAGAGAATCTGAAGACCGAACAGCGCTTCCGCCTGCGCGACCTGCTCCGGTATAACCTGAGGACCGTCCGCGCTTACCTTCTTAAGGAAGCCTTTCAGCAGCTCTGGGATTACAACTCGCCCGCCTGGGCCGCGAAGTTCCTCGATGAGTGGTGCCGGCAAACGATGCGTTCCCGCATCGAACCCATGAAGAAGATCGCCCGGTCACTGCGGCAACACCGCGAGTTGATCCTCAACTATTTCCGCGCGGTCGATGACCGCGGGAATTATTTCCTTTTGTAGCCGAACTTCTGGCGGGCGGTTTTGCGGTCGAACTTCCAGTTGATTCTGGTGCGGGCGTGATTGATGCGGCGATTCCAGGCGATTGCCTCCCTGCGCAGGGTATGGAGGTCGGGAATTCTTCTTTCGCCGAGGCATTGCCGCGAGAAGATGCCGATTTCGATTTCCGCCTGATTCGAGCCAGCTACCGTGTTTGGGGGTGTGGTGGACGGTGAAGCGATCCCAGACCTCGCCGCCGGTCTCGTCGCCGAAGCAGATCGGTGAGGGACTTGCGGCAGTGGATGTTCAGGTTGTCCATGACGAGATGGATGGTGTCGGCGTGCGGATACTGCATGGCAACCTCGAAGACCGCGTGAGCGAACTCGACTGCGCGAGCGATCAGGCGTCGGGAAGGTGAAATGTCGTCCGGCCTTCGGCTCCACCGCGCAGAACACATTGGCGGTGCCGCATCGTTCGTACTCGTTGTCCCGCCGCGCCTCCCGCCCCGGCTGGCGGGAGAGGTGGGCCGCACGTCGGCATGCAGCGTTACCGGCTTCTCATCCAGACAAACCACCGGCTCCGACGGATTGTAAGGCTCTTTCGTACACCTCCAGCACGTCTTCCATCTTGGCGACATACTCGTCATTGAGTTCGGCCACGCACCACATTTTTTTCCCGCCACGGCTTGAGGTCGTGGCTGAGGAGCAGAACCCGGATAGTTTCCCGTCCCACGCGTGGAACCAGCTTGTCGTTTCACAGCTTCCTCGGCTACCAGCCGCACGGTCCAGCGGGCGCGACCCTCGGGCGGGTCACTGCACACCATGGCGATGATGCGCTGTTTCTGGCTGTTTTCCAGTAACGGCGGCCGCGCCCGGACGCCGCTTTTCATAAAGAGCGCACTCCAGACCGCCCCGCTCGTAGCGATGGCCAACCTTCCGGATGGCCTGCGGGGTCACGGGCACCATCGCGGCGATGCGGGGCGCACTCACCCCTTTGGCCAACTGCAACAGCGCTAGGGCACGCAGAACCACACGTACCTGCTGCACGCCGCCGTCAACAGCTTCTTCAATTCCTGCTGATCCTTCTTTGTGACATCAATGCGCAGGGCAGGACGAGCCATGCCCTGATTATGCAGTAAAACATTTCCGATTGGAATTGTTTTATTAGAATCTTTTCAGGCGG
>CAVRNM010000149.1:0-21601 GCA_963722225.1 uncultured Verrucomicrobiae bacterium
GTCGCCGTGCCGGCGTAGGCGCCGCCATCGCTAGATTGCTCCAAGTCGACGTCCCGATCGCTTCCCGTTGCCATTGGTAGCTCAGCGGCGCCATGCCGGTCGCGTTCACCGTGAACGTGGCGTTGCCGCCCGGCAGGACCGTCTGGTTGCTGATCGGATCCACACCGATCGTCTGACCGGTCTGAACCAGCTCGATGCCGGTGCCGGTCGGCGACAGATTCCTTGAATACTGCATGGCCGTGGCATTGTTCCAGCGTTCGTTGGTGCCCAGGCTCCCGATCGGGACGGAGCCGGGTGTGGCTATGTCCGGCTGGTAGATAATCCCGCTTGGCCAGTTTACCCTGTCGGCCGCCTGGCGCAGATAATCATCGACGGCGGGCATCTGCACGTAGGCGGCGGCGGCCGGGACGCGATTTGCCGTGAATTCCGAGCGGAGAAAATCATAGCCGACCGACTCGATCGCCACGGGGTCGAGGGAGGCGAAGACGGACGACATGAAGCTGTTGTTGAACGGCGGCATCTGCCACTGCAGCGGTATGTCGAGTTCGAAATCCGTCGCCCAGAGCGCATCCATCAGGAAAACAAGGTTCTTCTTCCCGAGCATCGAATGGCCCATCAGATCCACCTGAACCCGGTACAATCCGTAGGTTCCCCGGGTGACGTCCGGGTAATTCGTCGGCGCGACCAGCCCGTTGTGCAGATGGGAGGCATCGGCCTGGGTCTGCGAGCCGAAATTGTTCTTGGCAAACAGCGTCATCCCGGCCCGTTCGTGCCCCTTCAGCATAGGGATATTGATGACATAGTCCGCCTGATCGGAAATGGTATAGAGGTAATCCATGGTCACGGGGACATCGCCGGGATCGGTCGCGAGAACGGTACCGTGATCGGAATAAGTGATGGTGGCGGTCGTGCTGGGAACGACGACTTCCTGCCCAGGTTGGTATAGCCGCTGTTGTCGAGATAATGGACGTTTGGAAACTCCCCGTGCCAGACATCGTAAAGGTGCTTGTAGATATGCTTCATCGGATCCCCGATGTAGATGTTGCTCTGGTTGACCCCAACGACATTCACCAGTTGCCGGAGAACGGACAGGACCGGCTCCCGCACCCAGGTTTCGGTGATAAAGGAGTAGGGGGACGTGGGGTGATGTTGGGCGTCAGATCGGTGGTGTCGAAATTTCCAGCCCAGGCGCTGGTGGCGTTGATCTTGATGAAGATGATCTCGCCCGGCGCATAATTGACCGTTCCCTTGCCGAGCGCGGCATTGTGGAATTTAAAAATGGCAGTCCAGGCCGCAAGATCGTCGGTCTGGCCGGTCAGGCCCCGGAGGGCGGTGGACACCATGCCGTCGATGACGGTCTGGTTGTTGTTGACGGGGAGATACCAGGCGGCGCCGGGAGTATTCACGACGCAATTCTGGTTGACCGCCGTGGGATCATGGACCCAGACGACCCGGCCCGGGAAAACTCCTTGGGCCTCTCCAATCGGCTGATTGGGACCGATGGACCCCGACTGACCTGAGGCGTACGGGGAGAAGGCGCACAGGGCACCGAAGGCAACAGAGGCACCAAGAGCGGACAGCCGAACCTGTTGGCGGAATTGCGCCGGGCGCAGGAGGGCTGCGGCCGATCGAATCAGGGTGGAAATAAAACTGAAGGTCGCCGGTGATAGTCTGGATGCAGTGGGCATGGCAGGGAGGCGGAGGGGCGGCAGGGGAGCCGTCGCATTGGGGAACTGACGATCGGCCCGACGGGATGGGATAAGAGAATCGGGCCAAGAGGGATTAAACCAAAGGGAATTCGCAGGGTCAAGCGGCCGCCGCGTCAGAAAACCGTTTAGTGCGCTTCCTCTCCGCTACGCCCTGAACCGGATTGATGCAGTTGGGCCATGAAGATGCAGGGAAACATCCGCACCCCACCCCCTCACTCTCACTTTCACTCTCACTTCTTGTTTCCGAGTGAAGGTAGGGTCGGCCCTTGTGGCCAGACCGTTGGCGCTCGGCAAGCGGCCCGTCGACAAGCCACTCGACACGCTCGGGGCCTTGAGCCTGTCGAAACGGCGACGGCCCTACACTTGAATGCATAGATCCGGCGAGGGTGTGGGATTGTGGCCGTTTGGAGGGACGAAAGTGCGACCCTTGGCCAGGGAGCAATCCGCTTGCCTCGGGCGGGGGTGGTGTTACGAAACCATTCATGCGTAACACTCATGTTGGGACGGTCACGCGGTTCAGCGTTTCCCTGCCGGCCTCCCTGGCGCGGGAGCTGGATGGGATGGCGGGGGAGAAAGGCTATAACAACCGCTCGCACGCGATCGCCGACATGATCCGGGCGCACCTGGTCGAGCACCGCCAGCAGCAGGGCGCCGCCGAGATCGCCGGCAGCATCACGCTGGTCTATGACCATCACGGGCACCACCTCCTGGATCTGCTCACCGATTTGCAGCACGACCATCGCGAAAATATTGTCGCGACCTTGCATGCCCACCTCGACCACGACAATTGCCTGGAGATCCTGGCAGTGCGCGGCCGCGCCAGTGACGTCAAGAAACTGGCCGACGTCATGATCGGGGCCAAGGGGGTGAAGCACGGCAAGCTCACGATCACCAGCACGGGACGAGACTTGCCGGCATGAAACCGACCAGACTCGCCCTGCTCAGCATCGTCCTGGCCGTCCGCATCGCGGCGGCCGACTCCGATGCCATCGTGGAGTTGCCGAAAGTCGTGGTGACCGGGACGCCCATCATCGAGGAGAACGGGCTGACGCCGTTGGCCGGGCAGTTCACCGTGATCACGGAACAGCAGATCACCGACCTCAACGCCCAGGACTTGCAGTCGGCATTGCGCGAAACACCGGGCGTGGTGGTCACTCATTACGATCCCATCGGCAGCTTTGGCGGCGGCGAGGGCGGCGCCGTGTTCATTCGGGGCATGGGCGCGTCGCGCCCCGGTGCGGAGATCCAATTGGACATCGATGGCATCGCAAACTTCAACAGTCTCTGGACCCACCCGCTGCTGGACATGCTCAGCGTCGATATTGCCCAGAGCATTGACGTCTACAAGGGAGCGCAGCCGGTGTTGTACGGGAACATGGCGTTCGGCGTGGTGGACATGACCACCAAACGCCAGGTTGATCCGGGCTTCACCACGAGCCTGGAAACCGCCTACGGCTCCTACAATACCTTCGTGGAAGTCGCCGAGCAGGGCGGCAAGGTGGACAACTTTGACTATTACCTGCTCCAGAGCTTTCGCTCCTCCGACGGCGACCGGCCCCATTCGGCCGGCGAGTTGCAGAATTTCTACGGGCGGATCGGCTACACGCTGAATCCGAACTGGGAGGCACACGTGATCTACAACCGCACCAACAACTGGGCCGACGACCCCGGTCCGTCGCCGAGCATGGTGCCGCCGTCGCAGGTGTACAACAACGGGCGTTTTGACGACGACGATTTTCTGACCGTCGCCACGCTGGCGAATCACTACGAGGGGGCGGGCGGCTATGTGAAGGCGTATTGGAATCGCGGCACGCTGAATTGGGTCAATGAATTCGACACCACGACCAAACTGAATGATGAGGACACGCTGACCAACTACGTCAATTATGGCGTGAAGACGCGCGAGACCTTCAAGCCGTGGACTGGCGGCGAACTGATGTCCGGCGTGGACGTGGATTTCATCAGCGGCCGGTACAATGAATCGACTCGCGGGCGCGCTCACCGTCTTTCCGGACGAGACGTGGCGGATGGTTTCGCCTACGCGTCGCTCAGCCAGCGATGGAAATCTCAACAACAACGTCTATCTTCAGCCATCAGCCGGGTTCCGGTATTTCGACCATGACGTTTTTGCCAACGAATTTGCGCCTCAGGCCGGGCTGCTGCTCGGCGTCGACGAGACGGAGTTCCATGCCTCTTACGCCCGCGGGGTCAATTATCCCGGCATCTTCGTCGACGCCTATCCGCCCGGCAACAACCTCGGCCACAGCCTGCGTCCCGAGACGCTGGGCCACTTCGAACTCGGCGCCAGCCAGAAGTTCGGCAAGCTCGCCAAGCTCGACGTGACGCTGTTTTACGACGGCGGCCACGACCGGATTGTCATCACCTATCCGCCGTACCCGCCCGTCTGGACGAACATCAGCAGTTTTCACACGGAGGGACTGGAAACGACCCTGACCGTCACGCCGGTCGAGAACCTGGCGCTGTTCGGTGGATTTACGGTGCTTGATGCCAATCCCAGTGATCTGCCCTATGCGCCGCAATGGACCGCCAGTGCCGGCGCGACCTACCGATTCCTCCAGCGCTTCCACCTCAGTGTGGACAGCCAGTACGTCGGCAGCGAAAACGCGCTCACGCGCGATCGCGACATCAACGCGGCCAATACCAGCCAGATCGGTTCTTACCTGCTGGTGAATGCGAAGCTGAGCTGCGATTTTGCGCTGCCGAGCTGGCGGATCCACGGCCAGATCTTCGTCAGCGGGCAGAACCTCACCAATGCCCATTACCAGCAGCAGCCCGGCTATCCCATGCCCGGCATCAATGCGATGGGCGGCGTCCGCGTGAACTTCTAAGGTGGGGGTGACTTTCCTGCGATGCCGACCGTCAGCCGAATCCATTTAGACGGGACTATTCCGGCACGCGCCTCCTCGGTCTGTGCAGCGCGGCGTTGTAGGGCGGGGTCGCCGAACCCCGCCGCGCTAGATGAAATGGCGGGGTTCGGCGACCCCGCCCTACAACCGGTTGCATTGTTCCAGCTTGGTTAACCCTTCGACCGGCAGATAGGTTATGAACGCGGATTCCGCAGACTGCTTCGACGAGCTGGCCTCTGATGCCCGGTGGCGCGCCTTCACGGTTGAGGAACGCCGCAAGGTCGACGCTTTTGTGCGCCGCTGGGAGATCAAGCCCGGCGACCGCGTGCTGGAACCCGGATGCGGGGCGGGCCGCCTGACGGAGGTGCTGGCCGCCTTGACTGGTCCGACGGGGTCGGTGGTGGCGTTCGATGCCTCGCCGGAGTTCATGCGTCTGGCCGCGCAGCGCGCCCTGCCTCGGCACGTGATCCTGCACACCGCGCGCGCCGACGCGCTGCCGCTCGCGCCGGACTCGTTTGATCACGTCGTGTGTTTCAATGTCTTCCCGCACCTCACGCCGCTGCCGGAAACGGCGCGCCGTCTCGCCGCTGTTCTTCGGCCGCGGGGGGTGTTCTGGATCGCCCACACGCGCAGCCAGACGTTTGTCAATGCGGTGCATCGGGAGGGCCCGTCCGCCATCCACGACCACCTTCTGCCGGCTCCGGAAGCACTGGCGCAGCTGCTGCGCGAAGCGGGGCTGGGCGAGATTGAGATTGAGGATGGCGCCGATTGCTTTCTGGCGCGCGCCGTTCGCCTTGCACCAGAAGGCGCTTCCGTTCATCCTGGTCCTCATGCCTGAATCGTCCTCCATTGGCGCCGGCCGGGTCGCCCGCTTCATGACGGTGTCGCTCGCGCGCGAGCTGGGCGTTCTGCTCGCCCTGTCGGTGATGTTTCCGTTCATGATTCACCTCATCCCGGTGCCCGAGGACTCGCAGTGGGGCCCGCGGCTGCTGCCGATGTTTTATGCGCCGCTGCTCGCGGCCCTCTGGGGACGCGTGCGATCGGCGGCGGCGGTCGCGCTGCTTGCGCCGTGGCTGAACTGGGTGCTGACGGCGCATCCGTCGCCGCCGATCGCCGTGGTGACGATGGTCGAGTTGTCGGGCTTTGTCCTGGTGGTGCGCGTCCTGCTCATCGGCGTGAGGCCGCGCTGGTATCTGGCGGCCCCCGCCTACCTGGCGGGCATGGCGGCGGCCGCGATGGTGACGGGGCTATTCCCGGTGTTGATCGGCGGCCGGCCGGCGCTGGCCTGGGCGGCGCAGGGAATCGTGACCGGCGAGCCTGGCATCGGGATTCTCCTCGTGATCAACTGGCTCGCCCTCCGCTTCTATCCGCCCGGCGGGGCGGCGGCGTGATTCTGGCCGGGCGGGGAGGAACGGATATCTGGTTCGGCGCGGGTACAGACCCTGGCCGACACGATGCGCCGGTGCGAGGACCGGGTCTAACGCAGAATGATGCAGTCGAATCTGTAGGGCGGGGTCGCCGGACCCCGCCACTCTCGGCAAATCGGCGGGATTCGGCGATCCCGCCCTGCTATGAGGGCCGCTGAGTCGAGCACAAAAACAGGCGACCGTGGCGCACGGAAAGAGGTTTCGCGCGTCGGAGGGCGGCAGGATCTGTCCGTCGCGATTGAAGTTTTTCGGGGAGGTCGCGAGGGAATGGGGAGCGGGGCTGGGGGCGGCGCTTTATCGGCGTTCTTCGCCAAGGTACCCGCCGGCGGCGAGCCCGCGGTCCAACCTGCTATCCAAGCACGGCGCCAGGGCCGGCGTGAGATGACTTATGCGGCAGCAGCGAAGACAAGCGGTTCCATCTACGAACGCGGGGCGTTGACTCCCAAGGGCGGGAACGAACACGCGCCACCGCGCCGCCAGGACCAGGCCCTTCCGGCCAGACTCCCTCACAGATCGGTCATCAGCAGCTTGAGTTGTTCCGGGGTTTGGCGGCCGGTCCGGATCCGCCAAAGATCGACCACGAGCCGGCGCGCGGCCGCGACAACCGTGCGTTTGCGGGCGCGTTTCCCGCGCGCCGCGCGCACCGGGCGCAGCGGTGGGTAATCGGGCGGCCATTCGAGCATCCGCCACGTCGCTTCCACGAGCAGATGGCGCACCCGCGGATTGCCGTGCTTGGTCACGCTGCCTTGGCGCCGGCGGTTCCCACTGGAAGCCTCGCTCGGACATAACCCGGTGTAGCTCGCCGGCTGTCGCCGGTTGGTAAAGCGCGACCAATCGAGGATCTCGCTCTCGAGCAGCGCGTGCGTCAGCGCGCCCAGCCCTTTGGGCGTGAGCTGCGCTAGTTCGCTCTCCAAGCCCACAGCCTGGCGCTGCCAGCGCCCGACGTGCTCGCGCAACCACGGCGGCAGGTGGGGCGCCAGTTCGCCCCACACGGCCGGCTCCCACCAGCCGCTCGGGGCCTGGCAGCCTTGGGCGAGCATCAGCCCGTGGCCGCGCAGTTCACAGCGCTGCCGCTCTTTCAGCACGAGGGCGCGTTGGCGACCTAACGCCCGGATTTGCTCCTGTTCGGGCGTGGGCACCCGCACAACCGTGAACGCATCGGTGTTGCCGCGCACATACCGGTCCAGGCGCTGGCACAACTCCCGCGCGTCGCGCCCATCGGTCTTTACGCGCTGGCCGTGCTCGTCCCAGCGCTGCGGCGCCACCACGTCGTTGATCGCCCCCATTGCCGTGAGCTTGCGGTGCAACCCGTAGCCGCACGGCCCCGCCTCATAGCAGCTGTAGACCTTTTCCCCGCGATCGAGGTGGCCGCGGACCAGCCGGAGGAGTTGTTCCTCGGTGAGCCGCTGCGAGGGCTGCGGCAAGCGCCCGTCGACCTGCCGACACACCGTTACCTGCTCCGCATGCAGGTCCAACCCCAGCTTGATGATCACTGCCGTCTCGACGGCAGCACGTGTCTCGATATGCTCTGTCTTGTTAGTTGTGTGTAGTGTTACCATAGCGCCGACAGGTTGGCGCTTTTCGCGCCACCTGTCGGCCCCATGTCATCTACATCCGTTCGATGAGCGCACGATCATTTGAGCAGCACGTCCAATTGCAGGATCCCGGCCGAGTCTTGCCTCTCCGCGCTGAGGTCGCTCCACTCATCGCCATGATGAAGCCAACGCTCATTCTTTGCCTGGTGCTTGGGGTCGCTTCCACAGCCAGGGCTGCTGCGACCGCGCCAGCCTCGTCGCCCCGCGAGCCGCGCGACTGGACCTGGGTGCAGGGAGCGGTCTTCGTGCCCACGAACGCGGTGAATGAAGCGCAGCAGTGGGACGAATATGATCCGGTGGTCAACGATCGCGAGCTCCACTACGCCTCGGTTTATGGCATCAACGTGGTCCGCGTTTACCTGCACTATTACGTCTATCTGAAAAAGAAGGACGCGCTGCTGCGGGACATTGAAGACTTCCTGCAACGCGCGAACCGCTACGGCATCAAATCGGAGTTCGTATTCTTCGATGACTGCTGGAACCAGCCGCCGGAAGAACTGCGGTCGCCGGACTACAAATATCCGGCGCCGCTGCCCGGCGTGCATAACAGCCGGTGGCTGGTTTCACCCGGCGCGCTGGTGCAGGCGCACTACGCCGAGCATCGGGCGCGCCTGCAGGCCTATGTGCAGGACATCGTCGGCGCGCACCGGGACGACGCGCGGATCGCCTTCTGGGAGATCTACAACGAGCCGACGAAATCGCCCGAAACCCTGCGGTTGGAGAAGGACGCCGCCGGCTGGATCAAGGAAACCGGCACGCGGATCCCCGCGACCGCCACGGGCCGGGATTTCTCCGGCGAGCCGTTTTCCGATTTCCGCTCGTGGCACGAGTATGGGAATTACGACTACGTGGGCGATCCGCAGTCGCTGAACACCGAGTGCATGAACCGGCAGGGGCAGAGCGTTCCGGGCGTCGTCGCGCATTTCCGCGGCAAGACCGGGTTCATCATGTGGGAATTCGGCATCGGCCGGGACAACTGCCGGTTTGCCTGGGACGAAAACCGCGACCAGCCGCGGCGCGACGAGGCGGTCATGCCCTTCCATGGTATCGTCTATCCCGACGGTCATCCCTGGGCCGTGGAAGATGTGCAGGCACTGCTGGGACCCAGGAAGTTCGGAGAGACGCCCTTCTTCACCGTGAAGTACTTCGCCGACGCGGAGTTCAAGGCGCTCGCCAAGACATCCATCGTTCCGTTCATCGACTTTGATCTGGTCGACGAGCCCGGAGTCGGCTCTCCCGATGCGACGGCTCGCATTCCCCGCGAACGGTTCTCGATTGAGTACACGGGCGCGATCTTCCCGCCGGAGACCGGCGCCTACACGTTTACCGCCGACTGCGATCACCGGGTGACGCTCGCGATTGACGGCCGGACCGTCCTCGACAAGGCCACGCCCGGCCGGGCGAAGGCGACCGGCACGATCCAGCTTGCCGGCGGAAAGGACTGCGCGTTCCACGCCCGGTATGTCCACGACGCGGGTGCAGCTAGCCTGCACCTGACCTGGTCCGGACCCGGGCTCGCCAAACGCGTGATCGAGCCCGTCTCGGTCTTCGTCAGCCCGGGCGGCGGCAACTGACCGGACCGCGGAATCCGCGTCGCGCGACGATGATTGAGGATTGCACAAGGAAGTGACGGATCGGGGTGGGGCGGCTTGTCGGCAAGACGCTCCCAGCGCGTTGGGACTATCGGGCCCCGCCACGGCTAAGCGCGTTTAGAACAACGCGCACCACCTGGGCGGGGCGACAGCAGACACGCGCGCCACTACCGTCACTTCATTCCGGAAGATTCAGCAAGGCCTCAGCCACCAGGCCCGAAGTGGCCGTTCAAGCGACGGCGTTCAGAGCGGTGCCGGTGGTCGCGGTAGCGGTGCCGGCCGGCGTACTGACGGCGGACGCGACAGCACTGCTGCCGCCGCCGTGGTGATGGTGACCGTGGTGATGACCCCTGAGAGCGGCGAACGCTTGCTGGGCGGCGGTGAGATTGCCGGATTGCAGCGCCTGGCCGATCGCGCTCAACGGGTTATTGGTGGCCGTGGAGGACGACGACTGGCTGGCGGGAAGGTCTTGCTGGAGCGTGGCGTAGGCTTGCTGGGCGGCGGTGAGATTGCCGGACTGCAGTGCTTGGCCGAGCGCCTGGAAATCGGACTGGACCTGCCCGATCTGATTCTGCCACGCAGCAGACGAAAGCCCGCTGGATGAGGAAATGGCTGACACTGACATGGGACTGTCCTTTTAGTTAAGGGTTGGGAAACAATGACATCCTTGTCAGTTGAAGTGGCTGTCGGGAATATACGGCGCAGCGCGACGCAACTTGAGGCTTTTCTCGCGCGGCCGGGGGGGATGGCCTTTATCTGGAACGATGCAGCCCCCACGGCAAAACGCGTTTTACTCTGGACGGGAAGAAACTTGAAGCCGGGGTCGGCGACCCCGGCTTCAAGTTTCCTGGTGGAGCAGCAAAACCGCGTTTGGCGTGTTGGGGGTTGCTTGATAAAAACTCGTCAAAAAGACCGCTGAAGGATGTCGGAGTGGCGGCGGGGCGGGACAAGATCAATGTTGTTTCTCCTTCATCTCGCATGAGCTGCGACACGATCAACAGGCGCCTCCAGCGACCGAGGGAAGCGGTCCGAACCCGCCGGCCGGCGCCGCAGGCCAACGCCGGGTCTGATCATGTCGACCAGGCAGGCCAGTCCGCGAAATTCTCCCCGCCAAGGGCGGGCGCATGGTCGAGGACGAGGCACCCGGGCGGCGGTGGCGCAATCGATCGCCATTGCCAATCTCACGAAAATTGCATTTGATTGACGAACGCTTGGCACAATCCTGTTCATGAACCCAATGCCGTCCGACTCCAACGTGGTGCGGCGCCAACCTCCGGCGCCCCCGGCTTCGCGGCCGACGCCGGGACGGTCCGGGATGGCAGCGGCGGCCGCATCCGCCGGGCGCCGAATGGGGCTGGAGGGACCGCAATCAGCGGCACGAATTGCGGCGATCTATGCGATCTTTGGAGCGGTGTGGATTTACGGTTCCGATTGGCTGGTGTCGGCGATGATCAGCGACCCGCGCCGGCTCACCCTGGCGCAGAATTACAAGGGCTGGGCCTTTGTGTTGGGCAGCGCCCTGCTGTTGTTCGCACTGATGCGGGCGGGTGCGTGGCGGCGGGAGCAGGCCGAGGCGGCGTTGCGGGAAAGCAGCGAGCATCTTCGGCTCATTGGCGAGAACTCCGCTGATGTGATCTGGATTCGTGACCTCGCGGCGGATCGCTTCGTTTTTGTCAGTCCTTCGGTCCATCGGCTCCTGGGGCTGTCTCCGGAAGAGATCATTGCGGCGCCGCAAGGGCCGGGGATCCTGGTGCCCGGTTTGGAAAATCTGGCCGCGGAACCCGTGCGGCAGAGGGTCGCCGCGTTGGAGGCGGGTGACGAGTCGGCCCGCGTGTGGACCGGCACCAGGGAGCTGCGGCGCAAAGACGGATCAACAGTTGTGGTCGACGCAGTGACCACCCTGACGACCGACGAACGCGGCCGGGTGGTTCGCCTGCTCGGGGTCCTCCATGATGCCACCGATCGCCGACGGGATGAAGAGGAAATGCGCCGCATCCGCCAATGGCTGGAGTACGCCGAGCGCATCGGCGGTGCCGGGAGCTGGGCCATCGATCCGAAAAGCGGGACAGTTTGGGCGTCGCCGGAAGCGCGACGAATCTACGGGGTCGGCGATCGCCCATTCACGATGGCCGAGATCCAGCAGATTCCGCTCGCCGAGTATCGGCCCGCACTTGATCAGGCGATGAGGGATCTGGTGGAACGCGGTCAGCCCTACGCGGTGGAGTTCAAAGTCAGACATGCGGCGGATGGTGCCATCGTCGACATCCGTTCCGTGGCGGAGTGCGATCGGGTCAACGGACTGGTGATCGGCGTGCTGCAGGACGTCACCGAGCGGAAGCGGACGGAGGAGCGCCTGCAGGAACAGTCCGCCCAACTGGCCAGCCTTTCGGCCAACATGCCGGGAATCATTTACCAACTGGTGACCCGGGCGGACGGTTTGAAGAGGTTTCAGTATGTGAGCGAAAGCGCCCGGTCGGTGCTGGGCGTCGAATCCGCGGCGTTGGTGGCGGATTTCAATGCATTTGGTCGTCTGGTTCATCCGGATGACCGGCAGGAATTTGCGAGCCGGATGGCGGCCTTCAGCCGCAGTCCGCGACCATGGCATTGGGAGGGTCGCGTGGTCGTGGACGGCCGGACCTCTTGGATCCAGAGCATCTCGTCCCCACGATCGCTGCCGGACGGCACGACCATTTGGGACGGAGTCGTGATCGACATCACGGCCAACAAGCAGGCCCTGGCGAAGATTCGCGAGCAGGCCGAGTTGCTGGACACTGCCAACGACGCGATCTATGTCACGGCCCTCGATGGGACGATTCTCTATTGGAACCAGGGGGCGGAGCGCCTGTTCGGTTGGACGTCCGCCGAGGCGCTGAGCCGCACCACCGCCGGGTTGTTCTCCCGCGACCCCAAGATCGGCGACAACCAGACAGCCGTCCTCCTGCAACAGGGACACTGGACGGGCGAGGAGCGGCAGCGGACGAAGGGTGGCCGGGAAGTGGTGATCTTCACCCGGTTGACGCTGGTGCGAGGCGACGGGCGACAGCCGCGGGCGGTGTTCGCGATCAGCTCCGACATCACGGAGAAAAAGCAGCTGGAGGACCAATTTCTGCGGGTGCAGCGCGTCGAGAGTCTGGGAACGCTGGCGGGCGGCATGGCCCATGATCTGAATAACGTGCTGACGCCAATCCTGATGGCGATGCCGTTGCTGCGCGAGGAGAACTTGAGCAATGAAGCGCGCAAGCTGCTCGAAACGCTGGACGAAAGCGTGCAGCGCGGCGCTGACATGGTAAAACAGGTGCTGACCTTCGCCCGTGGCGTCCAGGGAGAACGCGTGCCGCTCCAGCCCGGAGCCTGTCTCGGCGAGGCGGCGAGGATGGCCCGGGAAACCTTCCCCAAGAACATCCGGATTGAAGCCCAGGTGGCGGAGGATTTGGGACTGATCATGGGCGATGCCACCCATCTGCACCAGGCGCTCCTCAACCTTTGTGTCAACGCCCGGGATGCGATGTCAGCCGGCGGCGTCCTCACCCTGGCCGCGGAAAACGTGACCGTGGACGAGAAGATGGCCCGCGAGGCCCCGGGGGGGAAGGTGGGACGGCAGGTCTGCCTCAGTGTGACCGACACCGGCGAGGGCATTCCCCCCGGATCTCTCGAACGGATATTCGAGCCGTTCTTCACAACCAAGACGCCCGGAAAAGGCACTGGTTTGGGCCTGTCGACGGTCATGGGGATCGCTCGAAGCCATGGTGGGTTCGTCCGGGTTCTGAGCACGGTCGGCCGGGGATCTCGATTTGAGATTTACCTGCCGTTGACTGACTCGCCCCAGTCCGCCAGCGGGGCGGCGAGCACGACTCGCAGTCCATTCGTGCATGGCGAGACCATCCTGGTGGTGGATGACGAGCTGGCAGTGTGCGAGCTCATCCGGAGGGTGCTGGAGCGCCAGGGTTACCAGGTGCTGGCGGCCAATGGCGGCGCCGCAGCTTTGCGCCTGTTTGAGGAGCATCAGGCGATCATCAAGGCGATTATTACCGACATGATGATGCCAGTCGTTGATGGTCCGGCGCTGGTTGGTCGGGTGCGGCAAATCGACCCGGCAGCCCGGATCATCGGGATCAGCGGTGCCGGCGACAGCGCCATGCTCGAAAAGATCGAGACGCTCAAACTTGCGGGATTCCTCGCCAAACCATTCGCGGTAGACATGCTCCTGCGGCTCCTGCAGAAGGTTTTGTTGGCGCCGCCGAAGGCACGGGGCTGAAGCTGCGCTCCGGTGTCAGGCGCTTCTGCCGTGGCGGATCACAAGACCGGCGGTGCCGGGTCCGGGCACAGCGGCGGGGGGACTGAAGGAGGCGCGAAGACGTTGTATTCCCCGCCGTATTGCGCCAGGTAGTAAAGGGAGTACGAGCGTTGGAAGACTGAGACCGGCAGCAGCACCAGCGTTCCCAGGTAGGGCAGGGCGAGCAGGCAGCCGGCGATGCAGCAGGTCGCCAGCACCACCGCGAGCACCAGGATCAGGATGGCGATCGCGAGCACGATCTTGAACAGGAAATAGAGCAGAAATTGCCCGGGCCGGGCCGCCAGCAGGCGGCCGACTTCCCGCCAGCCCTCCAGGCAGCGCTGCCGGCGCAGGAACATGATGGGGACGACGAAATCGGACGTGAGCTTGCCCACGATGGCGAACACGATTCCGATGCCCATCAGAGCCAGCCCGCAGCCGACGCAGCCCAGTACGTCGCCAACGTTCCAATCGCGGTCGGCCCACATCCGGTAGAGCTTTATGCCGCAGACAATCAGCAGCGGCCACATGACGATCATCGCCGCCGCAGCCAGGACAAGGCGGAAAAGGAACAGGCTGTTGGCTTCGCGGGTGAACTCCTTCCACGGGCGCACGATCTCAGCCTGGTTGTGCGCCACGCAGTGCAGAAACATGAATTCCCCCCGACTCCGCAGCCAGGCGAAGAGCACCCCGAAGCACAACGCCAGCACGAGCACGACGGCCGCCACCGGAACGATCCAATAGAGGTGATCCACGACATAGCTCCGGACCTGTTCGAAGGTCTCGCGGAGGTCGGCGGCATGTCGCCCGTTGTTTCCGGGCACCCGAAAACTGTTCCCGCCGCCGCTGCCGAGATAGGCCAGCCAAGCGCAGAACCCGATCACAAACCAACGGCCCAGATCGAAGGGCCGGAAGAGCAGTTGCTTGACCCGTTCGATTGCCTGACCGACAGGCAGGGTGACGCTGACCGGAGTGGGAGTCATGGCGGTGCGCATTGCCGGGTTACCGCCGCCGGCGTGCGGAAGCAAGCTTGCGATGGAGGACGGCGGCGACCGGGCAGGACATTTTCATGGAAAATCTGAGGGGAGCGGGCATCGTGGAGTTTGCAACCCACCGCTTTCCCTCATGAGCCGCCTGCTTCTGCCCCATTGGTCGCGCGTCTTGATTTGGTCGCTGGTGGTCGCGCTCGGCACCGGATCGATCGCCCTGCTGGCCTGGGTCCGAGATGAGCCGGTGAGCGCGTTATGGGTCATCGTCGCCGCGGGGTGCGTCTTTGCCGTGGCGTGGCGCTTTCACAGCGCCTGGCTCGTGGCGCGCGTGTTGACGGTGGATGAGATGCGTGCCACGCCGGCGGTCGTGCACGAGGACGGCCGGGACTACGTGCAGACCAACCGTTGGATCGTGTTTGGGCACCATTTTGCGGCGATCGCCGGGCCGGGTCCGTTGGTGGGCCCGGTGCTGGCGGCCCAATTCGGCTATCTCCCCGGCATGCTGTGGATCCTCATCGGCGCA
Organism: uncultured Verrucomicrobiae bacterium; assembly: GCA_963722225.1. Lineage (GTDB taxonomy): Bacteria > Verrucomicrobiota > Verrucomicrobiia > Opitutales > Opitutaceae > Fen-1467. Next base: position 14,976 of record CAVRNM010000149.1, read on the forward strand.
ACGTTGGGCGGCGCGGTCCACGATTCGATCATCCTCTTCTGTTCGATCCGGCGGCGCGGAAAATCGCTGGGCCAGATGGTGCGCGAGGAGGTGGGACCGTTCGCCGGCATCCTGGCCCTCGTCAGCATCATCGCGATCATGATCATCGTGCTGGCGGTGCTGGCGCTGGTCGTGGTCAAGGCGCTGGCCGAGAGCCCCTGGGGACTGTTCACGATCGCGGCGACGATGCCCATCGCCGTGTTGATGGGGCTGAGCCTGCGCCATTGGACGCCGGGCCGGGTGGGCCTGGTGAGCCTCTTCGGCTTTTTCGGGCTGCTGCTCGCGGTGGCGGGCGGCCAGTGGCTGCACGGCACGCCGCTCGCCCGCTGGCTCACGCTCCAGGGAACGACGCTGGCGTGGTGGATCATGGGTTACGGTTTTGTGGCCTCCGTGCTCCCGGTGTGGCTGTTGCTCGCGCCGCGGGACTACCTGAGCACGTTCATGAAACTGGGGACGGTGGCGATGCTCGGGCTGGCCATTGTTGTTCTCGCGCCGGTGCTGCGGATGCCGGCGGTGACGCGGTTTATTGATGGCAGCGGGCCGGTGTTCGCCGGGCCGGTCTTTCCATTCTGTTTCATCACCATCGCCTGTGCGGCGGTTTCGGGCTTTCACTCCATCGTCGCTTCCGGGACGACACCGAAAATCATCGCCCGGGAGAGTGACATCCGGTTTGTCGCCTACGGAGGGATGATCACGGAAATGATCGTGGGGATCATGGCCTTGATTGCCGCGGCCACGCTGGAACCGGGCCAGTATTTTGCGATCAACATGAAGGGCGAGATTGGGGACGTGACGCAGCAGGTGACGGCCCTCGGCTTTCCGGTCACGGCGGACGAGATGCGGAATCTGGCGACGTCGGTTGGCGAGATCACGATGGTCGGGCGGACGGGCGGGGCGCCGACCTTTGCCGTGGGCATGGCGCACATGTTTGCGGGCGTCATCGGCAGCAGGGCGGCCCTGGCGCTGTGGTATCACTTTGCCATCATGTTTGAGGCGCTGTTCATTCTGACGACGATCGACGCCGGCACGCGGGTCGGGCGCTTTCTCATCCAGGACCTGCTCGGATACGTCTGGCGCCCGCTGGGTGAGACGCGTTCCCTCGCCGGCAACTGGATTGGCAGCGCGGCGTTTGTGGCGGCCTGGGGCTGGTTTCTTTATCAAGGGGTGGTCGATCCCCTGGGAGGCGTCAATTCGCTCTGGCCGATCTTCGGCGTCGCCAACCAGCTGCTGGCCGTGATCGCGCTGGCGCTCGGAACAACGGTGTTGATCAAGATGGGCCGGAAGCGCTACCTCTGGGTGCCGTTGCTCCCGCTGACGTGGCTGCTGGCGGTCACCATGACGGCCGGCTGGATGAAGATCTTCTCGGCGGACCCGCGTCTCGGGTTTCTCAGTCAAGCTGCCGTGCTGCAGGGGAAGATCGCCGGCGGCGGCACCGGCGCGCAGATCGCCGAATGGCACCGGCTGGTCCTGAGCAATCGCGTCGACGCCATCGTGACGGGAGCCTTCCTCGTGCTGGTGGCTCTCGTCGTGCTGTCATCGGCGCGGACCTGGGTCGAATTGCTGGCCGGGCGGCGCGCGGCGGATCTGCGGGAGGAACCCTACGTGCCGATGCCTGGGGCGGCCGGCGCCGCGGGGCGCGTGGGCGCGCCGGGGCGGTAGCGCGGCCGACCGCCCGGGCGTCGACTGCACGAGGCTTGGCCGAAGAGGCCAGAGCATCGCCACGATCCACGAGGCGTTGGACAGCAGATCGGCGGGATGGCGGATGTCGCGCCTTGTGGCGCTCGGTACGGCGATCCCGCCCGACATCCGACTGCATTGATTCGGCTAAGACCTCGGTGAGAAGCCCAGACGATTCCGAATCCACTCCCCCAGTCCCGAGGGATGATCGGCTAGCAGCCTGTTAGGTTTCGAGCCCTTCAGGCTGCTAGATCGCTCCTCGTTCAGCGTTCGGATATAATTCCCATTCGCAGTCTGGACGCCGATTCCTCATCGACAAAGGACTCGATCGTGCCGTCGACGAAAGTGACCTCGGCCGTCCAAGGGGACCTGGAACGAGAGACCGTCTGGGCCGAAGGGTCCTCCTTCATGACGAAGGTCACGTATCTGATCGATCCAGTGTTCAGGTACCGGTTGGGACGGATTTCGACGAATTTCATAAAAACACGGATAGTGCGCCCGACCGACTTGGCAAGATCTTGGACTGAAAGCGCGGAATCAATCTGCTGTTTCATTTCGGCTTTACAGGCCCGCGCCTGGGCACGCGGCGCCGCCAAGCCCTGATGAAATCAATCTGCAATATTAACCCGAAAAACCGGCGCCTGAGGACGTATTGAAGAAGCGGATCCTCGGGCTCAGGCAATCGGACCGCGATCGCCCCCGGCACGTCGTCATCCGTTCGGTGCGGGGTGTAGGAAACTGCTCATCTGTCCGACGGGCTCAAGATGACCCTGGGCGGAGTCGAACGGGCCAGGGCCCCGATCCGGTCGAGGGGCAAGCGATCCTCCCTCAGCCATCGCGAGCCAGCTCACTCCTGCAACGGCCCCGATCCGCCCGAGTCTATTTTAACTCCACGAATTCCGGTTCAAACGGCCCGAGCGTGAAAGTGTCCGTGTAATCCAGGTTCCGCAGGATGCTCCGCGAGGCCCCTTTCAGGTCAATCACCTTGGCTTCTTGGCCCAGGTTCAGGTAGAGGATGTGCTGGCGGTCGATCTGCCGGGCGATGACGTTCGAGGGGGTGGCGGGCCCCTTCTTGATCGCCAGTTCATCGATCAACTGGTCCAGGATGGGATCAAGCACTTCGCGGCGCACCGGCAACCCGACATAGATCGCCCGGCCTTTTCCGTAGCGATGTGAGGTCACAATCGGGTAATCCCGGTCCAGGCTGACAATCCGCCCGAGGATATCCGCTCCTTGCGCTTCGATGACGTCGAAACGCGGCGACTCGACCACCGAGCTTCGATCCTGGCACACGACCCGGATTTTCCTCCCGGTGAGGGATTCCCGGGAAATCTCGTTGAGCGCCTCCGGTTCTTCAAAGCCGGCTACGCGGATTCCGAATACGTCGTTCAAGCGGCCGGGCAGCGTGGTGGCGAACACCTGACTGGTCTCATCGACCAGCGCCGAGCCGGCGGTCATGAGCACGGTTCCTCCCCGGTCCACAAAGCCGCGGATCCTGGCCGCCGTGGCCTCGTCCATCACGGCCACGCCGGGCACGATCAGCAGTTTGTAGTTCAAATCACTCCGGCTGATCTCGACGACCCGGGTGTCGAGGTTGCGCCCGAAAAAGAGGCTGAAGGAATTCTGGAGCTGGCTGTCGTGCGGCTCGGGGTAGGCCAAACTGACAATCTGGCTGGGGAAAGAGAACGCCAGCGCGACCTCGGCCCGCACCTGGTACGGGAATCCGTAGCGCCCGATCTTCGCGAATTCCGCGGCGATCTGCCGGTACTCGTCATACTTGCGGTTCGGGACGCCGTCCCAGTCCACCATGCCCTGGAGATATTGTTCCTCGCCGGCCCGCATGCTCTGCCAGGTCCAGCCGCAGACCAGCTGGTTGCCCAACATGAGCGAGGCGTAGGCGGATTTTCGGATCGATTTCGGCACCGCGGTCATCGTGGTGAACTCGGTGCACCAGAACGGGGTCGTATTCTCAAACTGGATGCGGGCGATGCCGAACGCCGCGCCTTCGATCCCCCCGTTCTCCACCAGCGAGTTGCCCGGATAGAAACCGCAGCCCGCCCGGGTCAGCGGGCCCGCATAGGCGAGGGCGGAGTAATCGAAATAGCGCATCGGGCTGTAATACCACATGTTCGAGGTCGTCAGGACCCCCGGGGCGCCGGCCTTCACCGTGGCGATCAAGCGCCGGAGAAATCCGTTGATTTCATCCGAGACGAACCGGCGGAAATCGAGCACGCGCTCGGGCGCGCCGCCGCCCGAACCCGGCACCGGCAGGCCCACCTCGTCGAACCGGCCGATCCTCCGGGACCAGCGCTGGCCGGCCCACGCCTGATTCAGGGCGGCGACGTTCGAGTACTTCCGTTCCAGCCAGGAAACGAACCTCCGGCGCACGGTTTCCGAGTAGGAAATGGGGCCGTCGCCCGGTTCGTTGTCGATGCCGAAAGCCAGCAGGGCCGGGTGCCGGGCGTAGCGCCGGACCAGCGCGTCGGCGAAGCGCAAGGCGTGGTCCTGATAGGCCGGGTCCCCGACATCGTCCATGTAACGGTGGTTAGGATACAGGCGGTGGCCCGTGGGATCGGTGATGTCGATGGAGGGGAATTCCTGGTGCAGCCAGATTGGCGCCGGCCTGACGGCCAGGTCCAGGATCACCCTGAGGCCGGCCTGCTGCATCAGGCCCATGACCTCGTCGAACCAGGCGAATTCGAAGCGCCCGTCGGAGGGCTCATAACTGTCCCAGGCCAGGTGGCCCAGGCGCACCACCTTGAATCCCGCGGCCTTCATCAACGGGATGTCCCTGTTCCAGTCCGCCCGGCTCGTATCGTGCGGGTGATAATTCGCCCCGACGTAGAGCTCCTGGGCCCGGCCGGCGGAAGCGATCCCAAGGACGGCGCTCAGGCTCACAATCGCTTTGATCATCGCAGGATGCTACGGGCGATGCCGGTGGAAATCAGAGGGCCGCGATCGCCTCGGTCATGACCTGACAGGCCCGGGCGACCGCGGGGCCCTCGTGGGCGGTGCTCAGGAAGGCCGTCTCGTACGCGCTCGGCGGAAGATAAACGCCGCGGTCGAGGCAGCCGTGAAAAAACCGGCCGAACACTTTGGCCTCGCTGGTGAGGGCGGTCGCGTAATCGCGCACCGGGGTGGCGGTGAAGAAGACGGCAAACATGGAGCCGACCTGGGGCACCTGCAGGGGCAGGCCCTTCTGGCGGGCGGCGGCGAGCAGGGCGTCCCGCACTTCGCGGCCCAGCCGCTCCAGGCGCAGATAAGGATTTGATTCCTCCAGCAATTTAAGCGCTGCGATGCCGGCCGCCATCGCGAGCGGATTCCCGCTCAGCGTCCCGGCCTGGTACACCGGGCCGAGCGGGGCCAGGCAGTCCATGACGTCCGTCCGCCCGCCGAAAGCCCCGACCGGCAGGCCGCCGCCGATGATCTTGCCCAGGGTGGTCAGGTCCGGCGTGATCCCCTCCAATTCCTGCACCCCGCCGCGGGCGAGCCGGAAACCGGTCATCACCTCATCGAAGATCAGCAGCGCGCCGTGGGCGGTGCATTGGTTGCGCAGGTGCGAAAGGAAACCCGGATCGGGAAGAATGAGGCCCACGTTGGCCGGGTAGGGTTCGAGAATGATGCCGGCGATCTGGTCCGGGTTGGCCGCGAACGCCGCCTCGACGGCCGCCGGGTCGTTGAATGGCAGGACAATGGTCTCCCGCGCGAAGGCGGCCGGCACGCCGGCGCTGTCGGGATAACCGTGCGTCAGCGCGCCCGAGCCCGCCTTGATCAGCAGCGAGTCCGAATGCCCGTGGTAACAGCCGGCAAACTTGATGATCTTGTCGCGCCGCGTGAAGCCGCGGGCCAGGCGGATCGCCGACATTGTGGCCTCGGTCCCGCTGTTGCACAGGCGCACCTTCCGGATTGACGGCACAAACCGCACAATGAGCTCGGCGATCTCGACTTCGTACGGATTGGGCGTGCCGAAGCTCGTGCCGTTCTCCAGCGCGGCGGCGATGGCCGCCTTGATCGACGGATGGTTGTGCCCGTGGATTGCCGGCCCCCAGGTGCAGACAAAATCGATCAGCTGCCGGCCATCGGCGGTGGTCAGCATGGCGCCATCCGCCGACGTGACAAAGAAAGGTGTTCCGCCGACGGAGCGGAATGCGCGGACGGGCGAGTTGACGCCGCCGGGGATCACTTGCAGGGCGCGTTCGAAAAGTTGCTCAGAACGAGTCATATCAGTGGCAGTTCAACCGAATCCTAGCTGACGTATTTCTGCACGATCGGAATGCGGCGGCCGACGCCGAAGGCGAGGGGAGTGATCTTCAGGCACGGGGCGGCTTGTTTGCGCTTGTATTCGTTGAGATCGACTTTGCGGGCCACGTCGTTGACCACCGTCTCGGCAAATCCCCGGGCCACCAGGTCGCGCCGCGAGAGTCCCTCCTCGACATAGCCGCGCAGGATGGCGTCAAGCAGGTCGTAGGGCGGCAGGCTGTCCTGGTCGGTCTGGCCCGGGCGCAGTTCGGCGGAGGGCGGCTTGTCGATCGAATTCCGCGGGATCGGCGGCAGGCGGCCGGAGCGCTGCGCGTCGTCGTTGATCCAGCGGGCCAGAGCGTAGACCTGGGTCTTGAAAACATCCGCGATGACCGCCAGGCCGCCGCACATGTCGCCGTAGAGCGTGCAATAGCCCACGGCGACCTCGCTCTTGTTGCCGGTCGTGAGCAGGAGCGAGCCGAATTTGTTGGACAGCGCCATCATCAGGACGCCGCGCACCCGCGCCTGGATGTTCTCCTCGGTCACGTCGCGCGCCCGCCCGGTGAAAACGGGGCCGAGCGCCGACTCCGTTGCCGCCACCACCTCGGCGATGGCGATCGTGTGAAACGCGATGCCCAGGTTGCCGGCCAGCTGGCGGGCGTCGTCCCGGC
>CAVRNM010000150.1:0-10617 GCA_963722225.1 uncultured Verrucomicrobiae bacterium
CCAGTCCCCACTGCCGACACCGGCCAGCGGCACTCCGGCTGCTGGCGCAGCCGTCGCGCCGCCGTCCGGTGCGGCAGGCCGTTAAGCGTTCGCCGCACCGGAAGAGGCCGCTTGCCAAGCCCGCCGTCTCGACCAGAATTCCTCACATGCCAACAGCAACAGCGAAACGCCATGGCGTCAGGGCGCAGGCGATGAGGCTAGTGCGCGGTCTGCCGGCCTCATCGTCGTAGGATGACCTCATGTACCGGATCTATGTCAGACAGAAGATCGAAGCCGGACTCACAGACATCCGCTTGGGTCGCGTCCACCCCCACTCCTCCATCAAGAAAGAATTCGGACTGGCGTGAATATCGTTTGGTCGGCCGAGGCTCGGATATCATTGCAGGCGATTTAGAAATTCATCGCCCAGGATTCGGAATTCTATGCCGATAGAATGGTGGCACGCATCATCGAGTGTGTCGAGAGAGCGGCACTTTCGGTAGCTAGAAAAGCTCCGAAGATTCTAGCCGCTTTCATTCCGTATTCATCAACTCCGGAACGACAAAGCCCTAATGCCCCAAAGCAAGAATCCGATGAGAACCTTCAGCACATCTCGCGAAATTCCAGCGACTCCAGGACAGGTTTTCGCCGCGATCAGCCACCCAGATCGCTTATCGCGTTGGTGGGGACCAGCCGGATTCACCAACACCTTTAGTGTCTGCAAATTCAAGCGTGGCGGCCGTTGGTCTTTCGTCATGCACGGACCAAATGGCGCGAACTATCCGAACGAAAATGTGTTCGAAGAATTAGAACCTCCGACAAAGGTCGTCGTTCAGCACGCTTCGCAGCCGAAGTATCGCCTGACGATTAGCCTAGCTCCCTCCGAGATTGGAACCGTCGTAACTTGGTTGCAGGAATTCGAGAATGCCGAAGTGGCTGCCAAGATGGAGCACATCGTCGTCCCCGCCAACGAACAAAACCTTGATCGGCTTTTCGCTGAAGCAGTGCACGGACTGGGCGGCGGCTAACCTAGCGGACCAGATCAAGAGCTTGGATTGGAAGGTTCGAAAGGCCGAGGATGCAGGTGAGACCTCGGATGTGGTGATCGAGGATGGTCGGACTAGATTCGAAGCCTGCGGCGGTCGGGTAGCGTTTCGCATGAAGCAACTCCACGTCACGACTCGGAGCCAATGGCGACGGTGGCTGGCGGAGAATCACGCCGGGAATGCGAACGGGATCTGGCTGATTTTCTCGAAACAAGGGACGGGCCGACCCTCGCTGGAGTACAAGGAATCCGTGGCCCTGCTGGCCAGGGGTGAAAAACTCGGGCTCAAATAATTGAAAGGGCTACGCCAGGTTCTGGCGAATGACCTCTGAGGGAAGCGTCACCGTGAAAACCGTCCCCTCGCCGGGCGGGCTCTGCACGGTGATCGTGCCGCCATGGTTCTCCGCAATGGTCTTGGCAATCGCGAGACCGAGTCCGGCATGGCCGTCCGCGCTCGCCCGGGCCTTGTCCGCCCGGTAGAATCGCTCGAACACGTGGGGCAGATCGGCCGGCGCAATGCCCGGTCCGTCGTCGCGCACGGTGAGAATCGCCGTCCGGTCGCGGTGTTCGCACCGGACGAACGCGCGGCCTCCGTCGCGATTGTGCTGGATGGCATTGGCCAGCAGGTTGGTGGCGAGGATCGCGAGCGTCGCGGGATCCCCGAGGCAGATCACCGGTGGCAAGTCGGCGTGCAGTTGGATCTCGCGCGCCGCCGCTAGGGGGCCGAGCTGTTCCAGGGTGTCGCGCAGGATGGCGGACAAGTCGCAGGGTTGGCGCTGCACTGGGGCCCCCTGCGCCTCCTGGCGCGTGAGCAGCAGCAGCGGCTCGACGAGCTGGCGCATGCGCTGGGCCGCCTCGCGGCAGGTCCGGATCACCTGGCGGTATTCCTCCGGGGTGCGCTCGCGGTCGGATTTGAGGATGCGGTGTGTTTCCGAGAGCAGGACGGTCACCGGCGTGCGCAGTTCGTGCGAGGCATCGGCGATGAATTGTTTTTGTTGCTCTATCCCGGCCTGCAGGCGGTCAAAGGTGTGGTTGAGCACGCGACTGAGCTGGTCGAGCTCACTGTCGGTGCCGGCGGTGCTGATCCGGTCCTGCAGATGACCGTCCGCGATGTGCGCGGCCGTGCGGCTGATCGCCGCAATCGGCTCGATAGCGCGTCCCGCGATCCACCAGCCACCGAGCAAACCCAGCAGCCAGACGGCGAGCCCGCTGGCGCCCAGCGACCAGGCAAACCGGTGCATCGCGTCCAGCTCGGGAGTGATGTCGCGACCGACGAGACTGCGCAATCCGGGCGCGGAACTGCGCAGAACCTCGCGGCGATGCCCGATCGTGCGCCATTTATCGGCATAATGTCCGGCCGGCATCGGCAGCAGCGAAAGCCCGGGCGGGGCGTTGGGCGACTGGAGAAAGATGCCCCCGGCGGCGTCGCGCAAGCTGAAGTAGGCGTAGCCCGGGGCCGTGCCCCCGAAAACCGCGGAGGCCTCTGGGGGCATCAGGCCCTTCCCGCTGCGCAGGCGCTCGAGCAGAAGCGCGGGGGAAAGCGGGGTGTCGTCATCCCGCGCTCCGGCGGCCGGGGCCGACGGGTTGTTGCGCATCACCGCGGCGACGAGTTTCCCCTCGGCCTCGAACACGCTCTTGTCGATCGTGCGGAGCTGGTTGTTCCAGGCAAGGCGGTACGCGGTGAAGCAAAAGGCGATCACCGCGCCCAGCAGGATCAGTCCGTGCCAGGCCTGCACGCGCCAACGGATCGAGTGGAACGGCGAGTTCATTCGATGCAATAGCCGTGACCGCGCCGGGTGACGATCAAATCGTGGCCGAGTTTCTTCCGCAGGTTCGAGACGTGAACGTCGAGCAGGTTCGAAAGCGTGCTGTCGTCCTCGTCGAAAAGGTGTTCGTAAAGCGCGGTGCGGGTGACGAGCTCCCCGCGGTGGAGGGCGAGATACTCCAGCAGGGCGTATTCCCGGGCGGTGAGCGCAATCTCGGCGCCGCCACACAGGACGCGCCGCAGGGCGGTGTCGACCGAGATCTCGCCGATCGTGAGCACCGGATGGGTGCGGCCCGCGGCCCGGCGGATCAGGGCGCGAATCCGCGCCAGCAGTTCATCGATGTCGAACGGTTTCGTCAGGTAATCGTCGGCGCCACCATTGAGACCCTTGACCCGGTCCGTCACGGCGTCGCGCGCCGTGAGCATCAGCACCGGGGTCCGGCACTTCGGCCGCAGGCGGGCGAGCACCTGCCATCCGTCGAGGCGCGGGAGCATCAGGTCGAGCACGATCGCGTCGTATCCGCCGGGTCGCGCCTTGTACGCGCCCTCCTCGCCATCGGCCGCGGTGTCGACCGCGTAGTTTTCCTCGCGCAGGGTCGCGGCCAGGCTTTGGCGGAGTGCGGAATCGTCTTCAATGACAAGGAGCCTCATGGCGGCAGCGATTCCTGGCGCGGCGCGCCGACCGGGGCGGGCGACGCCGCGGGGACGTTGAATCCGTCGACCGCGATGACCGGGCGTTCGCCCCGCGTGTCGGCCTGCGCCAGCTCGGTGCGGAGGCGGCGCGTTTCGCCGGGCAGCAGCGTGACGTAGTTGTCTTCGTAGAGGGCCGGCAGAATGCGGTCGCCGCTCTGCTCGCGCACAGCCTTCAGGTGGACCAGCAGCGCCGGGGTCGGCGACGGATTCTCGAGCTCTGTCCACAGCACCCACCGGTCGCCCCGCCGCTCGGCCGTGGTGGTGCTGCGGAGGTTCACCTTTGGCAGCGTGCGGATCACCCGCAGATCGAACGCCGGATAGTCCGGGATGTGGAAGGGGCCGAAGGACATCCCGGGAACCTTGAAAGTCGTGAGGCTGCGCAGGTAGGTGTTTTCCGAGACCGTCTGGCCGCCCGCGGTGAGCTTCAACCGCACAAAGTGCAGAGGCGAAAGCCCGGTGGCCGGGAAAGCCAGCGTGATGGGCGCCACGACGCTGTCCTCGACAGTGTCGATGGTCGCCTCCTGTTTCCACTGCACGGAGCCGTCCGCATTCAGGATGCTGGCCTTGACGTTCAGGCCGGCGCGATGACCGGCGCTGTAGTTCACGACTTCAACCGTGTCATGCAGCGGATTCCACTGCACATGCAGGGGTTCGCAGCCCTTCTTCGCGCCGAAGTAACCGGCCGTCGGTTCAAAGTAGTAATCGTAGGTCTGCCACACGAAGGACGGCCAGCACGGGTGGCTCATCCACATGAGCACGCCCATGCGATTCTTGCTCTGGGCCTCGAACATCGCGCGGTGGCCGTCGTAATTCGTGAATTGCGCGAGCTCCACCCACTCCGCGGCGTTCGCGGCGTCGCCGTAGGTCTGCTTGATCGTTTCCTCCAGGGTGCCGCCCTGCTGGGCCCCGTGCGTCGTGAAGTCGTGCAGGCCCCAGACCGGGCCCCGCGGCCACTGGTCCGCTTCCGGCATCATCTGCCGGAGACTGTCCAGGCTGACGACGTTCGCCATGCCCAGCTCGCTGTGGAGCTTGGCCGTGGCGCGCTGGTCAAAATAGAAATTGATCGGCATCAGGTGATAGGGACCGCCGCCGCTGACGAGCCCGAAAGCCGAGTTCGGAATGTAGCGGATCCCGGGGTGCAGCGAAGCCACGAGTTTTTCCAGGCCCGTGTTGATCACCGGCGGCGGATTACCCTCGTTGCGGCCGCAGTAAAGACCGACCGAAGGATGGTTGCGGATGCGCTCGATGAAGTCGGCGGCGTTCTGCAGAAACATCGCGTTGTCAGCTGGGTCCGGACCATCGCCCGGGTTCGCCAGCCAGAAATCCTGCCAGACCACGACGCCGTAGCGGTCGCAGGCCTCGAAGAAGGCGTCGTCGCCGACCTGGCCGACCCAGTTCCGGATCAACGTGAAACCCAGGTCGCGGTGATAGCGCACGGCGGCATCGTACTCCCGGGCGCGGTAAAGCAGGTTGGACTCCGAGAAACCCCAGTTGCCTCCGCGACCGATGAACCGGCGGCCGTTGATGAAAAGCTTCAACGTGCCGTTCTCCTCGGCATAGGTGAACTGCCTCACCCCTGCGCGGAACGCCTTCGCATCCGAGCGCTGGCCGTCGGCGGTGGCGAATTCCAGGCGGACGTCGTAGAGATCGGGCTCGCCATAGCCCACGGGCCACCAGAGCCGGGGATGGCTCAGGTGCAAGGCGGCGACCGTCGACGGATCGAGCCGTACCACCGTGGAGGCCTCCGCGGGCATCTCGACGGCCCGCTCAAACTGCGCGTCGCCGAACTGGCCGCGCAACACGCCGGCCACGGGTTTGGATTCGGTGTTCCGCAGGGTGACCTCGACCGTCAGGTCCGCGGTGCTCGTGTCGGGCAGCGGCAGCCGGGCGGAGACCAGGGGGTGTTCGAGGACCACCGGCCCCGTGGTGGTCAGGTAGACGTCGGACCAGATGCCAATGTCGCGGCCGCGGATGCTGGGAATCCAGTCCCAGCCGGCCGTGGCGTGGAAGCTCGGGTTGTCCACGCCGAGCGCGCCTCCGTTGGGCCCGGTCTCGGCGGCGGTCTTTTCGCGGACGCTGCCAGGAGTATCCGGCTTATGAATACGAACCGCCAGGGCGTTGGGCGCGCCGGGGCGGACGAGCCGGGTGACGTCAAAGCGCCCCCGCAGGAAGGTGCCGTCGATCCGGCCCAGGGGCGTGCCGTTGAAATAGACGTCGGCCTTCCAGTTGATGCCGTCAAAATTGAGCCAGAGCTTCCGGCCGGGGGCCGGGGCGGGCAGGGTGAACTCGTCGCGGTACCAGAAGTCCGCGTAGAAGAAGGAGTCCGATAGCTGCAGCTGGTTGTCGCCGTAGTTCGGATCCGGCAACGCGCCGGCGTTCAGGTAGCTCACCAGCGCGGTTCCCGGCACGGTGGCCGGGAGCCAGTCCCGGCAGTCGGCCCCGGGCTGCGAAAGCGCCTCGCCATCCGAGGCGACCAGCGAGTCGCGCTGGAGGCGCCACGAGCCGCGTACAAGATCCTGGCGCTCGCCGGGAGGCGAAACCGGCGCCGGCCGGGCCTGGGGCACGGGGCCGCCCCGGCCAAAGACCTGGAATTCGCTCATGATATACCCGTCAGGAGTGGCGGGATGGGTCATCCGGACGCGGACGTAGCGGGCGTTTTCGGTCCGGTTCAGCGGGTAATCGTCGGTGGTCGTCGAGAGTGGCAGAAGCGTCCGCCAGGTCGCCGTGTCGTCGGAGAGCTCGATCGCACCCTCCGCCGCGCGCCGGATCCAGTGCAGCACCACGCGATCGAAGGTGCAGAGGGCGCCCAGGTCGACCTGGATCCACTCGGCTCCGTTGCCCGCGCTCTTCCAGGCGCTGGTGAAATCGTGCGGACCGCCGAGATTCACCCGCTTCCCCTGGGCGAAGGTGTCGAACGAAGCCACCCGCCAGGCAGTCACCGAGGGAGCATCGATTTCGACGCGGTAGAAGCGGGCCGCCCCATTGGCAGGCACGTCGAACGATGGCTTGACGACTTTCGAATTCCAGAAGGTCTCGCGGGCCAGCTTTTCTTTGCCGCTCGCCCGCCCCAGTTCCCGCCAGTTCTGGCCGTCGTCGGACGCGCGGACCACACAGGTCCAACGCTGCGGATTCTTTTCCTCCGTGCGCGGGATCGCGAGCACCTCGATGCGATCGACCGCGGGTGCGTCGTAGCGGCCCGCCTGCTCGATCTGCACCCAGCCTCCCGAGGAGGGAAGGTCGACCGCGGTGCTCACGTAGCCGTCGACCAGATGCTCCCGTTCGTGGCGGGGCAGGGTGCCTTCGGCGCTGGACGAGCAAACGAGCCAGCGCGGCAGTCGGTCGTCGATGATCCCATCGGTGACAAGCTGGGCGGTCAGGTTGTAATCATAGTTGCTCGACGCCGTGGCCGGGCGATGGAGCGCGAGGTTGCGATAGGTCGTCGTCTCCGGGACCAGAGTCGGCCCCTCGAACGCGGCCGGATCGCCCGGATAAACGCCGACACCCCGGGTGAAGTCGCCGGACGCGAAGGCCGAGGTGGCACAATACAGCGCTGCCAGCAGGGAGACTCGGAATAGTTGGTTCATCGGTAAACGTGTTTTGGGCGAGTGGGCGGCCAGGCTGGGCCGGGGAGGGTGGAGCCATTCTCGATCACGCAAACCAGCATCGCGGCAACGGGGGGCTTTGTCCACCATGACACAACAGACCTTAAGACAACGTGAAGGCGGCCCTGGCCGCGGGTCCCCCGCAAATCCGTGACCGTTGGATACGGCACTGGCCGCATCGATGCAGCTTCCACGGCAAAACGCGTTTTGCTTCGGACGGCAAGAAACCTGTAGCCGGGGTCGCCTGCCCTGAGCCGTTTCGACAAGCTCAAGGCCCCGAGCATGTCGAGGGGCCGGTCGAATTGGCCGACCCCGGACCGGCCTCAGCGAGGCTGGCTACAACGCAAGCGTTGTTTCTCAAAAAGCCCCATCCTTGCTTTCTTCACGGTTCCTAAAGGTTGGAAGGCGTAGGATACTAACTCGAGTGAAGGAAGAGCCACCCAAGCCCGGCACCAAATAACCAACCGCCCGCGCTCCGTTGCGCCGGCGGCTTGCGTCGGGGCCGTTGCGGGTTTTCCTTGAGCAACTTCCGGCAGTCGCATTCGCCAAATCCGGCGTCGGTCGGGCCTGGGTTGGAGCCGGGCCGTCAAGCCAACGCCACCAAACCCCATGACAAACCTCAAGAATCTGCACCGGGGCCTAGCCATTGCCCTGTTCCTCTCCGGTTTTGCGGCTCGGGCCGCGGACCTTCCAGCCCCGGCGGCGCCGGACCCGAGTCTCGCGGCTTTTGCGGCCAGTGCCGAGCAGGAGCTGCGCGGTGACATCCTCCCGTTTTGGCTAAAATACACGCGCAATCCCGCGGACGGCGGCTTTGTCGGCATGATCACGGCGGACATGAAGGTCCGCAATAACGTGCCGCGGGGCGCGCTCCTCACCAGCCGCATCCTGTGGACCTTCTCGACCGCCTACCGGGTTTACCGGGATCCCGCCTGCCTGGAGATGGCCCGCTATGCCTACCGCGACCTTGTGGATCATTTCTGGGACCAGGAGTCGGGTGGTCTCTTCTGGACGATCACCCCGGACGGGAAACCGAACGAAACCGTCAAACAGATCTACGGCCAGGTCTTTGGCATCTACGCCCTGGCGGAGTATTACCGGGCGACCGGCGAAAAGCCCGCCTTGGACAAGGCGATCGAAATCTACAGCCTGGTGGAACAGCACTCGCGCGACCACACGCACGGCGGGTATCTCGACACGCTCAACCGGCGCTGGGAGAGGCCAGGCCCGGGGGACAAGAACCTCCTGGGCCCCGCTCCGAAGTCCCAGAATTCGCACATTCACATCCTGGAGGCCTACACGAATCTCCTGCGCGTTTGGCCCGATCCGGGTCTGAGGGCCAATCAACATGAGCTGCTCGAGATGACCATCAAGCACATCATTGATCCGCGCACCCACCACCTGATCCTCTTCCTGAAGGAGGACTGGACGCCGACATCCCAGGAGATCTCCTACGGCCATGATATCGAGTTGAGCTGGCTGCTCGTGGAGGCGGCCAACGTGGTCGGCGACCCCGCGCTGGTCGCGCAGGCCAAGTCCGTCTCGGTCGACATCGCCCGGGCGACCCTGGCCGAGGGCGTGGACCCGGACGGTGGTGTCCTCAGCGAGGGCGGCCCCAAGGGCTTTACCAACACCCGCAAGGAATGGTGGGAGCAGGCCGAGGCCGTCGTGGGGTTCCTGAACGCCTACCAGCTTTCCGGCGACCCGCGCTTCCTCGCGGCGTCGCGGCACAGCTGGGATTACATCCAGGCCGAGTTCGTGGACCGCGCGCAAGGCGACTGGTTCAACCTGCTCACCCGAGAGGGGAAGCCGATACCCCTCCCCAAAGTGAGCCTTTGGAAATGCCCGTACCACAGCAGCCGCTCCTGCTTCGAAGTGATCGAGCGGGTGCGCGAGCTGACGGGCTCTGAGGCGGGGCGTTAACCCGTCCGCAGGAGCTCAAGCATTTTGCGGTCGAGCTTGTGGCCGCGGAAATCCTCATACGCGACGTCCGCCCGCCCGCTGTCGACGATCCCGAAATTCCCGCGGAGGTTCCACATCGACCAGCCCCAGCCGGCCTCCTTCCAGAGGGCCAGCTGGTCGGTCATCCAACCCAGGCAGGGTTCGTGGGGCGTCCGATTGTGGCAGCCCCATTCGCCGACGTGGACGGGTGCGCCCCGGTCGGTCAGGGGCTTCCACTTGGTGATCTCCTCGAGCCGGAGCTTTTCGCGGTCCCAGAGGACCCCGTTCTTGTCGACCATGGGCCAGGTCGGCGTCGCGAGGGATTCAAATTCCCGGGCGGGCACCCAGAAGGCCTTGTAGTGGCTGACCATCTTCGGCTGGTAGTCGTGGGAGCTCTGGACGATGCCCTCGTCGATCAGCGCTGTGACGGGCGTCTGGCCGATGTCGGCGCCGTTGGCGAAGATGAGCCGGTCGGGGCTCGCGCTCCGGATGGCGGCGATCAGCGCCCGGCAGATCTCAACGTAGCGCGACTGGTCGTCCATGAAGGGCGGCTCGTTCAGGAGATCGAAGCTGAGCCTTGAGTTGGGGAGGTCCTTGTAGCGCTCCGCGAAGTAGCGCCAGTGATGCAAGCCGCCTCGAGGGCGCGCAGCATCGAATCCCGGGGGCTGTCAAAGAGCTGGAAGGGCTCCAGCTGGCGCATGTTGATGCAGTAGCCCGGGATCCGGTGAAACCCCATGCACAGGTGGATCCCGTGCTGCTGGCCGAGCTCGAGGGCCTTGTCCAGGGGCTCCAGCGCCTCAGGCCTGATGGTCATCCAGTCCTTGGGGCTTGACCAAACCCAGTAATTCAGGGGAAGCCTCGCGAAATTGAAGCCCCACTCGGCCATCCACTGGAAGTCGGATTCCCGATAGGGGCGGCCTCCGCGGGGCCGCCGTTCATCTCGGTCAGGTTGAACCCGCGCCAGCGCGGGATTTTCGGCTGGGGGCGCGGGATGGGGGCGGGCTGGGCCAGCCCGGGGCGGGCGATGAGCGAGCCGGTGGCGGCGGCGGTCAGGGTGATGAATTCGCGGCGGGTCATGGAAGTATGACGACAGTTTAGCTATCCCAACCTTTAGCGAGCGTGAAGGGACATCCATTCGGTGCCCCGGATGTCTCAGCCCGCGTCTCGTTCCGAGCCGCCAATACCCAAAAACAACGTGATGTCGCTGGTTTTTTCTCCGAATTTTTCCGCGCCATCCTCCTGGGGTGGCCATCTCCGATTGTCGGTGATTCCGAACGTAGCGCAGCCATCCCTGGCTGCATCGGCTGCAGGCTAGAAGCCTGCGCTACGAAACGCGACCGCTCGTTCATCGCCGATGGCGCAGGCTTGCTGCCTGCTTCACCGTCAATCGGGAGATGCGCCCCTCCAGGGGTGATTCGCGGAAAGGTCGGCACGGCTCAATTCTTCACGATACCTAAAGGTTGGACAGCGTATTCTTGTGGCGAATAGTAACGAACGCTCCCCGTGCCCGTCCGATGGCTTAGGGAGTGGACTTGAGCAAAGGCTGGCCCAGAAATATCTCCCTTCCCGATTACATCACTCATGAAAAAGTGGAA
>CAVRNM010000151.1:0-5281 GCA_963722225.1 uncultured Verrucomicrobiae bacterium
TGGGCTCTTTCATTCGTAATGGGTCCACATCCGAATGATCTTCACCGCCCGTTTCTCTGGGTAGATCTGATACACGAGTCGGTGCTGGATGTTGATCCGCCGAGACCACGCGCCATCGAGATCTCCGACCAACTTCTCATATGCTGGCGGGCTTTGAAACGGATCCTTCTTCAAAACCTCAAGCAGGCGTTCTGCTTGGGTCCGAAGATTGCTGGACGCCAGCTTCTTGGCGTCCTTCAGGGCTTGCTTGGTATAATAGAGCTGCCAGGTCACCAGGCGATTTCAGTCTTGGTTCTCCCCAACGGTTCCCGCAATCCTTTCCGAATGGATTCGCGCATTCCAGGAATCGACAGAAGGTAGAGCGTCTCCTGGATGCTCCGCCAATCGTCTTCGGCCACCAAAACCGCATTGCTGCGCTTGCCGGTGATCTGGACGGGGACGTGGGAAGCGGCGGTGTCGTCGACAAGCTGATAGAGCCTGGAACGAGCTTGGGTGACGGGGATGGATGTCATACCGGGAGCGTACGGTTAAGCGTACGGCTGTCAAGCTGGTTTTTTCTTGGCCCAACGCTACCGACCTGCGATGCCGGGCGGAGGCTGGACGGGTGCGTTAGCAGCCGGCGTGCCGCTGACCGGCATTCGGCGGCTGGTTCGGCTCTGTTTTCATCTCGGCAATCTCGAGAACACATAATCGTCACCACCATCAAATGTCATCACTAGGCAACCGTTTCGAATCACCACCGAAGTCCTAAGCTCTTCGATTTTACCTTTGTCGGTCTCT
This sequence comes from uncultured Verrucomicrobiae bacterium, assembly GCA_963722225.1. Lineage (GTDB taxonomy): Bacteria > Verrucomicrobiota > Verrucomicrobiia > Opitutales > Opitutaceae > Fen-1467. The sequence continues at coordinate 781 of CAVRNM010000151.1, forward strand.
TTCATCGAGAGTTCTCCATTATTAACGATTTAGTTTCCTCTATGAACCTCGTCTTCGGTTTTGCCGGCTGCCCTTCCCCTTGTGATGACGGTCCCATCTTCGGAAAATTGCATTAAAAATTTCTCCTGAATCAATTGCTTCTTGAACTCGGCGTCATCCACTTCGCATTCACTTCTTATCCAAGCTCCGATAATCTGGGCTTTTTCAGCAGGTATCCCCGAGGCCTTCGCCGTTTCAATGCGAGAGAGCCTCCTCTTTTCCAAATGCTGCCGATAAAAATATGCCTCGCTGCATCCTGCGAAGGCTGAGACTACCAATAACAGCGCAATGCTTTGGATAACATTTTTCATCTTTGGGTATTTCCCGCCGAACGCTGTGTAGCCACACTAATGAGTGGCTTTGCAAGATAGGGTGGGGTGATAGGCAGAACGGCCAAGGGTTTGCAGGTGGCCGGAGGATGGAGCGCGGAGAGCGAAAAGCAGGCTTAAAGGAGACGTGTTTCCGACAGGCATTTTGGAGGGGAAATTAGGGCGAGGAGATGCGGTGGAGGGAATGCAATCTGCCGGAAATCAGTCCCTTGTAATTCCATCATTCGAACGATTTTATTTTGCACATGGAGCGGCTTGGGGCGAACAAATTCCTCTTGAGATTCGTTCAACCATTCAACGGTTGCCGAGCGAAGAATCGTCGATGGGGAACCGATTGAGACCCACTCGCATTAGGGTGCAGTGGAATAACCAGATGATCCAAAGGGGAAGAGAAAAACTCGAGGGAGTGGAAATTGGGGGTATTTCGGCGTCATGGACCTTGCTGCCAGGAAAGACCCCACCCGTTCTCCGGTCAACGGCCCCGATCAGCCGCGAGTCGCCAAGCCATGGGTCAAAAACTTGTTGGCCGCGCAGGGGTTCGATCTCCCGGAGGGGAAGCAGTTCTGGTGGAATGTGCATTTGGAGGCATTCCTGCGCTGCGCCCGAAAGCGCGGGCCGGAAATTCCACTGGAGCAGATCGTGGCCGATCACCTGACGGCGCTCCGGGCCGAACAGCCGCCGATTTCGCCCTGGCGTCTCGAGCAAGTTCGCCTGGCATTGGAGGTGTTTGAACGGGGAATCGAACACTGGCGGTGGGAAACAAACGCTCAAGGTCGCCTGATGCCCCGGTTCCGCATCAAATGCTCGGTGGGGTCTGCGCCGGCCGTGGCAGCCGCGGAATTGCGTCGCGCCCAAGACCAACGGGGTGAACAACCGCAGAGAACACGGCCATTGACCGGAAAGCCGGAGCGGCGACCGACGGATTTCCAGCACGATCCGGTCAACTCGGGAAACAGACCGCTCTTGGCGGCGAAGTCCTCGGCTGTGCCGGACGGTAATGGGTCTGGCGCAGCACCAAAAGATGCGGGCGAAGCGATCGACCGGCTGCGGCGCGAGATCCGGCTGGCCCACTATTCATGGCGGACGGAGCAGAGCTACACCGAGGCCGTGGCGAGTTTCCTGCGCTACTTCCCGGCCGCCGTGCCGGCGGAGATGACGGACGCCCACGTCAAGTCGTACCTGGAGCACCTCGCGGTCGAGCGCAGCGTCTCCGCGAGCACGCAAAACCAGGCGTTCTCTGCGATTCTGTTTCTTTTCCGCCGAGTGTTGGGACGCGAAATGGGGGAGCTGGGCGAAACCCTGCGGGCCCGCCGCCCGCAACGGCTTCCGGTGGTATAGATGGGCGTGAAGAGCCCGCTGGACACCCTTGGGCTGTAGCGGCCGGGATTATCAATGGTTCCCGTGAGTGCGAGCGGGCTGCACCGGGGCGGCCATCCCTGCCGATTGACGGTGATTCCAAACGTGGCGCAGCCATCCCTGGCTGCGGGCAGGCTGGAAGCCTGCGCTACGCAACAAGGTGGCATCGGTTGCGGGCTGGAAGGCCGATTCGCCGGTCGCAGACCGGTGCTACCTCGGCGGCCGGGAGATGCGCCCGTGCTGCAAGCCGTCCTGCCAAACGCTTTGACGCGAGGCGGGGGACCGCATAGCCGTTTCCTTTCCATGCGACTGCTTCGTTACCGTTCCCGCACCTTTCGCTCCCAACTCGCCGCGTTTTGCCGCGCGGCCGCGCCGGCGCGCGAACTGCAGGAAACGGTCGCCGCCATCCTCGCCGATGTCCGCGAGCGGGGCGACGCCGCCGTGGTCGATCAGGCGGCGCGCATCGACGGGGCCAGACTTACGCCGCGCGGGTTCCGCGTGACTCCGGCCGACCTGGCCGGGGCCGCGGCGGCCCTCTCGTCCTCCGACCGCGCTGCGTTTCTGGCCGCCCGGGCGAACGTGCGGGCCTTCAACCGCCGGACGCTGCTGCGGGGATGGAGCGGGCGCAACCGGCAGGGCGCGCGGGTGGGGGAGAAATACGATCCGATCCGCCGCATCGGCATCAATATTCCGGGCGGACAGGTGCCTTTGGTCTCCACGGTTGTGATGACGGTTACGCTCGCCCAGATTGCCGGCGTCCCGGAGATCGCGGTTTTCACCCCCTGTGATCGCGAGGGCCGCGTGGCCCCCGGTCTGCTCGCGGCTCTGCAATTATGCGGAATCACCGAGATCTACCGAGTCGGCGGCGTTTACGGCGTGGGCGCGATGGCGTACGGCACGAAGTCGATTCCGGCGGTCGACAAGATCTTCGGCCCGAGCAACGCCTACGTGTGCGAGGCGATGCGCCAGGTGTTTGGCGCGGTCGGGGTGGCCGGCCTGCCCGGCCCCAGCGAACTCATGGTGATTGCCGACGACACGGCGCGCGCGGACTACGCCGCCGCCGACCTGCTCGCCCAGGCCGAGCACGGCTCGGGCAAGGAAAAGATCTACCTCGTGACCACCTCCGCGCGGATCCGCGCCGCGATCGCGGCCGAAATCGAGGCGCAGTTGGCGGGTTTGTCCCGGACCGAGGTGATCCGCAGGGTCCTGACCAACGGCTTTCTGGCCGTGGAGACCGAGAACCTGGATCAGGCGGCTGACGTGGCCAACGCGATCGCTCCCGAACATCTTGAGTTGCTGGTGGCTGCTCCCGCCGCCGCCGGGCTCACGCGGCAGATCACGACGGCCGGCGCGATCATGACGGGCAATGAGACGCCCACGGCCCTGGGCGATTTCACCGCCGGGCCCAGCCACGTGCTGCCCACCGGCCGCAGCGGCCGGTTTTTCAGCGGCCTGCGGGTGGCGGATTTCATGCGCCGCACCAGCCTCGTGCAGTACGATCGCGCCAGCCTGCGCCGCGCCGCGCCGGTGGTGACCGCGTTTGCCGCGATGGAACAACTCGACGCCCACGGTCGCTCGGTGGAGATCAGAATGGAGTGAGGCGAGGGCGATCCGACGCTGAAATAATGCTGTCAAACACGCGCCTCCAATGAACTTGATGAAGCCGAACGGTTGTAGGGCGGCATCGCCGGATGCCGCCGCGTTTCCGGAGACTGGGCGGGGTTCGGCGACCCCGCCCTACCTACCCGATGGCGCGACCCCGCCCTACCTACCCAAAGGGGTGGACCCGGCCTAGACCGGCGCCGGGCTCTTTTCCCATGTCCTCCCGCGAACCGACATTTGACGTCCAAAACCTCGCGCTGCCGCATGTGGTGCGGCTCCAGGCCTACACGCCCGGCCTCCAGCCCGGCGAGCCAGGCTGGATCAAGCTCAACACCAACGAGAATCCGTACCCGCCGAGTCCGCGCGTCGCCGAGGCGCTGCGCCGGGAGATCGTCTGGGGAACACGCGCGAGGAGTTTTGGAGCCGGCTGATCGCCGGCGAGAGCGGGGTCGCCGCGGTCACGGCCTACGACGTCGCGGCGGCCGGCCTGCGCTGCCGCATCGCGGCCGAGGTCAAGGGCTACGCCCCCACGCGCGGCGCACCGGCCTGCGCGACGCGCGGCGCATGGACCGCTTCGCCCAGTTCTCCTTCGCCGCGGCGCTCGAAGCGCTCGAAGACGCGCGCTTCCCGGACGACACAATGAACGCGACGCGACCGGGGTCGTCGTCGCGACCGGCATCGGCGGGATCATCACGCTCCAGGACACCGTCAGCAAGGCGCGCGTGGAGCAGAAGACGGGCGAGCCGCATCACCCCGTTCTTCATTCCCATGCTGATGGGCAACGCGGGCCCGGCCCAGATCTCGATGAAGCATCGCTTCCGCGGGCCGATGTACGCCGTCTCCAGCGCCTGCGCCAGCTCGAACGACGCGATGGCGATCGCCTTCGACCTGATCCGGCACGGCTACGCCACGGCGATCATGAACGACTGGCGGCTCCGAGGCGACGGTCACCGACATCGCGATGGGCGGCTTCGACTCGATGAAGGCGATGTCGACGCGCAACGACGAGCCCGCCCGGGCCAGCCTACTCTCCACCGCGAGCGCGACGGCTTCGTGATGGGCGAAGGCGGCGCGATCCTGATCTTCGAGGAACTCGAGTTCGCGCCGGCGGCGCGGCGCGCACATCTATGCTGAAGTGCTGGGCTACGGCCAGTCGGCCGACGCGCACCACCTGG